>DATJQT010000292.1:0-25687 GCA_035505475.1 Vulcanimicrobiaceae bacterium
AGACGTGACGCCCACGATACACGGACCGTATGCCGCTAGGCTGTCGAGGATGCCCGGAATCGTGGCCCGCCCAGTAATCTCAGCGCCAAGCCCTTTGCCCACAATGAGCATGTCGGTGAGTGGAAACAACTCTTCCCAACATTCCGTCGCCCGCTCGGCGTCCACGGAGACGGGCACACCGGCGGCACGCGCCAACTGCGCCGCCCAAACGGCGACCGGCCCTTCGTAGCCGTCCAGATGGAGGAGCCTCCCACAGGTCACGACCTGGTCTGGTACTTCGGCCGGCCGCAGGCGGGCCAGCGGCGGCATGTTGCGAATGAGCGTACGCCGCCCGGTCGGCTTCTCGATCATGCCGAAGGTGACGCGGGTGTGCTCGGCCGGGTCTTCCACGACATCGCTGACGTCAATCCGCTCCCTGGCCAAACTCTCGCGCGACCAGCGGCCGGCTTCGTCTTTCCCGACCTTGCCGACGTACTTGGTCCGGGCGCCCAATCGGGCGCAAGCCACCATCGCGGTGGCGACCAGGCCGCCGCCCTGCATCGTGAAGTCCAGCGGGTCCACTTTGCTGTCCGGTTCGGGGAAGCTTTCCAGCAGGTACAGGTAATTCACCACATTGATACCAAGCCCGACGACATCGAATGCTTTACCTTGCGGTAACGGCAAGAGCGGCGGCATCTGTCATCCTCAGGACGACCAAGGTTATTTGGCGAAAGGGTTAGCGCTGAGAGGCAGCGGCGACCCTGATCTCGCCGTCCGGCGACACGGTAAGCTCATCAAGCGACGCGACACGCCAGGTCGCATCAGGCAGCGGGATGAACCGGCCGCGCTCGACACCGACCGTCCGCATGCCAGCACGCTGGGCAGCAATAATGCCCGCCGGGCTGTCCTCGAGGACCAGACACGCGCTCGGGGTGGACTGCACGGCACGCGCCCCCGCGAGAAATGGGCCCGGATCAGGTTTTGGCTGAGTGTAATCCTCTGCGGATGTGATGCTTGCAAAGGATCTGCCGGGCAAAACGCGCCGGAGTATGGCATCCACCTCGATGCGGCGCGACCCGGTCACGATACCAATTTTGATCTTGGACGGCACTCTGGCGATGAACCGCTCAGCGTCGGGGAATAGGGAAATCTCGTCCAGGCGCTCTGCAACGATGGCATTCCGGTGGGCGACAACCGCCGGGCCCTCCTCGGCAAAACGCGTCCCCAGAATATCGCCGAGCCCGGCGCGATCGGTGCGGCCGAACCAATAGCGCAGAAACATCTCCCAGGTCAGCTCGATGCCGACCGTCGCCAGAGCACTGGCACCTGCAGCGAAGCGCACTGGCTCGCTATCCACCAGCACGCCATCGAAGTCGAACAGGACTGCCGAGAATCGCATCGAGTGCACTGCCCTTTCGCCGAAGTGAACGTCGGCAGGAATAATGCGCAGGCAAGTCCCAATCCGTCAAGGCCGCGATCAGGTGAGCGCTACCCAGCGGCGTTCGCACGCAGACCGCTCAACCGCATCCACCACGCGCTGCGCTTCGGCGCCGTCGCGGAACGTCGGGTAGTCCTTGGTTTCGCCGCGGATCGCTCGCAGAAACGCGATGCCCTGGTCGAACTTGTACCCCACGCGCGGATCGTCCACCCGTGCATTCCGCGGCGACCCGGGGTACTTCATCAGATCGAACGGCACCTCCGCCGTCGCCCACTGCTGTGTCCGCGTCATCGCCGGACCGAGACTGATCTGGACCTCGAATGGATGCCACACATCATACAATGCCGCACCCGCGCTCCCGTGAATCTCGATGCTCTGGTAACTCGCGCGACCGCTCCCGCCTCGGCCGGCAATCGCCCGGTTCAGATCGAAGCTGCCGATCGCGCCGTTCACGAATTCCACTGTGAAACTGTACGCATCTTCGGCGTCCACCGGGCCAGTGCCGCCGGCCTGCCGCCGCTCGCGGACATACAGGCGTCCGGTGCCGCTGACTGCGGTGAGGTCGCCAACCAGGTAACGCGCGAGATCGATGGCGTGCGATCCCATGTCGGCCAAGACCCCGGCGCCCGCCTGTCTGCGGTCATTACGCCAGACCCGTGTCGTGGCGGGATCGAGCATCAGATCGGTCATATGGGACAGCCGCCAATGCCGGATCTCGCCAAAGTGCCCCTCACCGACCAGTCGCTGGAGGTAGCGCAGGCCCGGGACAAACCGGAAGGTGAAGGCCACCATGTGCACGATACCGCGCGCCTCCGCGGCTTTGCACAATGCCTCGGCTGCGGGCCAGGTCAGTGCCAGCGGCTTTTCGCAGAGGATGTGCTTGCCCGCCCGGATCGCCTCCATGGCAACCGTTGCTGTCAGCCCGCTGGGTGGGCAGATGACCACGGCGTCGAGATCCGGATCAGCAATCAAGGTTTGCCAGTCCGGATGGACGCAGGGAATCGCCCAAGTCTCAGCAAACGCCTTGGCGGTCGCGGGATCGCGTGAGGCGACGGCACGCACCTCGCAGGCGTCGGGCCAGAGCTTGAACGACGGCACGTGTACCATCGCGGCTATTTTCCCAGCCCCCACAATTCCGACGCGAATCTTTTGCACAGCCATGATCAATCCCTTCTCTTTCGAATGGCTTCCCGCGCAGCCTAGTCAGAGCCGGCAAGCAGGCGTTCGACAGCGAGTCGGTCGGGCAACGAGGGCTGTGCGCCGGCCTGCGTGACGGCCAGCGCGCCGCAGGCATTGGCAAAACGCACGGCCTCCGGAAGCCCACGGCCTTGCAGAACGGCGACCGCCAACCCGCCGACAAACGCATCCCCGGCGGCCGTGGTGTCTTCGACGGCGACCGAGAACGGCGGCACGCGTGTCACCTCGGTGTGCCTGACGAGTAGAGCGCCATCGGCCCCGAGCGTGAGGACCACGCGCGCTCCCGTGCTTTCGGCCAACTGTTTTCCGATCGCTGTCCAATCCGTGACCCGCTCCGGGTCGAGCCCGAGGGCCTGGGCCGCCTCGACCTGGTTCGGCACGACGAGGTCCGCCGCTCTCAACAGGTGCTCGTCTCCCCTCCGCCACGGGGCCGGGTTCAAGATCACCTGCACGCCCTGCTGCCGCGCAACAGATATTGCCCGTGCGACGATTGCACTCGGCACTTCCAGATTCGCCACCAACACGCGGCAGCCGGACAGGGCAGCTTCGACCCAGGACGTGGCGACGTCATCCCAGATCATGTTTGCGCCGGGGGCTACGACGATGGCGTTCTGCCCATCGTCAGCGACAGAAATCAAGGCAACGCCCGTCGGATGATCCGGCAACCGCCGCACGCAGCTTACGGCGACCGCCTCGCCATCGAGTCCGGCCAAGAGTTCCTCGCCAAACGCATCGGCGCCCACCTGCCCGATGAGCGCGACCGACGCACCCAGCCGGGCGGCTGCGACCGCCTGGTTCGCGCCTTTGCCACCGGAAAAGCGCTGCACGTCGCCGCCCTGCACGGTCTCGCCCGGGCGCGGCACGTGTGGAACCCGCACGACCAGGTCCATATTGATGCCGCCGAGTACCACGATCTCGCTCATCGGCCCCTCAATCATCGCTCGAAACGCTATCGTTCATATCACACGGCCGCCGGTGACTGCAATCGCAGCGAAAGACTTTGACAGGCCCGGAGCCCGCCCCTACATTAGCGACGTTCGATATCGCGAGCCCGGTCTTCCATTTCAACCATCTTGCCGGTCGGCAACGATCGGATCGGGTGACGAATGAGCGCACTGCCGAAAGAGCCGGTTGCCCGGAGAATCTATGACGGGCGCGTGGTGAAGCTAAATATTGAGCGCGTCACGCTCCCAAACGGTTCCACGATCGAACTGGAAATGATCCGCCACCCCGGTGCGGCGGCGGTGGTGCCGCTGACCGCTAACGGGGACGTCATCCTGGTTCGGCAGTACCGGCACGCGGCGGCCGGTTACCTGTATGAACTCCCCGCCGGCAAGCTCGATCCCGGGGAATCCCCGCTGGCCTGTGCCGCGCGCGAACTCGAAGAGGAAGTGGGATACCGCGCCGCCACGCTCGTACCCCTGCTGAATGTTTACACGACGCCCGGTTTCACCGACGAAGTGATTTATCTGTTCCTGGCCACCGGGCTGACGCCCAGCAGTCAGCGGCTGGAATGCGATGAGGTACTCGACGTCGTCCAGATGCCGTTCGACGAAGCGATCGCCCGGATTCGGGACGGCAGCATCCGCGATGCAAAAACCGTCGTCGGCCTGCAGGCCGTCTATCTTCGAGACCCAGGAGAGGATGCGGAGAGCGTCGCATTCCGGCCGCTCACCACCGCGGATCGCGACGCGGCCGTCGCCGTGATCAACACCGCGGCGCAGTGGTATCGAGAGTTTCTCCCCGACACGGAATTCCACGATCCCGAGATGACGGCGCAACAGTGGGAGGCTGAAGGGCGACGCATGAACTGGTTCGGCGCCTTTGTCGAAGGGACGCTGGTTGGCGTGATGGCGCTCGAGTATGTGCAGGACGCCGCGCTGCTCCGCCATGCCTACATTGAACCGGAGTTTCAGCGACGCGGCATCGGCAATATGTTACGGAAGAACCTTGAGGTTCGAGTCGAGCACGGCTCACGGATCGTGGTGGGAACCTACGCGGGCAACTACAAAGCACGGAACAGTCTCGAGAAGGCCGGCTATGTGCTCTCGTCCAATCCCGAGGCTGTGCTTCGCCAATACTACAGGATTCCCGAGGACCGGCTGCGGTCCTCGGTCACCTACGAAAAGATCCTTCCTCCTCGGCCCGGCCGCTAGCGCCCGGGCCGGCTGAGCGACGGCCGCCCGAAGCCGCGGCGGGCCGTGCCCCCCGATGGCCGATGGTCCGCTCGCCCCGGATTCGCTTGCAGCCAGGCCAGTCCCGCTCCGGTCCGCTGTGTGCCACCGGAGGTCTGGCGCTGGCCAGTCCGCGACGGAGGTTTCGCGAAGCCCCGGTCGGCAGCCCGGCTGCGCTGTGCGGCGCGTCCCGCGCGCATGGCCGCCAATCGCTCGCCGAGCGGGATCTCGAGCGTGCCTGCAGGCCGCTGGGCATAGTCGAATCCTGCCACCTGTTCGCGCGGCAGCGGTTTGCCGATGTGCTGCTCGATCGCGCGGAGGTTTGCCCGCTCTTCGGGCGACACAAAGGTGTACGCGTCGCCGACCGCTTCAGCCCGGGCAGTGCGCCCGACGCGATGGATGTAATCCTCCGGCACGTGCGGCACATCGAAATTCACCACCAACTCCAGTGCCTCCACATCGATGCCGCGGGCCGCAATGTCGGTCGCCACGAGCACGCGGTACCGCCCTTTCTTGAAGCCGGCCAGCGCCTCGGTGCGCTGCGCCTGGCTGCGGTTGCCATGGATGCGCTCGCAGGCGATGCCGTTCCGGCCCAGGAAATCGGCCAGCCGATTCGCGCGATGCTTGGTCCGGGTGAAGGCCAGCACGCTTTTGGCCGAGCCCTGCCGCAGCAGCGTCAGGAGCAGATGCGATTTCAACTCGTGGGCCACAGGATACACGGTGTGCGTCACGCCTGTGGCGGGCGCGGACTTGCGCTCGATGTTCAACGCGACCGGATGCCTCAAGAGGTCGTTGGCCAGTTCGACGATTGGCGCGGGCAAGGTCGCCGAAAACAGCAGGGTCCGGCGCTCGCGCGGCGCGTGCTGGAGAATACGCCGGACGTCCGGCAGAAAGCCCATATCCAGCATGCGGTCCGCCTCGTCGAGCACAAGCCATTCGACAGACGCGAGCCGGGCATACGGGTATTTTAGGTGATCCAGCAAGCGGCCCGGCGTGGCGACCAGCACGTCCACGCCTTGACGGAACGCCTGGGCTTGCGGCCCCATGGCGACGCCGCCGTAGACTGCGGCAGCCGATAGGCCGGTGCCGCGCGCCAGCTCGCGAAAATGCTCGGCTATCTGGGCGGCGAGCTCCCGCGTGGGGGTCACCACGAGCGCGCGGATCTTTCCGCGGGGCTTGCCGAGCAGGGCGTGCAGAATGGGCAAGAGAAACGCGGCAGTTTTCCCGCTGCCCGTCATCGCCGTGGCGAGCACATCGCGGCCCTGCAGGACTGGAGGAATTGCCGCCTGCTGAATGGGCGTGGGCTGCTCAAAACCCATCCGGCGAGTCGCCGCCACTAAAGTGGAATGCAATCCGAGTTGAGAAAAAGGCATGGATATCCTGTGCTTTCCGCGGACACACCAACCCGCTCGCGGGTGTGCGACCGCTGTTGTTTCCGGCGTCATATCAGTGGAATGGGATTAACGGTGGGGTTGCCGGAAGGCCGCCGTCCAGGCCGAAAAAGCCTGCCCTACGTATCGTCGCGCGTCAGGCCTGTCAGGGGCATCCGTCGCGAGGAAGGTGGAGATTAACACACCAAGGGGTTTCCACCAACACAAATCGGCTTATGAAGTCCGGGCGTCCAGCCAGGGGCCTTGCGGTATCCATCCTACCACCGCATCCGAACTCGGTAATTCACTGTGACTTTGCCGTCTCGGGGAACGTGCACCACGAATTGCAGCGTGTGGGCTTCCGCCTTCTGGAAGGGATGGCTGCTCTTCACGATCTCCCAATCGCCCGGCACCGGCTCCACGATCGTCACGTCCACATCTTCCGACTTGTGGTTTCTGATCTGCACGTCCCACTCGGTCTCGTAGACGTTTGTGGCGATCCGCTTCCAATCGCGCTGCGTGCGTTCGCCGACCACGTCGAACGCTTCCCCCATTTTGATCTTGACCTTCTCGTCCTTCGGCGTGTGGTCAATCACATCCTCGCCGACGAACTCCAGGCTCTTATCCGATGAAGCCTTGTACACGCGGACCGTGCCCTTCGGGAGCGGCAGGCCAAGATTGCGTTTTTCCGTATTCTCGATTTCCAGGAACACGCCCACTTTCTGGTTGGAGATGGGCGTCCCCAGTTGGCTGCGATAATACTGGCTGGCCCCTACGAATCGAAACTCTTTGCGGATTGGAATGTTCGGCGCATCCAAAAGGCTGATCTGCTTCATTTGATTGTTTTTGACTGTGGTGCGCCCCTGCAAGGAGTACAGGTGATACTCGAAGAGACTCTCCTCCTGGAACTGCGTGGGGGCGGCTGCGGCCTTGCTCGCCATTTCCATGGCGCCCTGTAACTCGCGGCGCGTGGGGGCCCGATGCAGGTCCCCGGCGACCAGCTTCAGCGCCGCATCGCGATAGGTGGCGCCACTCTTGTTATCGATCGTCACCCAGCCCGACAAGTCACCCCCGGTGTCTTTCTCGTTCAAAACAACGACGTAATCGGCCTTCCAGGTCAGTCCAGAAGTGAGATAAGAGACTTCGACCTGCTGCGGGCCTGAAATACCACTTTCCAAGAGCCAGACCAACGTGGGATTGGGAATGAGATCGGCAGGCAAGTCGGGGAGCACAACCCGGCCTGGATAGCCAAGATAGATCTTCCCGTCGATTTGATACACCGGGCCGTTCTGGGTACTGAGCAGCACGGCCTCGATTTCCTCCCCGTCGTCTTTGACCAGCGTCACCTTCCGGCCGACGTATTTTTCCATGAGCTTTTGTGGGCTGAGCAGATCGTACTCGTAATTCTGCTCCAGAATCCGCACACCGTGAGGGTCGGTGAGAGACTTGAGATGCACGGTCGTGGGATCGATCTGCGAGGCAACGTCCATGAAGCGGATCTCGTGCGTCCCCACCGGCAACTGTACCTCCCGCAGATCCCTGATGAGGCCGAGGTTGCCGTTGTATACCGTCAGCGAGACCTCTTTCTGTTGATCCTGCGTCACGGCGGACCGAGGCAGCGGGGCCGACTCCGACACGGCCGCCAACATGAAAAGAAAAGTCCCAACCAGCGCGATCGTACGCATCGTTTCCTCCTAAGGCTGTAAAGAGGTTGTCTGTCAGGATGAGACGGTGAAAGAGGAAAAAAGTTCCCAACCGAAATTCTATGGGCAGTGTGATGAAAGGAAGGTGCCGGCGAGTGCCGCTTCCGGAACGTTCGGGTAACGGGTCAGCATCTCGCGAAGCAGGTCGCAGCCGCTACGGTCGCCAAGACTGACACGGCTTTCGGCCAAGCCGAACATCGCAGCGGGAGTACGTTCGTCGTTCGGGGACTGCCGGAGGAATTCGGTATACGCACCCACCGCATCCGCAAACCGGCCGTCCGCCCGGTAGGCCTCGGCCAGAAGGAAGCGCGCTTCCGGGGCACGCGGGTCTTGCGGGGTGCGGGTCAGAAATTCCCGCAGACTCGCGGCGGCCCTCCCAAAATCACGCGCCGCCCAGGCGTCCTTGCCCGTCATAAACAGATCGGCCGCGGCGTCGGCCGCTGGAGCCGTCGCCTGGAGCGTCGAGCGGGACCGGCTTGCGCCGAAGGGAGACGGCTGCCCGGCTACCGTCGGAGGGCTCGCAGCCGGCGCGGGTGCAGCGACCGAGCCGGCCTGCCTCTGGCTCGCGCCCTCCTTCGCGGCGGACTCCAATCTCGCAGCGCCCTCCGATTTTACGGAAGCGTCTGCCCCGATCTGCGACTGTGCGGCCGCGTCCGGCGCCGCACGCTGCTGGTCGGGCACGGGGGGAACCGGTTGCGGGGGAGCAGCCGATGGTACTGACGGCAGAATCGAAGGCGCTGGCGGGAGCGAGGCCTTCATCGCCGGGGCTACAGGTGCGGTCGGCGCCGGTGGGGCGCCCTTGCTCTCTGCTTCTTGCGGTAATTCGGCCGAGGACGGGGCGGTGGGCGCCACCGTCTCCAGCCTGAGCGTTGCGGAACGCTTCATCTCCGGAGATTGCTCGAATAACCACACACCGGCAACGCCCAACACGACCAACGCCGCCGCGTGCAGCGGCAGCTTGACGGACAGCGGGAACACCAGCCAGCGTGCCGCCCGCCGCCACCAAGGCGGCGCTTCGATCCGGCCCCTCACCCGCGCGGAAAACCCGGCGGAGGGCGACTCCTGGCCGAGACCCTGCAACGCGTTGACGGTTGCCCGATACTCGCGCCATTCGCGCCGGCATGCGGGGCAAGCATCCAGATGGCTGCGAATTTCGGCCTCACGGCCTGCTGGCAAGCCACCGTCAATCAACTCAGCGAATGTCTCCCGGACCGTTGCGCAGTTCATGCCTCACTCATATCGAGATGCGGAGCCAGATAAGCCTTCAATGCCGTCCGCGCCCGGTGGAGCCGCGACCGGACGGTGCCCAGCTCGACGTGGAGCACCTCGGAGATCTCTTCATATGAGAGCCCCTGCACATCCCGTAGAACCACGATGATCCGGTGCTCGGGCGACAATTGGGCCATTCCCTGGTCCAGGAGCGCTCGCAAGTCTTTCCGCTCGAGGACCGCATCGGGTCCTGGAGCATCGTGCGGTAGGCGGTCCAGGACGGGGGGTAGGTCGGGATCGGAATCTGTGACTTCGCGGCGGCGACTGGTGGCGCGGGCTGCCAGGTAGCTCAATGTGTGATTCGTTGTGATCGTATGCAGCCAGGTGGAAAAACGCGCCGCCCCGCGAAAGTCCCGCATACCGCGAAACGCTTTCAGGAAGATGTCCTGTGCAATATCCTCCGCCTCCTGTCGGTTCCCGACCATGCGAAGGACCAAGGTAAACACCCAGCGTTCGTGACGGCGGACCAGGATTTCGAACGCCGCCGCGTCACCCGCGCGCGCCCGTCCAGCGTGCGGTTCGTCAGAATCGGGTTCGGCCGGGCGACGCTCGAGCGGGCGACTTTCCAATGGAGCCCCTACTGGGTTGAGACGTGCAGTACGGTCCAATGGTTCCATCCTCGGCCGGGATTGGCTGCCGATCGTAGCATCAATCCCAGGACCGGTCAGCAACTTCGGATCGAGGCCCGCCGCTGGGAATCAAGCGCCACTCACGTTTTTTCCTTGAATTCAAGAGGCTTTGCGCCTATTCTTTGAGAGGTTTGTGTTTGCGTACCCTTACCGCCAATTGATCTTCGTGTATTTTCTTATTTTTCGCGTTCGCGAAAGGAGGAGTCTGATGCGAGTTCGCTCCAGCATGCGTCTGCTCGTTGCCGCGGGACTTCTTGTCGGGTCGCTGGCGTTGTTCGGCTGCCCCAAGCGGCCGGATGTGGTCCAGGCACCCCCCGCCCCCGCGGGACCAGCAGCAGCGGCGCCGGCGCCGAGCCCGGCCCAACCTCAAGCTCCCATGGTGCAGGTGACCCCGCCGGCGACCCCCGTGCAGCCGGCCCCCGCTGCACCCCAGCAGCCGACTGCCGCGCCCATGGCGTCCCCCCTGAAAGATGTTTTCTATGATTTCGACAAGTCCAACATTCGTGACGACCAGAAGGCCGCGCTGAGTGACGACGTTGCCTGGCTCAAGGCCAATCCCAGTGCCAAAGTGTTGATCGAGGGGCACTGCGACGAGCGTGGGACGGTCGAGTACAACCTCGCGCTCGGCGAGCGCCGGGCCAAGGGTGCCAAGGACTATCTGATAGCTGCCGGCATTGCGGCCGACCGCATCTCGACGATCAGCTATGGCAAAGAGCGCCCGTTCGTGCTGGGGCACGACGAAGCTGCCTGGAAGTGGAATCGCCGCTCCCATTTCGTTTTGCAGGGCCGCTAGACTCACGTACCGGAAATTTCAGCGCCGCCTGCCGAATCGGCAGGCGGCGTTTATTTTTCCAAAAAGGCTTGAGGCATATACCGCCGAGTGGTTCCGGTTTGGTACTGGTGGTTTGAAGGCGAGGCGGAGACGGATCAGATTTCTTCGAGCGAAATCACCTGACGCTTGTTGATCGCCAAAAAACCGGTGCGACCGGAGGGGTCTCCCTCGGTCGTCGCTTCGGTCAGCGCAAAAAAGTCGCCCTTCAGGTTGAGGGCGTCGAGCGTCCGAATGTTTTTCGGCTTGCTCATTAACCCGACGAGGACTCCTCCCAACGTAACCACGCGCACTTTCACCCGCGTCTCATCCGTGGACATTGGCTGCCTCCCGAGGCTGACCGGTGTGCACTGCAACCTAATCAAGTATCCCATACCATTGGTGCCGGGAGCCTGTCAACTGCTTTAAGGGCGGCCCCGCGGCGCCTGGAGTGTTGTTGATTTTTTGCCCCCCGTATGTTAAAACGGCCCGCAGTTTGACAACTTACGTCCCAGACCTCGGGCGGAGATCGCTGCCCGGGCGTTGATTCTGTCGTGAGAAGCCCGTGAGCGATCTGGCGGTCGTGACCGGCGGAACGGGGTTCATCGGGGGGGTTTTGGTTCGTCACCTGGTCGAATCCGGTGAGTCCGTCCGCGTATTGGCCCGCCCGGGTAGCGATCGCCGGCTCCTCTCCGGTCTACACGTCGAGATTGTCGAAGGTGACCTTACCGTCCCCTCGACATTGGCGAGATGCCTCAAGGGCTGCGGTTCCCTGTTCCACGTGGCCGCGCTCTATCGACTCTGGACCCAGGATCGGAAAGAGTTCTATCGGGTCAACGTTGATGGGACGCGCCACCTGCTGCAGGCGGCAGGGGATGCTGGCGTTCGACGCATCGTGTATACCAGTACGGTCGGCGTCCTCGGGACCGCGCAGGACGGCGGTCCCGCAACCGAAGAGACACCGGTCACGTTTGAGGACATGGTCGGCGACTACAAAAAATCCAAGTTCCTCGCCGAAACTGTGGCGCAGGAGTTTGCGGGGAACGGATTACCCGTCGTCGTGGTCAATCCAAGCACACCCATCGGGCCGGGCGACGTCAAGCCGACCCCGACCGGCCAGATGATCGTAGATTTCTTGCGCGGCAAGATGTGGGCCTATCTGGACACCGGCCTGAACCTCGTCCCCGTAAAGGACGTGGCCGTCGGGCATCGGCTGGCCCGCGACCGGGGCCACCCCGGGCAGCGCTACATCCTTGGGGGGCCCAACCTCTCGCTGCGGGAGATCTTCAATTTGCTGGGCCGGATCGCTGGGGTCCGTCCACCGCGCTTGAAGGTCTCCCCCGATCTGATTCTGCCCCTCGCCGTGGCGCTGGAATGGATCGCGGACCGGTCCGGACGTCCGCCGGCGATCGCCGCGGATGCGATCCGCATGGCGCGCAAGCGCATGTTCTTTGATCCGGGCAAGGCCATTCAGGAATTGGGGCTGCCCCAGTCATCTGTGGAAGACGCCCTCGACCAGGCGGCGCGCTGGTTTCGGGCCAACCGCTACGCCCCGGCCTGAGCGCGGGCGGGCGAGGAACCGATGATCGACTGGGGCCGGTTGCTCCTGGGAAGTCTGTACTTGAGGCCCTATGTGTTCGCCTTCGTCGCGGTGCACCTAGCATCCTCAAGTGCACTGCTCGGCTCGCGGCGCACAGTCGGGTTCACGCTGATCACCTGGGCCGTGGCGTACGCGGCCGAGTTCAGCTCGATCCGGACCGGGATTCCCTTCGGATGGTACTACTACATCCCGCACACGGCGGACCGGGAACTTTGGATCGGCGGCGTCCCGTTTTTCGATTCGATCTCGTTCTCGTTCTTGCTGGTGTCCAGCTACGGGCTAGCCTGGTTGCTCCTGAGCCGGACGACCGGCTGGTCACGGCCGCCGGCCCTGCGGCACGGGGTGCTGGCGACGGCGCTGTTCGTGATGGCGGATGTCATCATTGATCCGGTCGCGCTGCGCGGCGATCGGTGGTTTCTCGGGCAGATCTACGGCTATCCTATACCCGGGATCTATTTTGGCGTGCCGCTCGCGAATTTCGTGGGCTGGGGGGTAGTAGGAGCTGTGGCTACCGCCCTGTACCAGGCGTGGGAGCGTAGACTTCCACCGCTCCGGAGGGTTCGGTTCGCGGGCCGTGCGCTGCTCTGTCCGGGGCTGTACTTTCTCGTCCTGGCCTTTAATTTGACGATCACGTTTGCGATCGCCGAATGGGGCCTCGGACTGGTGGGCCTCCTGATGGCAGTCCCATTGTTCGCCAGAAGCGCTGCCGCGTGGCAGAAGGGAATGGGCATACCGCAGTTTCGGGAAGGGAACGTTTGATGAGGTTTCCGGTTCAGCTCCAGTGGACGCTGACCAAATATATCGCCGGGAACGCCCTCCGTGGGAAAAGGCGCTATCCGTTCGTGCTGATGCTTGAGCCCACGCATCTCTGCAATCTGGCCTGTGAGAGTTGCGGGAAGATTCGCGAATTCGAGAGCACGATCCGTGACATGCTGCCGGTGGCGACCTGTCTCCAGGCAGTCGAGGACTGCGGCGCCCCTGTCGTCTCCATCTGCGGTGGCGAGCCCACCATCTATCCGCATCTCGATGAACTGGTGACCGAGTTGCTGCGCCGCAAGAAGTTCATTTACCTGTGCACCAACGGCATCAAGCTGGAAAAGTTCCTGCGCAAGTGGAAACCGAGTCCGTATCTCACCATCAACATCTCGATGGACGGCCTCGAGTCCACGCACGACCTGATGCGCTCGCGCAAGGGGCTGTACCAGATGGACATCCAGGCGATCAAGCTGGCCAAGTCGCTTGGGTATCGGGTGGTGACGAACACCACCGTGTACAAAGAGACCAATGTGGACGAGATTGCAGCGCTCTTCGCCGAACTGCAGGCCATCGGCGTTGACGGGTTTCTGGTCACCCCCGGATACGAGTACGGCATGTTGAAAGACCGCGACATTTTTCTGGAGAAGGAGCAGACGTACGCGAAGTTCCAGCGCATTTGGGAGCTCGCCAATCAGTATCGAATTTACAGCACGCCGCTCTACCTTCGGTTCTTAAAAGGCGAGCGCGAGCTGACCTGTTCTCCCTGGGGCGGTCCCAATTACAACCCGCAGGGGTGGAAAGGTCCTTGTTACCTGATCACCGACGCGCACTACCCGACGTTTGATGCCTTGATGACGCTGACGGATTGGGAGCGCTTCGAGCAGAAGCGCGACCCGCGCTGCGCGAACTGCATGATGCACAGCGGGTTCGAGCACACTGTTGTGCGCGAAGTCGGCAAGCGCTGGCGGGATTTGTGGGAAATGCTGTGGTGGAATCTGACCTGATCATCTAGTTGAAGGAGAGAGGATGAGCCCTCGCCCGGCGCGCGCCCCGCGCCCCCTGGAACCCGTGCATGTCTCGGCCCTGGAGCAGGCTCTCCAGCGCGGAGTGGACTCGGTCTTGGCCCATCAGGAGCCGGAGGGCTTCTGGGTCCACGAATTGGAGCCGGACGCCACCATCACCTCGGAGTATTTGCTCCTGCAGCGCTGGCTGGGCACGCCCGATCCGGCGCGCGAGGCCAAGGCCTCCCGGCATCTCCTCGCGCTCCAGCTGCCCGATGGCGGCTGGCCGCTCTATGCCAACGGCACGGCCAACCTGAGCACCAGCGTCAAGGCATATTTCGCGTTAAAGATGGCGGGCCTGCCGGCGACGCACCCCGCCCTCGTCAGCGCCTGCCGCCGGATTCGGGAGCAGGGCGGTATTACTCACGTCAACGTGTTCACCCGGATCCTGCTGGCCATGTTCGGCGAACTCGACTGGAAGGGCATCCCCTGCATGCCGGTCGAAATCGTCCTGCTGCCTCGCTGGTTCTACTTCAACCTCTACGAGATCTCGTATTGGTCGCGCACGGTGCTGGTGCCGTTGCTGATCATCTTTGCGCATCGGCCGGTCCGTCCCGCCCCCGCACACGCCCGGCTGGACGAACTCTTTCTGGTGCCACGGGCCGAGGCCGATATTTCGTTTCCACGCGATCCCGAATTCTTCACTTGGCGCAATTTCTTCCTGCTGGTGGATCGCTGCCTGCGTATTCACGACCGGTTCGTCCGTCGCCCGTTCCGACAGCAGGCACTACGCGTGGCCGAGCAGTTTGTCCTGGAGCGCATGGGCCCCGGAGGCATGGGGGGTATCTTCCCCGCCATGGCCAATGCCGTCGTCGCGCTCACCTGCCTCGGGTACGAGCTGTCCAGCCCGGAAGTGAAGCGAGGGCTCTCGGCGATCGAAGATCTCTGCCTCGAAGATGAGGAGACATTCCGGGTGCAGCCCTGCATCTCGGTGATCTGGGACACGGCACTCACCATGAACATGCTGGTCGAGTATGGGTTGCCTCCAGACCACCCCAGCCTGGTGCGGGCCGGCAACTGGCTGCTCGACAAACAGACGCGCCGTCCCGGCGACTGGCAGCGTAAGGCGCCCGGGGTCGCCCCGGGCGGCTGGGCCTTCCAGTTCGAAAACGAGTTATATCCCGATGTTGACGACACTGCCGTGGTGCTGATGGCGCTCCGCAAGGTGCGCCTCCCCGATGAAGAGGCCAAGACGCGCGGTGTCGCCCGCGGCATCAACTGGATTCTCGCGCTGCAGGGCAGCGACGGCGGCTGGGGCGCCTACGACAAAGACAACAATCGGCTGATCTTCAACAAGATTCCCTTCGCCGATCACGGGGCTTTGATGGACCCGAGCACCGAGGACCTCGCCGGGCGCGTCCTCGAGGCCCTGGGATACCTCGGGTTCCGTCCAGACGAGCCGGCGGCGGCCCGGGCATTAGATTTTGTCAAGAAGACGCAGATGGCAGATGGCTCCTGGTACGGCCGCTGGGGGGTCAATTATCTGTACGGCACCTGGTCGGTCCTGGCCGGCGTGCATTCAATCGGCGAGGATATGGACCAGCCCTGGGTCCGGAGAGCCGTGGCCTGGCTGCTCACGCGGCAAAATCCGGACGGGGGCTGGGGGGAATCGTGCTTTACTTACGAGGATCCTCGCACCGGCGGAATGGGCAAATCCACTGCCTCACAGACCGCCTGGGCATTGCTGGCACTGATGCGCGCCGGCGAGGTGGCGCATCCGTCCGTTGCCCGGGGCATTCAATTCCTGCTCGATCACCAGAATGCCGCCGGGACCTGGGATGAAGTCGAATTCACCGGTACGGGATTCCCCCGCGTCTTCTATCTTCGCTATCACGGCTACGCGGTCTTGTTCCCGCTCTGGGCCTTGGCCCTCTACCGCCGCCTGAGCGGTACCAACGGCAGCAAGCGCCCGGCGGTGGTCCCGCTGCGCCCCTCCGGTCCGGCGTGGTGACCGCGCTGACCGCGATCCCGCCTGCCTAATCCAATGGGGGCGCTCCTCGTCGTGGTAGCGCTCTCCACCGAGCGGCGTGCCGTGCTGGCTTACTGCTCCGCACGCCCCACGGACCCGATTGCCGGCTGTCCCGTCATGCAGGGCAAGAGTGGCCCGCACGTCTTTTCGGTCCTCCAAGCCGGACTGGGCTGCGAGCGCGCCCGCACGGCCGTGCTGTCTGCGGCGGAGACGACCCGCCTGGAATCTGTCTGGTCGGTCGGCTTCGCTGGCGGCCTCGCTGACCACCTGCACACCGGCGCGATCGTTCTCCCCGCCAGCATCCTCACACTCGGCCAGTCCACTCCCAGCGCGCTCGATCCGCGGGCGCAGGCGCTGCGGACCGCTCTAGAACAGGCAGGTCTGCCCGTCGAGTCCGGCCCGCTGATCACCCTCGATGCCCCGGTGCACGCGCCCGAGGCGAAGCGACGCCTGGCCAAGGAGACCGGCGCAGTCGCGGCCGACATGGAAGCCGCAGGCGTGGCCGAGGCTGCGGCACGGATTGGCTGTCCCTGCGTCGCCCTCAAAGTGGTGCTGGACGATTGCCGCATGCTGCTGCCCTCCGTCCTCAGCGACGCCGTCACGCCGGGCGGCGATCTGGTCTGGCGGGGACTCGTCCGCGCGCTCGGGGCCGGGTCGGCGCTCCTCACGCTCGCCCGCGCCAATCGGCGGGCCTCGCGGCGTCTCGCGGCCGCGCTGCCCGCGGCGATTTTGGCGTGGGCCGCCTTGACGCCGCCTGGGCGCTCCAGTACGATGAGGGTACCGTGATTCCTCTGGCCCGATGGTGCAGATTCGGATGGCTGATCGCGTTGGCCCTCGCCGCGTGCGCGTCCCCGCGCGTGGACGGTCGCTTCCAGGATCCGAACGGCCGGTTCAGCCTGGCGCTCCCGGGGCTCCCGTGGCAGACGACGTCCGTACGTGGCACCCTCTTCAGCGTGCGCCAACCGGATTGGGGCGCGGCGATCGGCCTCGCAGCTGAATGCGCGTCGCCCGAGCCGGGACCGCTGCCTGCGGTGGCGCGTCATCTCTTTTTCGGGCTCCAGCAGGCAGACGTGGCCTCGCGCGTTCCGGTGGAGGTCGCCGGCGTGCCCGGGATGCGCACCCATCTCACCGCCCAGCTCGATGAGCGGCCGGTCGAGATTGATGCCGTCACCCTGCGCCTGGACGCCTGCCTCTACGATCTGATGCTGATCGCCCCACCCGACCGCTTCGCCATCGCGTTGCCTGACTTCGATCGGCTGCTGGGGAGCTGGACCCGCGAGGCACGGCCGTGAGCACGCGCACCGCGCCGCTCGGCTGGTCCGCCCGGGTGTCCGGCCTGACAGCGGAACTCGGCCGCCGCGCTGTGGATTTCGTCGGTGAACTCGGGGCGATGTCCGCGCTCATCATCGAGACGTTCCAGGCCGCCTTGACGCCGCCGTATGCGCTGCGCGGGTTCGTCGCCCAGCTGGACCATATCGCCGTCAGCTCGGTCTCCATTGTCTCAGTGGCGGGCCTGTTCGTCGGATTGGTCCTCGCGCTGCAGACGACGTACGGCTTGGTGCGCTTTGGCGCCAAAGGGACGGTGGGCATCATCGTCGGGATCTCGATGGTGCGCGAGCTGGGGCCAGTCGTCACGGCCGTCTTGGTAGGCGGCCGGGTGGGCTCGGGCTTTACGGCGGAACTGGGCTCGATGAAAGTGACCGAGCAGATCGACGCCATGCGCGCCCTGGGCGTCAACTATATCCAACGGCTGGTCGTGCCGCGCGTGCTGGGAACCATGCTCGCCCTGCCGCTTCTCACGCTGATCGCCAGCACGCTCGGCGTGTTCGGCGGGATGGTCATCGCCCATTACGAATTCAACGTCGACTACCACCAGTACTTCACTTCGCTCACGAACTACATCCGGATCGCCGACATGCTGGACGGGCTCGGCAAGACCGTGGTGTTCGGCCTGCTGATTGCGATCATCGGCTGCCACAACGGCCTCGCCACTCGGGGCGGCACCGAGGGGCTGGGGCGCGCCACCACCGACACAGTGGTGAAAGCCGCACTGGCCGTGTTCATATCGGATTTCTTCCTGACCAAGTTCTTCTGGTGGCTGGAGGGCTGGTGACCCAAGACGTGATAGGCAACAGCGCCGTGGCTGCCCCACCTGCCATCGAAGTGGCCGTCGAGCTGCGCGACGTCTGGAAGGCCTTCGACGGACCCCCGGTGCTGCGTGGCGTGGACCTGACGATTCGGGCCGGCGAGTCCCTCACCATCATTGGCGGTAGCGGTGTCGGCAAAAGCGTGCTGCTCCGGTTGGTGATCGGGCTGCTCAAGCCGGACCGCGGCGAGATCTGGCTCGAAGGCGTCAACGTGGTCCCGTTGCGCGAGACGGAACTCCTGCGCATCCGCCAGCGGGTAGGCCTGGTATTTCAGGGCTCGGCCCTGTTTGATTCGCTCAGCGTCGGCGAGAACGTCGCGTTTGCCCTGCGCGAGCACACCACGCTCGACGAGGCCGCGATCGCGGATCGGGTGCGGGAATCCCTCGACCTGGTCGGCCTGGGTCCGATCGAGGCCATGGAACCGGCGGACCTGTCCGGCGGAATGCGCAAGCGGGTGGCCGTAGCACGGGCGATCGCGCTGCCACCCAGCATCCTGCTCTACGACGAGCCCACCACCGGCTTGGACCCGACCAACGTCGAGAAGGTGACTGACCTGATCCTCGCCCTGAAGATCAAGTTGGGCGTGACGTCGGTGGTCGTGACCCACGACATGGCCAGCGCCTTGAAAGTCTCCGACCGCCTCGCGATGCTTCACCAGGGGCGGATGGCAGCTGTCGGTACGCCGGCGGAGATCCAGGCCACGCACCATTCGCTGATCCGCGACTTCATGGAAGGCCACGTACAGGGATGACAGGGAGAGGGAGCCAGCCATGACGGCGTTGACCGAACGACAGATGCAATTTCGGATTGGCATGCTGGTCCTGGTCTGTATCCTTCTCTTCATGGGGTTCGTGTTATCGGTCGGTCAGCGGAGCGCGTTGTTCGAGAAGCACTATTCGCTGTGGGCCTCCTTCTCTTCCTCCGAAGGCTTGGCCGACGGCGCTCCGGTCAGGCTGGCAGGCGTGACGGTCGGCAACGTTACGGGCATCGCGTTCGGCCGGGACCCGAAGGACCGCCGGATCAATGTGACGTTCACGGTCGAACGGCGGGTGCAGAATCGGATTCGCGCGGACTCGATCGCGAGCATCGGCACGATCGGCCTGGTGGGTGACAAGGTGCTCGACCTCACCGTCGGCAGCGATGACAAGCCGGTCCTCACGCCCGGGAGCCAGGTCGCCAGCATGGATTCGCCCGACTACGCGCGCCTGCTGCAGAAGGGCGACCAAATCCTCGACCACGTGACCCGGATCACGGCCTCCCTGGACGAGTTCCTGGCCGGCGGCGAGCAGGTCGGCAAGCGCAACCTGGCTGACGCGCTTCGATCGGTGCGCGCCACGCTGGTCGAGGTCGAGAAGGGCCAGGGACTCCTACACGAGCTGGTGTACGGGAAAAACGGCGGCGAGTTGCTGGCCCACTTAAACACCACGGCGCAATCTCTGGAGCAGCTGGCGCAGGCTGCCAACCGCGGGCCGGGGCTGCTCCACGCCCTGCTCTACCGGCCAGCCGAGGAGACGCTGGGCCCGCTCCACCGCGCCACCGAGAATCTCAACCGTGCGGTCGAGCGCGCCGATGCGGTCCTGCGCGAGGCCCAGACTGGCCCCGGCCTGCTGCACGCGCTGATCTACGACCCCGAAGGCGGACAGATTCTCGAACGCCTGAGCCGGACCAGCGCCGAGATGGAAGCGCTCGTGCGCGCGGCCCGCGAGGGTCGCGGCCTTGTGCCGGCCCTCTTCTTCGACCCCGAGCGCCTCAAGTTACTCGACGAGGCGCAGGCGGCGGCGACGAATCTGCGCGCGTTAACGGAGGACCTGCGCGACATCGTCGAACAGCTCAAGCGCGGCCAGGGCACCATCGGGGGGCTGCTCGAGGATCCCACCGTGTACGAGGACCTCTCCAGCCTGCTGCGCGGGGCCAATCGGAGCTTCCTGCTCCGCAGCCTGATCCGTTCCACCCGCGAGGACGGCGCCCAGCCCGGCAAATGAGTGTGGTATGCCTATCGTAGTGCACGGCCATTTTTATCAGCCCCCGCGGGAAAACCCCTGGACCGGGACGATCGAACGGCAGGACAGCGCCGCGCCGTTTCACGACTGGAACGCCCGCATCGCCAGCGAGTGTTACCTGCCGAACGCGCGCTCGCGGCTGTTGGACGAGCGCGGGTGCATCCAGGACGTCGTCAATAACTATGAGCAGCTGAGCTGGAATTTCGGCCCGACGCTGCTGGCCTGGCTCGCCGCCGCCCATCCTGGACTGGTCGCGGCGCTGACCGATGCGGATCGGGCGAGCCGCGAGCGGCTCGGCTTCGGCAACGCGATCGCCCAGGCTTACAATCACACGATCCTTCCGCTGGCGAATGCGCGCGACCGGCGCACCCAGATCCACTGGGGCATGCGGGAATTTGCCTACCGGTTCGGCCGTCCGCCCGAGGCGATGTGGATGCCGGAGACGGCAGTGGATGCGGCCACCATGGCGTTGCTGGAAGAGGCCGGCCTGCGCTATGTCATTCTTTCGCCGGCCCAGGCCGCCCGCTGGCGGCCGCTCGGGGGCGGCGCCTGGGCGACCCCGGCCACTGGCGAACTAGACCCCCGCCGTCCCTACCGCTGGATGCGCCGCGACGAGGCCGGCCGGCCACTGGGAGACCGGGGACTGGATGTCTGCTTTTATCATGCCCCGCTCTCGCGCGGCATCAGCTTTCAGCACTACTTGCGCGACGCGCGGGTCCTCGCCGATCGCATCGGCGAGGCGATGGTGGGTGCCGCCGACCCTCTGATTCTGATCGCGACAGACGGCGAATCGTTCGGGCACCACGAGCGGTTCGGAGATATGTGCCTGGCCACGCTCTTCCGACGCGAGGCCCCGCAGCGGGGGTTCGAGATCACCAACCTGGCCGCCTATCTTCGCGGCACGCGCCCGGCCTGGGAGGTCGAGCTGCTGCCGGAAAGCGCCTGGAGCTGCTCGCATGGCGTCGGGCGCTGGCGCGAGGATTGCGGCTGCAGCGCGGGCGGCGGCCCCGGCTGGACGCAAGCCTGGCGCGGGCCGCTCCGGCATGCGCTGGACCGGCTGCGCGACGCCTTGGCGGCGATTTTCCAGGACGAGGCCGGCCGCGTTTTTCCGGACCCCTGGGCCGCACGGGACGGATACATCGACCTATTGCTGGATCCCGGCGACGCCGCGGTCACCGACTTCTTCGCCCGGTATGGCCGGCCGAGATGCGGCGTCAACGAGCAGAGTACCGGTCTTCGCTTGCTCGAGATGCAGCACCAGGCCATGCTGATGTACACGAGCTGCGGCTGGTTCTTTTCGGACGTGTCGGGCCTCGAGACCGTCCAGAACCTGCGGTACGCCGCCCGCGCGCTCGACCTGGCCGCGCCCTTTGCGCCGCTCGATTTGGAAGCCGTTCTCCTGCAGGATCTGGCACAGGCCGGCAGCAATCTGGAGGTGCACGGCGATGCCCGGCAGATCTGGGAGCGGCTGGTGCGCCCGTCGCGGGTCACGCCAGAGCACGCCGTGGCCCGGCTGATCGCCGACGGCCTACTCGGGAATCCGCTCGGCACGGCGACCCACTACCGCTGGCGCCTCGAGCCCGCCCCGGTGGAACACGAGGGTGCGGTGCTGCTAGCCGGCGTACGGGGCGAGGCGGAGCCGACGCACGAAACCGGCCGGTTCGCCGCCGCCGCGCGGCGGCACCCGCACGGTTTTGTGGCGGCCGTTGCCCCCTGGCCCGAGGCGAGTTGGGACGCGTTCGCGGTTGGGGCGGCAGCAGCGCTCGACGCCCCCGACCCGCAGGGCACGGCCTGGGCGGGACGATTCGCCGCGCGGCTGATTCGCCTCTCTGATCTGTTGGTGGACGAGCGGCAGGCTCTGCTCCGGCGGTTCTTGGCCGACGCCGATGCCGCAATCGAGGACCAGCTCGGCCGTCTAGTCGAGGCGGTGCATGCCCCGGCCGAAGCGATGGTCGCCGCCGGCGTTCCGCTCCCGGCCTGGATGAAGACGGCGCTTGAGCATGTCTGGTCAGATCGCTTCATCACGAGGCTGCAGACAATGGACGCGGCGATCCGACCCGAGGCGTACGCCGGGCTCCTCGATCTCGCCGACCAGGCGCGCTATCTCGGCTTGCAGCTCGACCTCGACCTGGCCGCCGACGCCTTTGGCCGGCTGCTCGACAACCGACTTGCGGCGATCGCCGATCGCCCGGACGCCGACGCCTGGGAGGGCCTGTTGAAGCTCTTCCACATCGGCTCGCGGCTTGGCCTGGCGGTGCCGGAGGCGCCGCTGCAGGACCGGTTGTTCCCGCTCCTCGCTGGGCGGGTCGCCAGCTGGATTCAGGACTTGACCGAGTTGACCGATCCGCGCTACCGGGCGGTGTCGGTCCTGCTCACGATTGCCGACCGGCTCCGGCTCCGGACCACCGAGCTGCGCGACGCGCTGCAACCTCTCGAGGCCCCGCTGGCAACGGACCCGAGTTACTGGCCCTAAAGAGAGACACCATGATACGACGCAAGCTGCAGGTTCTGTTCATCACTGGCCTTCTCGTTATCATCCCGATCGCCGTGCCGGTCTGGGTATTTTGGGAGCTGTTCACCTTCGTCGATCGGCTGCTCGCCCCCGTGTTCCCCGAGACGTTTCCGTACTCGGTCCCTGGGCTCGGGCTGCTCGTCGCAGTGCTGCTGGTCTTGCTGGTCGGCATCGTAGCCACCAACGTCGCCGGCCGGCGGCTGCTCGGATGGGTGGACGTCCTGCTCTTCCGCATCCCGATCTTTCGCAACGTGTATTCCGCGGTGAAGCAGCTCCTCAATGCCTTTTCGCCGGACAACCAGGTCGCCTTCCGCGAGTTCGTGATTTTGAAGTCGCAGGAGAAGGGGACCTACTCGTTCGGATTCCTGACGGGCACGGTTGCGCTGCAGCGGGCCACTGGAGAAACCGAGCCCCTGGTCGCGGTGTACGTCCCGACCAACCATTTGTATCTCGGGGACATCGTCCTGGCCAAGCCGGAGGATGTGATCCTCACTCGGCTCACCGTCCCTCAGGGGATTCAGATCATTCTGTCGGGCGGAATCAGCACGCCGCAAATCATCCGCCAGACCCTGCCCGACGCGCACTAGGGTCGATCCGAGGAGCGCTCCATGGATGCGTCTACTGCGTCCCATTTGGGACTGGAGATTGCCGCCATCTCCATCCTGATCCTGGTGAACGGGTTCTTCGCCGGCTCTGAGGTGGCCTTGCTTTCCGCCCGCCGGAGCCAATTTCAGCAACTCGCGGCGCAGGGCGATCCGGCCGCCGCCCGCGTCTTGAGCTTGAAAGCGGATCCGGACCGGTTCCTGGCCATGGTCCAGGTCGGCCTCACGTTTGTCAGCACGCTGGCGTCTGCAGTGGGCGGCGCCGCGGCCGTGCGGACGCTCTCGCCCCTGATCCGCGACATACCGGCTGCCCAGGCGATCGCCGAACCTCTCGCCATCGCCCTGGTCGTCACCGCCATCACCTACGTGACCTTGATCATCGGGGAGCTGGTCCCGAAGACGCTGGGCTTGCGGTATGCCGTCAGCATCGCCCTGTGGGTCTCGCGACCCCTCGACACCTTGGCGCGCGTCGCCGCGCCGCTGGTGCGGCTGCTCACGGCCTCGAATCGCTGTGTCTTGCGCATCCTCGGCATCAAGGGCGGCATCGAGCGGTCGTTCATCTCCGAGGCCGAGGTCATGCACATGGTCCAGGAGGGCCGCGAGCAGGGCGTGTTCAACCAGACCGAGCAGGAGCTGATCCACAGCGTCTTCGAGTTCACCGAATCGTCGGTCAAGGAAGTCATGATCCCGCGGCCCCGCATCCAGGCCCTCGACATCAATATGCCGGTCCCGGATCTGCTGGCGTTCGTCGTCGAGTCGGGCAAGTCCCGCTATCCGGTGTATCGTGGCAGCCTCGATAGCGTGCAGGGGATCGTGTACGACAAAGACCTGTTCCGGCTGCTCGCCGAACGTAAGCCGATCGTGCTGAGCCAGATTTTGCACCCGGCCTTCTTTGCACCGGAAACGGCCCAGATCAGCCACCTGCTCCGCGCCATGCAGCGTCGCCGGATGCCCATGGCGCTGATCATCGACGAGTACGGTGGACTGGAAGGGCTGGTGACCGTGGAGGACCTGATCGAAGAGATCGTCGGCGAGATCCAGGACGAGGCCGACCGGGAGGCGCAAGCAGTCAAGGTGCTGCGTGACGGCTCCTATCTCGTCGATGCGTCGATCAGCATCCACGATTTGGCCGACCAGCACAACCTGGTTTTCCCTGAATCGGCCGACTACGAGACCCTCGCCGGGTTCGTCCTGGCACAGCTCCAGCGCTTGCCCCGGGGTGGCGAGATCGTCACCTACCAGAACTGGCGGCTGACGATCGTGGAGATGGACGGCCGGCGCATCGCCCGGGTGAAACTTGAACCGCGCGAGCCAGCGGCCGCGCCCCCCGCTCCGCCGGCGGCGTAGCATGCGGTTCCGCGCCCCTTGCTGGATCCGGGTCACTCTCGCCACGCTGGCCTGCCTCGTCCTCGCCGGGTGGTACGCCGTCCACAGCCCCGCCGTCCAGCGGCCGCTCCGCGCCTGGGCACACGCGCGCATCGCCGAACTCTTCGGACCCGGCGCCACTATCGAAGGCGTGCAGGTGTCCTTCGTGCACGGCGCCGTGGACATCGAGCAGGTCGAAATCCCCGGTACGTCGCCTGGCGGCGCGCGCCTCAGTGTCGGGATCATCCGCATCCAGTGGGACTGGACGCGGCTCCTGTCCGGGAGGCTCGAGCCGCATACCATCGTGCTGGTGCGACCCGTCCTCTTCCTCACCGTCGCGTGGACGGATGCTGCCGGCCTGTTTCCCCGTGCGGCCGGCGGCCGCGATACCGGGGGACCGCACCCTGCATTCGTCCAGCGACTCCAGATCATCGAGGGGACCGTACGGCACGCCGCTGGGCTCGCCGTCGATCAGCTGAGTGGCACACTGAACTGGGATGAGGAGGGGCAGCCCGCCCTCGCGCTACGGGCCGGCGCCGTGTCGCTCGATCCGGTGGGAACGCGTCGCGAGTTGCGCGATGTGACCGTCAGCGGGTCGCTCCGCGAGGGCACCCTCGCAATCACAGATCTGAAAGGATCCGCCGGCGCCATGCGCCTCTCGGGATCCGGACGCGTCCGCAGCCTCTGGACTGCCCCGGATCTTGATCTTCAGGTCGCCGTGACCGCGCCCCTGACAGACATTGCGCAGGACCATGCGCTCGCTGCATCCGGCCGGGTGACCGGAGCCTGGCCGCGTCCGGCGTTCGCCGGGGACGTTCGACTGTCATCCGGCGCATCCGCCGACCAGACGTACGTGGTGCCCGTTGTCGCCTCCTGGCAGGACGGCCGGCTTGCGGTCGAAACCACCGGAGCGACGAAAGGCATTTCGGGCCGCTGTGCCTGGACTCTCGCCACCGGCAAGTACCAAGGGCAATTGACGGTTCAGGACCTCGACCTGGCCCGCGTGGCTGGATCGCCGCTGCTGGCCCGGGCAACCGGCTGGTCCCCGCCGCCGATTGCCGGGCGGCTCTTCGGTGAAACCACGTTCAATGGCGAGGGTAGCGATCTC
>DATJQT010000293.1:0-18384 GCA_035505475.1 Vulcanimicrobiaceae bacterium
CAGCAAGAGCCGCGGCCCGGCCGCCAGCGCCGTGGCGATGCCCAGCGCGCGCTGCAGCCCGAAGGGCAGGTTCTTGGCCTGCCGGGTTTCCCAGCCGGAGAGGCCGACGGTCTCGAGCGTGCGCAGGGCCGTATCGCGCGCGGCCTGTTCTTCGCCGCGGTAGCCGCGGCTCTGCACGAGAGCGTGGCCAAACCTGGTCGTAAGATGCAAGTGGCGCCCGATCAGGACGTTGTCAATCACCGTGAGCTCACCAAACACGTTGATCTTCTGGAATGTACGCACCAGACCACGCGCCGCGATCAGATGCGGCGCCAAGCCGGTGATCTCTTCTCCGGCATATTCGATGCGCCCAGCCGTCGGAGCCAGAAACCCCGTGATCAGATTGAAGACGGTCGTCTTGCCCGCGCCGTTGGGTCCGATGAGGCCGACCAACTCGCCCTGCCGGACCCCCAGATTGACCCCGCTGACCGCCGCCAATCCGCCGAACCGCTTGAGCAGGCCGAAACAGGTCAGGAGGCTCATCGCGCCTCCGGCGCCCGGCGCGTTCCCCACAGGTCCCGCACCCACCCGACCAAACCGTTCGGCAGAAACACGATGCAGAGTATCAGCACCACGCCGTAGGCAATCCACTGATACTCTTCGATACTGCGCAGCACCTCGGGGACGATGGTCAAAATGATGGCCCCCAACAGGGGCCCGAACAGCGTGCCTTTCCCACCGACGATCAACATCATAACCTGGCGAAAACTTTCGGCGGGCGAGAAACTGACCGGGCTGATGAACCGAAAATAATGCGCGTACAAACTCCCGGTCGCACCCAGCAGCGCGGTGGCGAGGAGAAACGCCGTCATCTTTGTGCGCGCAATCGGAACCCCGATCGATTGCGCCAGATCTTCATTCTCGCGCACCGCCAACATGGCCCGCCCCAGCCGGGAGTGCAGCAACTGGCGATTCACATAGATCGCGGCGGCCAGACAGATCACACAGAGGTAATAGAAGCCGGCCTTTTCGTCAAAAGCCATCTGCACGCCGAGGAACCGTACCGCTGCAGGCGGCGGAATCTTCGTGATGCCCATCGGTCCGCCCGTGACTGCCACCCAGTTCTCGAACACCAGCGAGAGGATCTCGCCGAATGCCAGCGTGGTGAGGGCAAAGTAGACCCCGCGCAGCCGGAGCGATGGATAGCCGATGAGAAAACCGAAGAGGACGGTCACGAGGACCGCACAGGGCAGCGCGACCCAAAACGGGAGCGGTACCGCTGTCGCGGCCAGCGCAGAGGCATATGCGCCGATGCCGATGAAGCCCGCATGGGCAATGTTGAATTGGCCGGCCAGCCCCGTGATGATGTTGAACCCATAGACGCCAATGGCGAACAGCGCGATCACGTTCAGGATGTGCAGGTAATACGCGTCCCGAATCACCAGCGGGATCGCGACGGTTCCGACCACCAGCGCCAGGGATAGCGTCCCAGCCCGTCCCCGCATCATGCCGACTCGCTCCGGCCAAACAGGCCTTGCGGGCGTACCAGGAGCACCGAGATGAGGATGATGAAGGAAAACACGTTCTTGTAGTCCGAGGAGATATACGCACCGCCTAGGCTCTCTGCTACGCCGACCAGGAAGCCCCCGACCACCGCCCCCTGCACATTGCCCATGCCCCCCAGCACGACGACCACGAAGGCTTTCAGGAGCGGCATGTTGCCCATCGTCGGAAAGACGTAAAAGAGCGGCGCGAGCAACGCACCCGCGGCAGCCGCCAACGCCGAACTGATCGCGAATGTCCCCATGTACACGCGGTCGAGGTCGATCCCGACTAGGGCGGCTCCCTTGGGGTTCTGTGCGGTCGCGACGATCGCCTTCCCGTACCGCGTGCGATTCAAGAAGATGTACAGCGCCCCAATCAGGATAACGCTGGCGAATAGAACGACCAGGCGTTGCAGCGTGACCGACACGCCCGCGAATCGAATCACGGTGTCCGTGAACGGGGCCCTGACGCTCTTCGTCTGCGAGCCCCAGAGCAGTAAAGCGCCGTTTTCGAGCACGAAGGAGAGGCCCAGCGCGATCAACAGGTCGTTGAGCACTGGACCGCCGTAGACGGGACGGAAGACAATCCGCTCAATCGCGATCCCGACCAACCCCACCACGAACATGGCCAGCGCGACCGCCAGGAAGAATGGCTGTTTGAAGACCGTGCTCAGGAAATAGACGGCATATGCCCCCAGCATGTAGATCGTACCGTGCGCAAAATTCGAAATGTTCATGATGCCAAAGATCATCGTCATCCCGACAGCGATGAGCGCATATGCCCCACCCAAGACGAGACCATTGACGAGCTGCTGTAAGAACATCGTGTCCTCGACGGGGGATGGCGAAGGCTGGCCGCGCCTCCCAATCGCAACCAGCGGCGGTGCCGGTTGGTGAACCAGCAGAAGACCTGGCAAAAACCGCGCATTCATACCACTAATGATTTTTGTGGTCAATAAGGGGACGGAGGGGCTTGGCCGTCCGCAAGACCCCGAGTACAATGCGCCTGTTCACTCCATCAAAGGGGGAGTTCATGCCGCGCGACACGTCCCGATTCGCCATTCGGGATGCCTCGCCCGATGACGCCGACAGGCTTGCCCTGATTTACAACCAGGGGATCGTTGACCGACTTGCCACGCTCGAAACCGAAGAGCGGACGCCCGAGGAGCGGCGTGCGTGGCTTGCCGCACGCGATCACCGGCATCCTGTCCTGGTGGCCGAATGCGATGGGCAGATGGTCGGCTTCGGAAGCTTAAACGTCTTCAACCCGCGCGCGGCGTATGACCACGTGGCGGATTTTTCTGTCTATGTCGAGCGGTCATGGCGCGGGCGAGGCGTCGGGAAGCAACTCCTCAACGCCCTGGAGGCGCGCGCCCATGCGCTCGGGTTCCACAAGCTCGTCCTGTCCGCGTTCCCCTTCAATGCGGTGGGAATGGCCCTCTACGAGAAGTGCGGTTTCCGCGTGGTGGGAACCTACCGCGAGCAGGGCCGAGTCGATGGGCGGTGGGTGGACACGATCATCATGGAAAAACTGCTGGAGTAAAAGGAGGAGGTCCGGTCTTCGACAGACGCAGAACGAACGGAAGTCGGAATCCGAATTACGCGCCGCGTAACGTCGGATCCAACACGTCCCGCAGCCAGTCCCCTACGCGGCTTACTACGAGTGCGGTGAGCATGAGGACCAGACCCGGAAACGCGGAGATCCACCAGGCGGAATCGAGGTACCCGCGCCCCTCGTTCAGCATGCCGCCCCAACTGGGGGTCGGGGGCTGGATGCCGAGGCCGAGGAAGCTGAGGGTTGATTCCAGCAGGATCGTGCGGGCCAGCTCCAGCGTGGTCACGACCAGGAATGGGGCCAAGGTATTCGGAACGATGTGGCTCACCAGAATGCGCCAGGTGGAGCCACCTAGCCCACGGATCGCGATGACGAACTCGCGCTCTTTGATCGTGAGCACCTGGGCCCGCACCAGACGCGCATACGTCACCCAGCCGCTCAGCCCTACAATGATGATCAAGTTGCCGAAGCTCGGCCCGAGCACCGCGATGATGCCGATGGCGAGCAGGATGAAAGGAAAAGCGAGCTGCGCATCCACCACCAGCATGATGATTTCGTCCACCACCCCGCCGGCGTAACCCGAGATCAGCCCCAGAATTCCGCCGATCGCCCCACCGATAATGACCGCGGCAAACCCGACTGCCAGAGACACGCGCGATCCATAGATGACGCGGCTGAGGATATCGCGGCCGAGTTGGTCCGTCCCCAGTAGGTGCCGCTGCCGCCCCTCCTCGGCAAAGAGGGCCGGCGCCTTGAGCCGCTCGCGAAGCGATTGCCGGATGGGATCGAAGGGACTGACGAGCGGCGCTGCGGCGGCCGCCAGCACGACGACCAGCAGGAACGCCGCCGAGGCCCACACGAAGAGAGGCACCGTGCGCCGGCGGACGATGGGCTCCTCGTCCGTCAGCCTATTTTCGACGGATGCGTGGGTCGAGGATGCCATATGCGACGTCCACCATGAAATTGAGAACGACGAACATGCCTGCGGTCATGAACACACACGACTGCACGATCGGATAATCGCGGTTGTAAATGGATTGGATCGCCAGCCGCCCGATGCCGGGCCAGGAGAAGATGGTCTCGGTGACGACCGCGCCCCCAAGTAAGTTGCCAAGCTGCAGGCCGACGATGGTGATGATCGGAATGGCCGCGTTGCGCATGGTGTGCTTGGCGATCGTGTAGAACTCCGGGAGGCCCTTTGCTCGGGCCGTCCGGATGAAGTCGGCGCGTAATATTTCCAATACCGCCGACCGGGTGATGCGGGCGATGCTGGCCATGGCAAACGCTCCGAGCGTGATGGCAGGCAGCACCAACTGCCGCCACTCCCCCCGCCCCGAAGTGGGAAAAAGTCCCAGCCAGAGTGAGCAGGTCAGGATCAACATGATTCCGATGTAGAACGTAGGCGCGGCCTGCCCAATCAGCGCGACTCCCATGACGATACTGTCATAGGCGGTCCCGCGTTTGATGGCGGAGATGACTCCGGCCGGAATGGCAATGATGATTGCGCACAGAAAAGATGCGCCGGCCAGCTCCAGCGTGGCCGGCACCCGCTCCCAGGCGACCTGCATGGCCGACGTCCGGAAATGGATCGATCGGCCGAAATCGCCGCGCAGCGCCTGGTTCACGAACACGCCGTACTGGACGAAGATCGGCCGGTCCAGGCCCATTTCGTGTCGGAGACGCTCCATCTCTGCGATAGGCGCATCAGGCGGAAGGAGCAGAGGCACTGGATCGCCGGAGAGGCGCATGACGACAAACACCACCGTCACGACGGCCCAGAGCGCCACCAGCATCCGCCCCAATCGATACGCGAGAAAACGGCCAAAACCCTGCATGGGTCCTCACGGCCATCCGGCCGTTCAACGTACACGCGCCCCGGCCCAAGCGAGCGGGTCGGGGCGCGGCAGTTTTCGGAATGCTTATGCGCGATTCACTTTCAGGTTGAAGCGGCGGAACTCCATCATCTGGTTCGCGTACGGCTTCCACTCCACCGCCTTCTGCAATCCGTACAGCTCCATCGGCTGAATCACCGGGATCAGCGGCAGGAAGTCCAGCTCGATCCGCGCCATTTCCTTGTAGGCCTGCTCCCGGAATTTCTCGTCCACGCTGAACCGGGCAGCTGTCCCGAGTTCGTCAAACCGCGCATTCCGGAACCAGTAAGCGTTCGGGCCGCCTTCGGCCAGGTGGCGCCACATCATCCCGTCGGGATCGTTGTAGGCAGACGTCGGGTCGGTCCAGCGCACGCCCTTGAAGCTCTTTTCGCGGATCTTCTGCTGGTACACGGAATATTCGATCTGCTCCAGCCGCGCGTTGATCCCAACGTCCTTCCACATGGAGACGATGACCTCGCTCATCTCCTTGTCCATCACCATGAAACCGATCGGCGTTTCGATCAGGAGCTCATCGCCCTTGTAGTTCGCTTCCTTGATCAACTCCTTGGCGCGAGCCGGATCGTACTTGAGCGGGGGCAGCGTCGGGTCGTAGTGCGCGTCGCCCTTGATGACCATGCTGTTCGGAACCGCGGCCTGACCGCGCCACAGCTCTTTCACAATTAGCTCCCGATCGATCGCCAGGCTCATCGCCTGCCGGAACGGCTTGCTGTCCAGCGGCGGCTTCTGCGTGGCAACCGAAAGGCAGTACAGACCGCCGTAGAGCACGCCTTCGATCTTGGTGTTTGCGGCTTTGCTGACGCGCTCCATCTGGTCCGGTGGCACCTTGGTGACGATGTCCGCCTCGCCCTTGAGCAGTGCGCCGATGCGCGCGGCGAGCTCGGGCAGCGGCCGAAAGACGATCTGATCCACGGCAATCTTTCCGCCCCAGTAGTCGCGGTTGGCGTCGAGAATCATCCGGTCGTCTTTCACCCAGGACGTGAACTTCACGGGACCGCTGCCTATGGGCTTCGCGTTGAATTCGTCCTCGCCGACCTTCTGGAAATAGTTCTTGGGCATGATCTGTCCGGCGTAGTACGAGGTCCGCGCCGCCAGCAGCGGGTCGGGCTTCTTGGTCACGATGACCACGGTCAGCGGATCCGGCGTCTCGATGCGCTCGATGGTATTGAGAACCGATTTCGTGATCACTTTCGCGTTCGGGTCATAGCTGCGCTCGTACGTGAACTTCACATCCGTAGACGTGAGCGGATCGCCATTGTGGAACTTCACATTGGGCCGGAGCTTGAATTGCCAGGTGGTCGGGTTGACCAGTTTCCATTCCGTCGCCAGCGAGGGATAAAGCTTCCCGTCCGCATGGCGGGACGTCAGGTTGTCGAAGAGATTGAATGTCACCGCAATATCGTTGACCGTGGTGCTCATCTGTGGATCGAGCTTGCTGACATCGGCCGACTGGCCCACCGTCAGCGTCTTCTTGGATTGCGCACCAGCCACTCGTGCCAGAAGCCCTTCCGCCGCTGCCAGGCTGCCCAGGACGCCGGCCGCGCCGGCGAGAAAGCCACGGCGGGTGATGACCCCGTCTCGGAATTGGCGAACCAAGCTTTCGACACTCATGCCGTCCCCCTCACCCCTGTGACTCATATCCGACCTCCTGTCTGCAAGGCGTCCGCTGCCGACAGCACGCGCCGATACCGGCGTGCCGTGTCACGGAACACACGTTGGTGGGAACCGGAAGAAGGGTGTCCGCCCGTGCCTCCCGCACGAGAATCTACGCAGGACACCGGAGCGAGTCAAGCGAATATGGCGGGGCGGGATGAATCAGCGCACGGCGCCAACGATGGCTTGCAGATTGGCAATGCCGGTCTGCAGTGGGACCGCACATTCGGGTCCGATGACGCGCACACCCGCATCGGCAGCGTAGCGCGCCTGAGACCGAACGGCGTCGGAGGATCCGCGCAAGAGGACTTCGGGGTTGTTGATGTTGCCGACCAACGCCAGTCCGGGCCCGGCGGCCTCGACGGCCGCTTTGGCGTCCACTTTCGAATCGAAATGGAAGGCGGCGAAGCCGGCGTGCGAAATGAACCCGATCCGATCCAGAGTGTCGCCGCAGATGTGCAGGATGACAGGGACCGAGAGCGCTCGCGTCAATTCGCGATGAATGGGCAAGAGGAAATCACGGTACATCGTGCCGCGAACGAGGTCGCCGGTCGCGTGGTCAGCCAGGCACAGGGCATCGGCGCCCGCCTCGATCTGCGCGCGGCCGAACAGCATCGGAACCTGCTTGAGTCGGTCCAGAAATGCCCGGACCCGGTCCGGCTCGAGCAGCGTCTCGGCGAGAAAATCCTGAATACCGCGCAGGTGATACGACAGCGTCCAGGGCCCCATCACCTTGCCGATGATCGCGACCCGCTCGCCGTGGCTGCGCTTGAGCCGGCGAATGGCATCGAGGACCGCACAGATCGGCGGCCGCTCCAGGAAATCGTGCGGGATGGAGACTTGTTCGGGATCGCGCCAGGGGTGCGTCAGGGCATCCGGCATGCTGTCGGCGCAGCCCCAGGACATCTCGCAGCCCAGCGCGGCGGCTTCCTGGACCACGCTGAACACCGGCATGATCGCATCGTACCCGAGGATGTCGTGTGCGCCGGCGGCCAGCGCCGCCATGGCTTCGCCATCCTGATGGACCGCAGGAAACCACGCGCCCGTGCGTTCCATCTGATCCATGGTGGCGACGGACGTCGGGCTCCCGACGGGAGTACAATCAACCGGTTGCCCGAGAATGCCTGCGAGGAACCGTTGGCGAGGTGTCATGCGTGAGGTTAACATTCGCGCTCCGACGTCGACGCGCCAATCTTTGACACGGCGCTGCTTGTCTGGCTGTTCGTGCTGAGCCTGTCGAAACACGAACGGCTCCTGCAAGCGACGGCTATGCCGAAATCCTCGGAACCTCGAGGAACTCGAAACGGCTCTCGGGGCCAATTGCGGTCAGTGCCGCGGCCAACAGGTCTGCGCTGGCTGCCACGTCATGCAGCGAGCAGACCTCGATCGGACCGTGCGTGTAGCGCGACGGAATCTTGATCGTGAGTGACGGCACGCCGGAACCGGCGAACTGGACCGCCGCGGCATCGGACGTGATGATCGGCATGCTGCCTTCGATCTGGTACTGGATTCCTGCCCGTTCTGCAACGCTCCGGCAGAGCGCGATCAGGGCCGGGTGCCCGAACAATCCGTAGGGGACGGACGCCCCGCGATCCATGACCGACAAGCCCGGGCCCTTCCCTAGACTGTTCGCCGCTTCGGAAAACGTCGTGCTCGGGTGCATGCCAACCCCGCTGCCGAATCCTGCCTGCGAAACGGTACAATCGACGCCGATACAGAGATCCGGCCGCACGCGATTGGCGGCCTGGGTTGCGCCGCGCAATCCGATTTCCTCTTGCACGGCCCCGACGAAGATCAGCGTCGCGTGCGGGCGCCCGGACTGCCGGATGGCCCGCATAGCTTCAAGCAGCACCAGGCAGCCGGTCTTGTCGTCCAGCGATCGGCCGGTGACCAGCCCCGCGGAGCCGTCACCGAGCCACGCCAGTTCCCGGTCCCAGGTCACCTGCTGGCCCGGCTCGATGCCCATCCGCTGCGCCGCCTCGCACGAGGAGGCCCCGACGTCAATGAACAGCGCATCGGTGGGCGGGACGCTCGTTCCGAGCGGCGCGTCGCGGAAGGCAATATGCCCAGGCTTCGAGCCCACCACACCCGTGCAGGCGCCGCGCGGTGTCATGATGAGCACTCGTTGCGCGTAGGCAAGATTGGGCGGGACCGAACCCACCGTATCGAAGCGCACATAGCCGTTCTCTTCGATGTGCGATACGATCATTCCGACAGAGTCGCTGTGTGCCGGAAGCAGGACGCGTGGGCCGCCGGCGCCCTCGATGGTCCCGTACACGTTGCCGAAGGGGTCCACTTCGACTCGGTCCGCCAGCGGCCGCATCTCATCCAGCAGACGCGAGGCGATGCCCTGCTCAAATCCGCTCGTGGCGGGAATGACCACCAGCGACTGCAACGTCTTGAAGAGACGCTCTACCCGCTCTGTCCGCACGGTGCTCACACCCGCCTCCCCGTCCCGGTGTGCACGACCGCCCGGGGCGCTTCGCAGTACGAGTCCATCTGCTCTGTTTGATACACATAGGTTTGTTCCGGTCCATTCGAGAATGCCGCATGGTTCCCATGGGCATCCATCGCGATCAAGCTCACGCGTCCGAAATAGGGGTCCACGAGAGAGGCCAGATCGCTGATCGCCTCGCGGCAGGCGGCCTCGAGCGGTAGGCCCATCTTGAGGTAGAGCACCACGCTATGCGCCGTACACAGCCGCATAGCCATCTCGCCCCGGCCGGTGCAGGCGGCGGCACCGTACCGGTTGTCCGCATAGTTGCCGGCGCCGATCACCGGCGAATCGCCGAGTCGCCCCGGATACTTCCACGACCACCCGCTCGTGCTGACACCCGTGGCAAGGTTGCCGGCGGCATCCCGCGCGATGCAGTTGACGGTTTCGTTGGGCCGCTCCGGATCGGCGGCCAGGCCGGCAAATTTACGGATCTGCTCGAGGTAGGCCATGCGATCGGCATACACGACAGGAATTTTCCGATCGAAGATCTCCCCCCAAATCTGCTTGGCCTCCGGGGTCAGCAGGTCCCGTTCCGGAAAACCCATTTCTTTGGCAAACCGCTCGGCCCCGCCGCCGGCGATCAGGACGTGCGGCAACTCGTCCATCACTTTGCGGGCGAGCGAGATGGCGTGCTCGCAGTGCCGGACGGCGCCGACTGCGCCGGCCTGAAGCGTTCGCCCGTCCATGATACTGGCGTCCACCTCGACCTCACCGACCAGATTGGGCAAGCCCCCATAGCCAACCGTATGGTCCTCGGGATCACTCTCGACCGGACGGATGCCGGCTTCAACGGCGTCAAGCGCTGATCCGCCAGCCTTGAGCACTTTCATGGCCTGGGCAATGCCGACCCGGCCGTTCGCACTGGCCACCACGATCACTGACACGCTAGGCTCCCGTATGCCCGCACCCTGGGCGGGCGTGGACCGGACTGGAGACGATCGACACACGGAAAAACTGGACGCCGGCGTCAGGCAGGACGAGGAGCTGACAGGAACACGATCCGATCGCCGGCCTCGCGCAGCCGGAGGGACAGGCTGCGGCAGAATGCCCAGAGCACCTTGCGGGCGATGTACGGGTTCTCTTGGAAGAGATCGATGGCATCATCGCGATCCAGCTCGAGGACCAAGCATTCGTCTTCGGCCGTCGCGGTCGCCGAGCGGGGGAGGTCGTCAATCAGCGCCATCTCGCCGAAGCACGCCCCCTTGCCGATCACCCCGATCGTGTCGGCGTGTCCCGCCAGCCCGCTTTTCGTGATGCGGACGGAGCCGCTGATGATCACGAAGAGGCCACTGCCTTTGTCCCCCTCGGAGAAGAAGGACGTTCCCTTCGAGCAGCTGACGACCCGACCCAGCGCGACGAACAGCTCCAGTTCCGGCGTCGTCAGGTCGGTGAAGAGCGGCACACCGCGGAGGATCTCGCGCACCAACGCCAGTTCGGGATTCGGGTTCGTCACCATACTCGGACTCCTTCGGCGGGAAACGCGTCTTGCACCCATTCGATCAGCGGCGGTTCGGCGGGTCGCCCGAACGTCACCGTCACGACATCGAAGCGGCACGCCACCTCGGAACGACGCTGCGCGGCCAGATAGGCCTCGGCGGCCTTCACGATCTGCCGCTGTTTCCGGCGGTGCACGGCAAGCTGCGGGGGGCCGAAGGCGTCCGAGCTGCGGGTCTTGACCTCGATGAACAGGAGCCGATCCTCCGCCGTGCCGATCAGATCGATCTCGCCCACAGGGGAGGTAAAATTCTCGGCCACGATCCGGACCCCGTGCCGCCGCAAATAGGCGCGGGCTTCGGCTTCGCCCTTCCGGCCCAGGTCCTGCCGCGCGACCGTCACCAAAGACTCCCCTGCTCGCTTCTCTCGCTGCTCAGCACGGGCGCGAAGGACCGCCGGTGGATCGGCGAGGGCCCGTGTGCGGCGAGGCGGGCGAGATGATTGGGCGTGCCGTACCCCTTGTGCTCCGCGAAGCCGTAGGCGGGATACTGCCGGCCCCAATCCTCCATCATGGCATCCCGCGCGGTCTTGGCCAGGATAGATGCGGCGGAGATCGCCGGGATCAGCCGGTCGCCCCAGACAATAGCACGGGCCCGCATCGGAACCCAGGGCACAATATTCCCATCGACGAGGATCAGCTCTGGGGGCGAAGGCAAGGCGGCCACGGCCTCCGTCATCGCGACGAGCGTGGCCTGCAAAATATTGATGGCATCGATCCGGGAGGCGTCAACGGCGGCCACGGCATGGGCGATGGCCACCGTGCGGATGTCCTCCGCGAGCGTGGCGCGCTGGGCAGGACTGAGGAGCTTGCTGTCGGTGAGGCCTGGCAGCTGGAACTCGGCCGGCAGGATTACGGCGGCAGCGACGACCGGGCCCGCCAGGCTGCCGCGGCCGGCTTCATCCACGCCGGCGACGCAATCGGCCGGGGGGAGGGCCTCGGCGGGAATTGCCGAGCCCCGCCACAGGTCGCCCATGGCGGGTATCTCGGCTTCCCGTGCTGTCCGGCTGCGACCGCGACCGGCCACCGGAGCATCCTCGGACGATCAGGAAAACCGGCGCTCTTTGATGCGGGCGGCCTTGCCGCGCAGCTTGCGAAGATAGTAGAGCTTGGCGCGACGCACAATGCCTTGGCGCAGCACCTCGATGCGATCGATGCTGGGAGAGTGCATGGGGAACGTCCGCTCCACCCCGACGCCGTAGGTGACCTTGCGCACCGTGAAGGTGGCGCTGAGCCCACCGCCACGGCGGCGGATGCAGATGCCCTCGAAGGCCTGCAACCGCTCCTTGTCACCCTCGACGACCTTGACCTGCACCTTGATCGTGTCCCCCGGCTTAAAGGCCGGGAGGTCCGTGCGCAAATGTTTCTCTTCGACGGCTTGAATGGCTGGCATCACTGTTCTCCCGGAGATCGGTCTGGGCCGTCTCCGCCTGACAGGGGTTCGCCGCTTGCCCGCGCCCGCGCCGTGCGGGGCGGATCAGGTGCCCCGGCTGGCGCGGGGCGCCTCCTCAGCCTCGATCTCGGCCAGAAGGGTCCGGTCCAGCTCGGATAGCGTGTTGCCCATCAACAGGTCTGGCCGCCGCTCGCGCGTCCGCTTGAGCGCGGCTTTGCGTCGCCAACGTGCGATGGCCTGGTGGTCGCCGGACAACAGGACCGGCGGCACGGCCATCCCCCGGAACACCGGGGGGCGCGTGAAATGCGGGTGCTCGAGCAACCCGGTCGCAAACGAATCGGTCGCCGCCGAGGTGTCGTCGCCCAGCACGCCGGGGATCAACCGCACTGTGGTGTCTAATACCACCAAGGCCGGCAGCTCGCCGCCGGAGAGCACGAAATCGCCGATCGACAGCTCCAGCGCCCCGAGCCCCTGTGGGATTCGATCGTCGAATCCCTCGTAGCGCCCGCAGAGCAGGATCACGTGGGCGCAGCGCGCCAGCTCCCCCGCAATCCGCTGCGTCAATCGCACCCCTTGCGGACTTAGCACCACGACGGTGGTCTCCTCTTGTCGCAGCGCCTCGACCGCCTCGAAGACCGGCTCGGGCTTGAGCACCATCCCGGCGCCCCCACCATAGGGCACGTCGTCCACCACCCGGTGCCGGTCGTGGGTCCACGTCCGGAGGTCGTGCACGGTGATCGTGACGAGTCCCTTGTCCTGGGCACGGCGGAGAATGCTCTCCTGCAGCGGACCCTGAAACATGCCCGGGAACAGCGTCAGGATGTCATATCGGCTCAGCGCGCAATTCCTCCCCGTCCGCCGCGAGCCCGGCAAGATCCGCCGCCGGGTCCAACTCGATCACCCCGGCCTCGACATCAATCCGTCGGATCACACTGCGCGTGGCGGGCAGCATCCATTCGCCGTCGCCCTTGCGCACGACATACACATCGTGACCCGGCGTCTCGAGAATATCCCCGACTGTGCCGAGCATGCGCCCGCCCGCCTCGACCCTCAGCCCGAGCAGATCATACTGATAGAACGTGCCGGCCGGGGGCGGCGGCGCGTCGGCCCGCGGGATCGCGATCGCTGCCCCCACCCAGTCGCGTGCCGCTTCGGGCGTGTCGATGCCCTCGATCTTCAGAATCAGCGTGCGTCCGTTCGCCTGCACGCTTTCAACCGCCCGTGCCTGAAACGGCTCACCCGCGTGGCCGACCAGATAGCGGGAAAACTTGGAATACGGCGCCCAATCGTCAACGTACGCGGCGACCTTCACCGCACCCCGGACCCCGTGCGGCTTGGCGATCCATCCCAAGATCAGCGGCGCGGGATTCGCCACGGTTCACTCCACGATCTCGAGCACGACGCGGCGCTTCGCCCGCGCCGCCGTCGCATGCAGGAGCGTACGCATGGCGCGAGCCGTCCGGCCTTGCTTGCCGATCACGCGGCCGAGGTCCCCGGGGGCGACCTTCAAGCGCAAGGTCGTGCTTGCCGGATCCTCGACCATCTCGACCACCACCTGGTCGGGGTTGTCCACCAGCGACTTCGCAATATGCTCCACCAGTTCCTTGAACACGGGTGCCCCCTCCCTGGCGATCCCGCCACAACGTCGTGCACGTGCTTAGGCCGCGGGCGCCTTTCCCTGCGCGGCATGCTGGCGCAGGATTCCCGCCTGGCGCAGCAGCGAGCGGACCGTGTCCGTCGGCTGGGCGCCGCGGGCCAGCCACTTCAAGGCCTTCTCGGCGTCGATCTTCGTCGCCGCCTTGCCCTGCTGCGGATCGTAGGTGCCGAGGCTTTCCAGGAACCGCCCGTCACGGGCGGTTCGGGCGTCCGCGACTACCACGCGGTAGAACGGCACCTTCTTGGTTCCCATGCGTCGCAAGCGAATCTTGACGGCCATGCATCCTCCTCCAGACTAGAAGCGTTACTGCAACGAGAACGGCAATTGCCGCGGGAGGCGCCCGCCCTTGCCGGATTGGAAGAGCTTGCGCATCATTTTCTGCATCTCAGCGAACTGTTTCAAGAGCCGGTTGACGTCGCTCACGTTGGCGCCCGCCCCGTCGGCGATCCGCTTCCGCCGCGAGCCGTTCAGGATCTCGGGACGCCGGCGCTCCGCCGGGGTCATCGAGTCAATAATCGCCTCGACGCGCTTCATCTCCCGCTCCTGGGTCGAGGTATCCGGCAGTCCCTTCAGCCGGCCCAAGCCCGGGATCATGCCGATAATCTGCTCGAGAGGCCCCATACCCCGCACTTGTCGGAGCTGGTCCCGGAAATCCTCCAGCGTGAACGCCTGGGTCTTGATCTTCTTCTGGAGCGTCGCCGCCTGCTTGGCGTCGACCGCCTGCTCGGCTTTTTCCACCAGGCTGAGCACGTCGCCCATGCCGAGGATGCGCGAGGCCATCCGCTCGGGATGGAACGCCTGCAGGGCGTCCAGTTTTTCGCCTAGGCCGACCAGCTTGATCGGGACCCCGGTGACCTCGCGGATCGAGAGCGCCGCGCCGCCCCGCGTGTCGCCGTCGAGCTTGGTCAGGATGTATCCCGTCAGCTCGAGCGCCTGGTGGAAGGCGGTCGCCGAGTTGACGGCGTCCTGTCCGGTCATGGCATCGGCCACCATCAGGATCTCGACCGGATTGACGGCGGCCTTGATCGCCGACAATTCCTCCATGAGCGGCGCATCAACGTGCAGCCGGCCCGCCGTATCCAGGATGATCGGGTCGAGCATCCGGGACCGGGCGAGACTGACCGCGTCCCGGCAGACGTCCACCGGCGTGCTCGGCCCCTGCGCCCGAAAGACCTCGACGCCAAGCGTCCGAGCCAACGTGACCAGCTGATCCTGCGCGGCGGGCCGCTGCAGGTCCGCCGCGACGAGCAAGGGCCGCTGCCCCTGGGCGCGAACCATCCGGGCCAGCTTGCCGGCAGTCGTGGTCTTGCCCGAGCCCTGCAACCCGACCAGCATCAGGACCGTCGGCGGCTGGCCCGCGGTCTTGAGCTTGACCGCCTCGCCGCCCATGAGGACGGACAATTCTTCGTAGACGACTTTGACGACCTGCTGGCCCGGCGTGAGCGATTCCAGGACGTCACGCCCCACCGACCGCTCGCGCACCCGTTCCAGAAATGCCCGGACCACCTTGACGTTGACGTCCGCCTCGAGCAGCGCGAGGCGAACTTCCCGCAACGCCTCGGCAATATTGTCTTCGGTCAGCCGGCCGTATCCGCGCAGGCGCCGAAAAACGTCGTTGAGCCGATCGGTGAGTCCTTGAAACATACCGCCCCCCATTATGCCGAACGGTGAAAACTACATTTCCGAGCGGGTCTTGTCAAGGCGAAAGCGCCGATTTCTCTGATTCGGCGCGGACTTGACCAACCTCCGGCGCGCGGCTATGCTCGCGCACAGGTGGATATGCAAGACCGGATCGCCTCCATGTCCCATGTCCTCGAGGCTTTGACGCCCGCCTCGCATACGCTGGCGTTTGCGAGACCGGCGCCGACAGGCCTCCACGGCTCCTCCGGGACGCTCCTCTGCCTGTCCGCGTCCTTCAACCCGTTGACCCGCGCCCATTGGGGCCTGGTCGAGGCCGCCGATCTGCTGCTCGGCAGCCAAGAGATCCTGCTCTTGCTCGCAGTCGCCAATGTGGATAAGACGGTGGCCGGCCTGCCCCTCGCCGTCCGCCTTGCCCTGTTGGAGCGCTTTGCCCAAAGCCGCCCGACCGTGTCAGTGGCCGCGACCGGCCCCGGACGGTTCATTGACAAGCTGAGCGTGATCCGTACCGCGTACCCCGCGGGCACACGGATCGTCTTTCTGCTTGGCTTCGACACGCTGGTGCGGCTCTGCGATCCGAAATACTACCAGGACCGCGACGCTGCTCTGGCGACGCTCTTTGCCGGCTGCGAATGCGTGGTGGCCGGCCGGCCCCCGGACCCGCCGGAAGCGGTTGCCGTGCTACGCAGCACCCCACCGCTGGCCCGATACCAATCCCGCATTCACGCGGTGCAGCTCCCGGCCGAACTGGCACCCATCACGGCCACGGCGACTCGGGCGCAACTCGCCAAAGGCGAAGTCCCCGACAGTGTGCCCGAGGAGATTCGGCCGCTCCTCGCCGCCTGGGCCGTCGCCCATCGCGTGGTGGGATAGGTTCAGTCTAGCGGAGTGACGCCGAAACGAAAATCGCCCGGAAGGAGGACTATTATGGCCAGCGCCTACATCCTGATCGAAGCGGCACCCAAACAGGCTCGCACGGCGTGCGCGAAGATCGCCAAGCTGGCGGGCGTCCGCTCCGCTCACCTCGTCACCGGTCCCTACGACATCATCGCGCTGGTCGAAGGGGACGATCCTGCGGCCATCGGCCGGCTCGTGCTGGCCAAGGTGCACGCCGTCGCCGGCGTGGGCCGGACGATCACCTGCGTCGTCGTGTAGCAGGGCGCGCCGCGGCGGGTTTCGCAACCATGGCGTGCGCTAGCGCCACGAAGGTCCGGACCATAACCCCGGTGGCGCCCTTGGTCAGGTAGCCCTTCTCCTTGTCGGCCGCGGCAGTGCCCGCGATGTCCAGGTGCACCCAGGGCGTCTCCCCGACGAAACGCTCGAGGAACTTCGCCCCGAGGATTGCGCCGCCCTTGCGCCCGCCAGTGTTCTTGATCTCGGCAACATCACTGGCGATCAGCTCGTCGTATTCCGGGTCCATCGGCATGGGCCAGATCCGCTCACCGGCGGCGGTGCCGGCGGCGACCACATGGTCTTGCCACGCGCGATCGTTGCTGAATGCGCCAGTGTTGATCGTCCCGAGCGCCACCACGCAGGCCCCGGTCAGGGTGGCCACATCCACCAGATGGGTCACCCCCCGGCGGCGCGCGTAGGCTAACGCATCGGCCAGGATCAGCCGTCCTTCCGCGTCGGTGTTGATCACCTCCATCGTCGTACCAGTCATCGCGCGAAGGATATCGCCGGGTTTCAGCGCGGTGCCACCGGGCAGATTTTCGGTGGCCGGAATCACTGCACTCACCTGCAACGGCAGGCGGAGCTGAGCGATCGCACAGATGGCCGCCAGCACTGCGGCTGCGCCGGCCATATCGCCTTTCATCGCCTCCATGTTCTCGGCCGGCTTGATCGAGATCCCGCCGCTATCGAAGGTCACACCTTTGCCGACCAGCCCCAGGTGCGGTCCGCCGCGACGTCCACGATACGTGAGAACGATGAGACGTGGAGGCTCCGCGCTGCCACGGGCGACGCCGAGCAGGCCGCCGGCGCCAAGCCGGCGAAGCTCCGGGGTGCCCAGAACCGTACACTGCAGCCCGGCCGCCCGGGCCATGTCCTGCGCGCGCCGGGCCAACACGCGCGGGGTCAGCGTGTTTCCCGGCTCGTTCACCAGGTCGCGCGCAGCGTTGGTCGCATCTGCCACGATCCAACCCCGCCGGATGGCTTCATTGAGCGCCGTCATCTGGTCCCGGACCCCCAGCACGGACAGCCGATCGAGCCTGCGCCCCTCGCCCGGCTTGGGCCGCTGGTACGTGGAGAACTGGTACGTTCCCAGGACCGCGCCCTCGACGACCGCCTGCGTGGCCTGCGCCACGTTGAATGCGGCGCCTTCCGGCTCTGGCAGCATCAGGCCGACGTGCCGGACGCCGATCTTCGTCAGCGCGCGACAGGCGTCCGCCGCGACGATCCGGGTGCGGTCCAGCGTGAAGTCGCGCGGGCTGCCCCCGCCCATTACCAGCACGCGCTGCGCCGGGACCCGGCCAAGGCTATGGAGCAGCGTCTGCTCGCCCCAGGCGGCGCGAATTTCTCCCGCACCAATCAGACCGCGGACCGCCCCGCCGAGCGCGGTATCGAGGGCGGCCGCCGCGCCGCGTAAGGAGGGCCGCATTCTCCGGTTCCGCTCGGCAGGTTGAAAGACGGTGACCACGACTGCATCCGCGGCCAACCGGCGCGCATCAGTCGACAGCACACGAATCTCCACATTCGGCTCCTTTGCGAAAGGTCAGGGATCAGCCGGTGTCCCTTATAGCGCACATTCTGCGCCTCGTCCAGATTCGCCCGTCTGTCTGCTGGACAGTCTGCAGGGGCCGCGGTAGTATAAATAGAACCCCATGAGTCATGCCGTCAATGGCCTGCCGAGGAGGAGACCGCGCATGGAAACCTGGAACTTGTCATCGCTCGTCGCCGAAGACCGGAACACATTGCTCCACCCGCTCTATCATCCGCAGGACCACGCGACGCCCCACGTGTGGGTCAAGGGACAGGGCGCCGTCCTCACCGACGCCGACGGCCGCGAGTACATCGACGGCCTGTCCTGCCTCTGGAATGTGAACGTCGGCCACGGCCGGAAGGAACTGGCCGAGGCGGCCGCCGCCC
>DATJQT010000294.1:0-4878 GCA_035505475.1 Vulcanimicrobiaceae bacterium
CTCGGGTGGGAGTATGTCGCGATCAAGGGCGTGAATCTCGCCTTGGTCTACAAATACGACCACATCGAAAACCCGACGTCCGCGAGTGCGATGGAGAAATCCAACGAGATCGGCCTGTGGGCGCAGATCGCCTTCTGAGCCCGGCGTCAACCCTTTCCTTACCCATGAAAAAAATACTCGCATTCCTCCTCACCGTCAGCGGCCTCCTGGCCACGACGGCCTCCGCCCAGATGCTCATCAATGGCGCCGGCGCGACTTTTCCCCAGCCGATCTACACCAAGTGGTTCGATGCCTACTCCAAGGTCGATCCGTCCGTCCGTTTCAACTACCAGGGCATTGGTTCTGGCGGCGGCCAGAAACAAATTCTCTCCGAGACTGTGGACTTCGGGGCCTCCGACGGCCCGATGTCCGATGAGAATCTCGCCAAGGCACCGCGCACGCTGTGGCATATCCCGACGGTGGCTGGTGCGGTCGTCGTGAGCTACAACCTGCCCGGGGATCCGAAGCTGAAGCTCGACGGCCCGACCCTTGCCGGCATCTACCTCGGCACGATCACGAAGTGGAACGATCCGGCGATCGCGGGACAGAATCCGGATGTCAGCCTCCCGGCCCAGGACATCACGGTGGTGCACCGTTCGGACGGCTCGGGTACCAGTTACATCTTCACCGACTACCTCAGCTCGGTCAGCAGTGACTGGAAGGACAAGGTCGGCAAGAACACCTCGGTCAACTGGCCGACCGGACTCGGCGGCAAGGGCAATGCCGGCGTGGCCGGGCAGGTCAAGCAGTCGCCCGGAGCGATCGGTTATGTGGAGCTGGCCTACGCGATCCAAAACAAGCTGCCCTATGCGGACATGAAGAATTCCGCGGGCAATTACATCGCGCCGTCGATCGACTCGGTTACGGCGGCACTCGCGACGGCCACAATTCCGGACGATTTCCGGTTCTCGATGGTCAATCCGCCGGGCAGTGATGCCTATCCAATCGCCGGCACGACCTGGCTGCTCGTGTATGCGCAGCAGAAGGATCATGCCAAGGGTGAGAAACTGGTTCAGTTCCTGCGGTGGGCCTACACGGACGGCGAGAAGATGGCGGCCGACCTGCTGTATGCGCCCCTGCCGGCCAACGTGCAGGAGCGCGTGCTGCAGCGAGTGGCGGAGATCAAGTACTGAACTTTTGGGTTTGTTTCCCTCCTCCGATTGACCTTTGTACGACGGAGGGCGTGACCCGCGCGCCCTCCGTCTTTTTTCCATGCCTCCGTCTTCCGACGAACCCGCCACCACCGCCCGCAGCCGCCCGGCCCTGCCGGTGGGGGCGCGCTGGCCCGATGCGGCCTTCCGCTGGATTGCCCTGCTGGCGGCCCTGACCATCGCCGCGTTGATCGTGCTGGTGGGGTGGGAGCTGTATCACGGGGCGCGTCTCGCCGTCGCCAAATTTGGCCTGCATTTTCTCGTCAGCTCGACGTGGGACCCGGTCACCGACCAATATGGCGCCTGGCCGTTCATCTTCGGCACCCTGGTATCCTCAATTATTGCACTGGTCATTGCCGTGCCGTTGGGGGTGGCGACGGCGCTGTACCTCACGGAGATTGCGCCCGTCCGGATCCGCCAGCCGATCATCATGACCATCGAGATGCTGGCGGCGGTGCCGAGCGTGATTTTCGGGCTGTGGGGGATCTTCGTGCTGATTCCCTGGTTGCGGGATCATCTCTTTCGTTGGTTGCAGGAGTGGCTGGGTTTCCTGCCGATCTTCCAAGGGCGCATCTATGGCGTGGGTATGCTGGCCGGCGGCATCATCATCGCGATCATGATCCTGCCGATCGTCACCTCGGTCTCGCGCGAAATCCTGCGGTCGGTGCCCGATCTGCAGCGGGAGGCGGCCTATGCCTTGGGCGCCACCCACTGGGAGGTTATCCGGATCGCCGTGCTCAGCTACGCGCGCCGCGGCGTTTTCGGCGCGGCCGTGCTCGGTTTGGGACGCGCGTTGGGGGAGACGATGGCCGTCACGATGGTCATCGGCAACCGTCCGGAGGTCAGCGCGTCGCTCTTCGCTCCCGGCTACACCCTGGCCAGCGTGATCGCCAACGAGTTCACCGAGGCGACCACCGACCTCTATTTGAACTCCCTGTTCGAACTCGGCCTCGTGTTGGTGGCGGTGACGATGCTGGTCAACATCCTCGCGCAGCTGATGCTGCGGACGCTGACCAGCGGTGCTTCGGGCAAAGTCAACTGACCCATGACACCCGCCATGACCATTCCCTTGCCCTCCCCGGCCCACCAGTCGTGGCGTCGGCTTAAGAACCGGGCAATGTCGGTGGTAATGTTGCTCTGCGCGCTGGCGGTCATCGCGCCGTTGTTTCTCGTCCTTTATTATTTGATCCGGGAAGGGGCAACCGCGCTCGACTGGAGCTTTTTCACGCAGTTGCCCAAGCCGACTGGCGAGGTTGGAGGCGGGATGGCCAACGCGATCGTCGGCACCCTTGTCCTGCTGGCGATGGCCAGCTTGATTGGCGTGCCGGTCGGCGTGATGGGCGGCGTCTACCTCGCGGAATATGGGTCGGACCGGGCCAACTACTGGATTCGATTCGCGGCGGACGTGCTCAACGGCGTTCCTTCCATCGTCTGGGGTATGGTGGTTTACGCCCTGCTGGTGGTGCCGTTCAAAACGTTTTCGGCGTATGCCGGCGGTGTGGCTTTGGGGTTGATGATGATTCCCCTCATCATGCGCACGACCGAGGAGGTACTGGTGCTCGTGCCGCAGGGCTACCGCGAGGCAGCCTTGGCTTTGGGCATCGCGCGATGGCGGATCATTGTCGTGATCGTTATCAAGACGGCGCTCAAGGGCATAATCACCGGCGTCCTGGTGGCCTTGGCCCGGGTGGCGGGCGAGACGGCGCCCTTGCTGTTCACCGCCTTGGGCAACAATTTTTGGGCGCGCAGCTTGGGCGAGCCCATCGCAGCCATGCCGTTGCAGATCTTTTCTTACGCGATTTCGCCCTACGACGACTGGCACCGGCAGGCTTGGGCTGGCGCGCTGGTCCTGATGGCGCTTATCTTGGCCATCAACATTTCGGTTCGCGTGCTTTCCCGTGGACGCAACTTTGACTAAGGGGACTCTCTTATGGCCGAGCAGACCAGCTCCATTCCGATGACCTCGCTCCAATCGGCCCTGCCGGCGACGACCCAAGAGGTGGCGACCGCCCGGCCGACGCCGACGGAAGAGGTGGCGTTTGACATCCGGGACTTCAGCCTCTGGTACGGCCTCCGGCAGGCGCTGCACAACGTCACCATCCAGGTCCCGGCCCAGAAGGTGACGGCCATCATTGGCCCCAGCGGTTGCGGAAAATCGACGTTTCTGCGGGCGCTCAACCGCATGCACGAGCTCACTCCCGACACGCGGATCACGGGATCGCTTCGGCTATTCGGGCAGGATCTCTATTCCTCCGTCATCGATCCTACCCACGTGCGCCGCCGGGTCGGCATGGTCTTTCAGAAATCGAATCCCTTTCCCACCATGTCGATCGCGGAAAATGTGCTGGCGGGGCTCCGCTTGAATGGCGTGCGGGAAGGTAAAATCCTCCGGCAACGCCTTGAGGAGTCCCTGCGCATGGCCGCCTTGTGGGACGAGGTAAAGGACATCCTCGGCCGCCCCGGCATCGGGCTGTCCGGCGGCCAGCAGCAGCGCCTCTGCATCGCCCGCGCCCTGGCGGTGCAGCCGGAAGTTCTGCTGATGGACGAGCCCTGCTCGGCCCTCGATCCCCTGGCCACGGCCAAAATCGAGGAGTTGATCAACGAGCTGCGGAAGAGCTACACTGTCATCATTGTCACCCACAACATGCAGCAGGCCGCCCGCGTCTCCGATCGGACGGCGTTCTTCTACCTGGGCAAGCTGATCGAATATGACGAAACGCGCACCATCTTCATGAATCCCGCCAATCCCCAGACCGAAGCCTACGTCTCCGGCCGCTTCGGCTGACCGCCTTTATGCAGCCCACCCCCGAACATCCTCCGGAATTCCCCGTCATGCGGCGCTTTTTCGATGCCGAACTTGAGACGCTCCGCTCCCATCTGATCCTGATGGGGGAGACGGCCATTCAGCAGGTGCGCGACGCGCTCAAGGCCCTGGTCGAGGCCAACATCGGCCTGGCGGATCGCGTGATCGCCAACGACGACAAGCTCGACGAGCTCGAAATCAAGATCGACAACGAGGGCGTGCGGTTCATGAACCTGCGGGCGCCGATCGCGAGCGACCTGCGCCTGGTGATCGTGGGCATGAAGGCCGGCCACGACCTCGAGCGGGTGGGGGACGAGGCCACGAGCATCGCCAAGCGGGCGATCAAGCTCTGCGCCGAGCCGCCGCTCAAGCCCTACATCGACATCCCGCACATGGCCAACATCGCGCTGGAGATGCTGCGCGACGCCCTCGACTGCATGCTCCATGGCGACGAGGCGAAGGCGATCGCCGTCTGCAAGCGGGATCTCGAGGTCGACAACCTCAACCGCCAGCTCTACCGCGAGCTCACCAGCTTCATGGTGGAAAAGCCGGAGACGATCTCCCGGGCGATCGAGCTGATGTTCATCTCCAAGTCGCTCGAGCGCATCGCCGACCACGCCACCAACATCGCCGAGGAGACGGTCTATCTCACCAAGGGCAAGGACGTCCGCCACAGCGACGAAGTGAAGAAGACGCCGCCCCCAGCCTGACGGGCGGGACGCCTCAGCCGCCGCGCAGCAGGTGGGCGAGGGTGACGAGCAGGTAGCCGAGCAGGCCGGTGACGGGCAGGGTCAGCACCCAGGCCCAGACGATCCGCTCGACCACGCCCCATTTCACCGCGCTGAGGCGCTTGGTGGCGCCGACGCCCATGATCGCGGCGGAGAT
>DATJQT010000295.1:0-1454 GCA_035505475.1 Vulcanimicrobiaceae bacterium
CCCGGTTTGGTGGACACCCCGAGGCTTGAGACGGAGGTGTCTGAGATGCCGAAATTCAGGGTGCCCTACCCGCCGGAGTTCCGGCGGCAGATGGTGGAGTTGGTTCGATCGGGGCGAACGCCGGAGGAATTGTCCCGGGAGTTCGAGCCGACGGCGCAGTCGATCTGGAACTGGGTGCGCCAGGCCGAGCGGGATGCTGGAACCCGCAAGGACGGCGGAATGGCCACGGCGGAACGAGAGGAACTAACGAAGCTCCGCCGTGAGAACCATCGCCTGCGCCAGGAGCGCGACATCCTGGCAAAGGCGGCGGCGGGTGCCCATCGCAGCGTGCTGCGATGGGGCCCGGCCTGGTTCGCGCGGGAGAGGACCCCGAGCGGGTCTTCGAATTCATGAGCGCGCACCAGGCCGAATTCCCGATCGCCACCATGGCCCGCGTGCTGGGCGTCTCACCCTCTGGCTACTATGCCTGGAGAGCCCGTCCTGCTTCGGCCCACGCCACGACCGATGCGGCGCTGCTGCGCCGGATCCGCACGATCCATGCCGCCTCGCATGGCACCTACGGAGCGCCACGAGTGCACGCCGAACTGCAGGCCGAGGGCACGGCCGTTGCCCGCAAGCGGGTCGCGCGGTTGATGCGCGGAGCTGGGCTGCGCGGGATCTCGCGCCGCCGCTTCCCGACAACGACGCAGCGGGAGCCGAGCCACCGACCCGCCAATGACCTGGTCGGTCGCCAGTTCCGGGCGGCAGGCCCGAACCGGCTCTGGGTGGCCGACATCACCTACGTGCCGACCGCGGCGGGCTTCCTGTTTCTCGCCGTCGTCCTCGATGTCTGGTCGCGCCGGATTGTCGGCTGGGCCATGGCGACCGACCTGCGCACGCGCTTGGTGCTGGACGCACTCGACATGGCAGTGACAACGCGCAAACCCGTCGATGTCGTGCATCACTCGGACCAGGGCAGCCAATACACGTCCGTGGCCTTCGGCTTCCGATGCAAGGAAGCGGGCGTGCGCCCGTCCACCGGCTCGGTCGGCGATGCCTACGACAACGCCATGGCCGAGGCCTTCTTCGCCACCCTCGAGTGCGAACTGCTGGACCGCCGCAGCTTTCGCTCCCAGGCAGAGGCCAGGATGGCGGTGTTCCACTTCATCGAGGGCTTCTACAACCCGACCAGGCGCCACTCGGCACTGGGCTACCTCTCGCCAATCGAATACGAAGCCAGAGCCATGGCCGAGAACAGCTGATCCCTACTCGATAACCGTCCACGGAACCGGGGCAACTTCACCGGATCGCGGGCTGGCTCGGTCGCCGCCACCCGATGGCTCAGAGCGAGGCCGAGAATCGCAGCCACGTGCCAACGTCTGGCCAGGGCTTGACAGGCAGCCGGCACTGAGCATCGCATCGCCAGGTTTCGCATTTTCGGGAAAAGCGAACATGGCGCGCATTGAGATCACGGT
>DATJQT010000296.1:0-2977 GCA_035505475.1 Vulcanimicrobiaceae bacterium
CCGGACGAAGCGCGCGCCAAGTTCGGCTTCCTGCTGGATGCGCTCGAGTACGGCACGCCGCCGCACGGCGGCATCGCCTTCGGCGTGGACCGGCTGATCATGATCCTGACCGGCGCCGATTCGATCCGGGACGTGATCGCGTTCCCCAAGACGCAGCGGGCGCAGGACCTGATGACCAAGGCCCCGTCTGCGGTCGAAGCCGCGCAATTGAAAGAGCTGCACATCAAGCTCGACCTGTAGGCGTCTGCAGACTCGGCGCCTCGCCGCGAAGACGCAGAGATCGCAGAGAGTAATAAGCGGCCTCGACACGAAGCGGTCCGGAATGTTCAGAGCACTGAACATCATCGAAACTTGCTCTGCGTCCTCCGCGCCTCTGCGGTGAATCTGGTATGCGCACGTAACAAAACGGCCGCAGGGACAATCCTGCGGCCCTCTTATTCTCTGCGGCTTGTCGGCGAGGTGATCGCGTGATCTCATTGCCCATCAGGAATGGCGTGTACCGCACGGCCCCAGGCGCCGCGCGCGCCCTCGCCCGGCTCTCGCCGGGAGCCGTGTTTTACTCCCGGATTCCGGGAGTCGTGTGGCGGGCCGGCGCGAAAGCCAAACACGGGCACTACGATGATCAGGAGTGGGCACACAGCAGCCTCACGGTCGTGCGGGCGCTCGAAGCGGCGGGCGCGCAGCTCGACATCTCGGGCCTCGACCAGGTAGCCTCGGCCCAGGGCGCGTGCGTCTTCATCGGCAACCACATGAGCACCCTGGAGACATTCGTCTTGCCGGTACTTCTGCTGCCGTACAAGCGGATCACCTTCGTCGTCAAGCAGAGTCTCTTGGATTATCCCGTCTTCGGCCACGTGATGCGATCGCGCGATCCGATCGCGGTTGGCCGCAGCAATCCGCGCGAGGACCTGCGCGCGGTGCTCGACGGCGGCGCGGAGCGGCTCGCCCGCGGCCTCTCGATTATCGTGTTCCCCCAGACCACCCGCACGCCCCGCTTCGATCCCGCAGAGTTCAACACGATCGGCGTGAAGCTGGCCAGCAGGGCCAACGTGCCCGTCATCCCGATCGCCTTGAAGACCGATGCCTGGGGGAACGGGCGACTGCTCAAAGACTGCGGGAAATTCGACCCCTCCAAGACCATCCACATCGCCTTCGGCCCGCCCCTGCGCATCACCGACCGCGGCGCCGACGCGCACCGCACGATTGTCGAGTTCATCACCACCAAGCTCTCCCAATGGGGCGGCACCATCGCCGGGTAGGCCTGGTGAATCGCTTGCCTTTTCTTCAATAGGGATCCGCCTGCCCGCTGGTGGCCCAGGCGTTGGGGTTCGTGATCCGGGGGGAGCGTGGGTAGGGTAGGGGGGATGCGACGGCCCGCGTGCAGCTTCGCGGATTGCCGGGGGCTGAAATGTCAGAGGGACATGGGCAGCGTTGATCGCCCCGTGGAATCCCCTACACGCCTCTGGTCACATCCCGGGCGCGCCCCCCCAGCTGCCGTCGGGCCAGCTGCCCCAGCGTGCCGCGGCCGGCCACTGACCAAGATACTGTTGGGGGCTGGATGGAGAAATTGGGCCGGTGGCTTGGTCCGGGAAGACCTGAGCCGACATCGACGGCGACGGAACCGGCACTGAGGGAAAGACATTGGGAGGAACCGGGCGGGGCGCCGGGGCGACTGCCTGTCGCTGTTCCCCTCCCAGGGAGGCGGCTTCCCCGTCGGGCAGCGCCTCGCCCGGGGGGCCAATGCGGGCCGCGAGTTCGGCCGTGACGCACGACGTGAGCCCGACCAGACTCTCAGGAGCGAGCCGGTCCGGCGCGGCCGCAAACCGGGCCGCCAGCGCTTGGCAGAGGTCCAGGGACTGGGCCCGGGCCAGGGGGACAGTCAGGAGCACTGCCCCAAGGATACATAGCGGGGCAACCCGCTGGATTCGCCCCCAGAGTCTAGCGGGGTCGGGAGACCTTCGGGGCTGGATGGTGTCTCGCCCGTTATTTCTCATCGCATTCGCCTCCTATCCTGTATCCGCCACTTTCTTCAGCAGCTGCCGATGATCGATGCCTCCGGCGGAATACGTGATCCGCCGCACGGAGTGCAACAGGCCGCCCTCGCCACGCGGAGAATCATTGACGCGGCCGTAACTCGATACCCCATACCAGCAGCCAAGAGGGATACGGCCGGGATGCAGATGTCGATTGCAACTCGCGATCTCGGTCGGCCGAAGCCACAGCCGGGAACGTTCTCCCGTATGTTTCCGATCATGTGGGACTCGGCCGTGCCCTCACATCGCCGCGGGCACTGGATGCTGCCGGGTCTGCGCCTCGAGCTCCTTCCGCCCCTTCTCGGCATTCCGGTATTCGCCGGTCATGGTCACGACGGCCGTTTGCAGGGCCCGCACCTTGAAGTACCAGACTCCGCCGCCACCAGCCACCACCCCGATGAGAATCCCCAACCAGAAGTTGACGTCCATGACCTGCTCCTTCCGTACATTGCCGTGGGTGCCACGGTCTATGACCGCCGGGTCACATCCCGCCTGATTCAAGGATGCAACAACGGATCCACTTGCGTTCTGGATGACCCGCGAGGGTCCTGCGCTGTTGAATCGACGCATTGGCGTGATCTGGCGGAAGAGACTCGGGGCCGCCGCATCCGGATAATACCCGATGAGTCGGAGACACTCCAACAATTCGGAGGCCGGGTGCCGGGCCGGGCTGTCGCAGGAAGGGAGCCTCGGATCCGGCACCGAAAGGTAAAGAAGCGTTTTTCGGGATCGGGGTCTTCGTCCTGTCGGCCGACGGCGAAATACTGCGTAACCATCACGAAACCGCCCGCGAGGATCTTGGACAGTTGCAGACATTCCCTTCACTGCGACGTCCCGGGCTCTTCCTCCCGAGAACGGATCGGGAGGAGCACGTGATCGCGAGTGCCCTCCATCAGATCGGACATCCTCCGAACGCTCGGGGGCTCAGGTCGGTGCGAGCCGAA
>DATJQT010000297.1:0-1054 GCA_035505475.1 Vulcanimicrobiaceae bacterium
AACATGGCGGCACCTCGTCCAAATCGAAGTGCCACAATAGAAATCACACGGAATCCTGATTCTGGAATCCCTCGACCCCACCCCGAGTCAATCCGTCGCACCAGATCTGTGCATGCCCTAGGGCGAAGGCCGGGACCCATACCGCGGAATCTATTTGTGGACCGCGGTAGAAGTTTATCTTCGCAATAACGAAAGCCTGGGGCTATGGGTCCCGGCCTTCGCCGGGACGACGCAGAGCGGGGCTTGATCGAACCCTACTCCCCCCATCCCCTCGCCAGCGTCGCGAGCGCGCAGCCCTCGCAATAGCGGGCGTCCTTGTAGTCGATCCAGTTGTGGGCATAGACGTGCTCGAGCGGGATGCCGTAGCGGGCCATCAGCACCTTGACCAGCACCCGCCACGCCGCGATCTGCGCATCGGTCGCGGGTCTGGTGACGTCGGGATAGTTGCCGGCGAACTCGACGCCGATCGAGGTGTCCTTGTTGACCTGGTGATAGGTCTTGCTGTTGTCGATATATTTGTTGTCGTTGCGGTCGGCGCCGTCGGTGTGGGTCGGCACCAGATTGTCGGCGACCGCCCAGTAGACGGTGCCGTCGGTCTCCACCCAGACCATGACGCCGCGCCGGGTCGGGTTCTTCGATTGCTCCAGCGCGCCGCCGCGTGCCGATCCCGCCGGGCCCTCGGTCTGGTGCACGATGATGTTCTTCCAGGGATGCGCCTTTGCGACATCGCCCCAGGGCGCGAGCCAGACCATCTTGAGACCGGGAATGTCGGGGGTGCCCGAAGATTTCGCGATGGTCGCGAGATCAGGCGATTGGGCGGAGGCGGCAGCGGCCAGCGTGATCGCGATCAACGCCAGTGCCAGGCGGCTGAACATCATCGGCTCGAACGATCCTTTCGAGCCCGCGAGTTAACATGATTTACGCCCGCCTGCGCAACGCCTCGGCCAGCATGGATCCGGCTTCCAGCTCGGGCGCCAGCGGCGGAGCGTCGCCATGGGCGGCATAGCGGTTCTTGCCCTCCTTCTTGGCGGCGTACAGCGCCTCGTCCGCGGCG
>DATJQT010000298.1:0-2608 GCA_035505475.1 Vulcanimicrobiaceae bacterium
TCGCCGCCCAGTTTGCGGCCCTCCAGGCGCCTCCGGCGCCCTCCGGCCCGCAAACCCTGAACGTCACCGAGGGAACTCAGCCGTTATGAAAACGGCCAAATCCGACCTTCGAAGTACGACTCAAACGGGGAGACCCTCAGCTTAGCTGTGGCAGTCGTGCTGGCAGTCGGTTGCTCGGGCTCTCCGCAGGAGATTCGGGGTGAGCGCGACCGTGCTGTTGCACGGCTAGTTGCGAGTGGCGCTGCATCCGAGGCCGATCACGCCCTCATCCGAGAGATTCGCCGCTTGTTGCCCGGTGAAGAGGTGCCGAAGTCGGTGCTGAGTCTCGTCAGCCCAGATCCCCGATTCCCTGCTCTTGCGCGTTGGCATGGCCGGCTGGGCGATTGGGATATCGAGGCGTTGCAGACGACGAATGATTCCCAGGCGGGATGCGAGCCCTGGGGCACCATAACCGCAGTCTCGTTCTCGACAAGCCGATCGAGTGCCCAGCAGTCGTACGGCGAGTGGCGAACGAGGCTCACAGCTATGCTGCGAGTGACGCCTGACGAGGACGTGCCGCACCGGACGACGTGGCTGAAGGACAACCGCTACCCGTGGTACGTCCGTTGGTACGCCGGTCTGGAGGTCGACGGAGACCGGGTCAGCATCGAGCTGTCGTGCGAGGACGACTTCAGCGTGTCGCGAGGCCGCCGAACAAGGGGATGAAGCTGACGAAGCCCGGTCAACTTCGGAGCTTCGCAGCTTATCCCCGGTGTTGGGCGGACCTCTCGGCGGGGAGCTACGAGCGGGTCTCCCGGGCGTGGACGCGGCGCACGATGCAGAGGCGGACGAAGCACGCTGCAACACCCCCAACCTTGGGCCCTTTTCTGACGGCGCCCTCCAGGTGGTAGTTGGAGCCGCTGGGCGGTACGGGATTCGAGTGCGTGGGAGTACCGCGGCCGACCTGTGGCTCAGTCGAGGGAGCGGTGTGTGCGTAGTCTCCGCCACCAATCGACGTGTGGGGAACTGGGGCGTTGCAGCGTTGCCAGGCCCGCCTGGCCCTGTACTCAGCGCCGCGTCACGCCCTCGAGAGTGGCGTCGTCGACCTGGTGAGGAGAAACAAGCGTAGGATCTGGCTCAGTCAACGGACGGCTGGCGACGGAGAGCAAGGGCGTGAGAGCGGCCGCCCAACAAGCGGATGAAGCTGACGAAGCGCGGTTGGAGCTGGGGTGGCGTAAGAGCGCACGGTCTGTTCCGCGTTCGGCCTGAACATGCTCCACGATCCTCGTGAAGCGCGCGCTTCGCAGCTTATCCCCGGTGTTGGGCGGACCAATGGCGGCAGCGGAGAAACGGCAACAAGGGTTGCTGAGAATGGCACGCCGGCGCAGCGCTGAGCGAGGGGGCCAGGGCAAGGTGCGTGCCGCACTCGGCGTGCGGCACGCACCTCTGCAAGGCCAGGGGCGGAGTGAGTAGCCAACCGCCCCGCCGGCGCGCGTGGCTGTGGGCTACGGCGCTGAGAATGGCCGGCGCGCGATCATGGAGGCTTCCTTGAAGTGCGCGCCGGCCCGGCTGCTGCTCGTAGAGGGACGAGGCGGAGGGTTGCGGGCTGTCGCCTCCGCGCCAGCCCGGGTGGTGGGGTGGAGTGAGTTAGTGTGGCGGCAGCGAAGGGTGTAGCGTGTGCCACCAGGCCGCCCAACGAGCGGATGAAGCTGACGAAGAGCGGTTGGAGCTGGGGTGTACGAGGGAGGTTGGCTGTTCCGCGGTTCCGCTGCCATCGTGAGGGATCATCGAAGGTCGCGCTTTTCGCAGCTTATCCGCGGTGTTGGGCGGACCTCGATGGCGACCGCGGCGCATGCAGCTGCATGGTGGAGAGGAGGGGTGATGAAGGCAGGACTTGGCTGTGCGATTGGGTGTATGGCCGTTGTCTTGGCGGGAGCGAGTGCCAGCAGGGGCGAGGTCGCTGAGCAGGCACGCGACGGTGTGGTGGTACACATCAGTCACGCCAACGACGATCCCCACCGTCTGCTCATGGGGCTGAGCATGGCGAGCATGATGGCAGAAGACCACGATGTCCTGGTGTACTTCGACATCAAGGGGGTCGAGGCCGTTTTGAAGGACGCAGCGGACGTTTCGTACGCGCAGTTCAAGCCGCTGAAGGCCCAGTTGGCGGAGCTGGAGCGGAAGGGCGTTCCGATCATGGCGTGTCCGGGCTGTCTCAAGGCGGCGGGCAAGACCCTAACGGATCTGGCTCCGGGCGTGCAGGTGGCCGAGAAGTCGCGCTTCTTCTCGTTCACGAAGGGCAGGATCCTGACTCTCGACTACTGACGAGCGGCCGCCGAACAAGGCGATGAAGCTGACGAGGCTCGCAGCGGCACCCGGACGAATCCGGCAAGGTGCCGCTGCGTGGCCCCGCCGGCGAGGAACCGGGGCCACCGCCTCGCAGCTTATCTCCGGTGTTGGGCGGACCCCAGCGGCAATGACGAGCACGACAGAGCTTTGCTGGAGAATGCGGCCTGGCGGCCCCGAGAGGAGTCTGGGCGTAGGCCGAGGGTGATGCCGTGCTCGGCGCACGGCATGACCCTCGCACGCCATCTGGGGCGCGAGTTGGTGTTGGAGGGCACGCCAAGCC
>DATJQT010000299.1:0-30405 GCA_035505475.1 Vulcanimicrobiaceae bacterium
GACATAATGCGCAGGCGCGTATGCGCCCATGAACGCCGATCGCGCCATCTGGGTCGCCTGCCCCCCGCCGATCAGCGTGTCGCCAGCGAGAATATCCACAAACAGGAAGTACGGCGCCGGGAATTCGAACGCAACGGTGTAATCGTCCACTTTCTTCATCACACCGGGCTTTCCATCGATCGTGAACTCCGGGGCCGGCGTCGGTACCAGCTCCTTGTTCAGGTACAAATCGGTGTACCAGAACAGGAAATCGTCGGCGGTGAACGGCTCGCCGTCGGACCACTTCAGCCCCTTGCGCAGCAACACCGTCGTGATCCGGCCGTCATCGCCGAGACGCCAACCTTTGGCCAGCGCGGGCACGATCGTGTTGCCGGTGTAATCAAACATCAGCAGTTTATCCGTCGAGCAGATACGGTTCCCGTTCTCGTTGTCGGCAGGACCCGTGAACCCGCGCCGCCACCGGCCGCCGTACCGCCCGACCTCGTGTACCGGCTTCACGACCATCAGCTCGGCGGCGTCCGGCAGGCGCTTCTCGACTGCAGGTAGCCTGCCTGCCTTGACCAGATCCGCGAGCATTGGGGCCTCGCTGAACTTGGTTGGATACTGCCTCGGGTCCGTGAGGATCACCGGCCCTTCAAGCTTTCCGATGAGCTGCGCGCCCAGCTTCGCCCCGGATTCTCCTGCCCAAGCTGCACCACTGGTCCATGCGGCAGCCCCAGCCACCAACCCCGCATACTCCATGAATTCCCGCCGCGTCATTCTACCCATCTTGTACATTTCCCCGCCCTCCCCTGGCCACCCTGGTTCAGCATGCAATACCGTCCTGGCTGTTCTTGCACGATACTGCGGGAACCACTTGAGCCGTCAAGCCAAAACACCGCGCCCGGAAGACCAAAGGCCCTCGCCGCAGAACGGCGAGGGCCTCGGCTGAAGTGACATTTACTTCTACTTCGCGCGGACGTTGACCACCTTCAAGAGCTTGTGCTTTCCCTTCTCCACCTGGACGACGCTGACCTCGCCCAACCCATCGCCGTTCGGGGTGAACGAGAAGGTGCCCAGCACGCCGACGTAGCCCTGCGTGGCCAAGATCGCCTCACGAATCTTCGCGCGGTCTTCGCCGGCCTTCTTGACGGCATTGACGAGAATATTGAATCCGTCATACGTCCAGGCCGAGGTCGGATCGAATTCCTCGTTGTATTCTTTCTGGTAATCCGCTGCGTACTTGCGCGTTGCCTCGCTCGCACCGGGAACGTAATCGGCAATGCCGAGAATGCCTTCCGCGGCCTCCTTCGCCAGGTTCAGGCAGTCCCGCTCGATGCTGGACGGCGTGCCGATGAACTTGAACGGCGAGCCAAGCTGGCGGTATTGACGGAGGATGATCGCCGCGTCTTCCGGATTGGGCACGTACAGAACCATGATCTGGGCGCCGGCATTCTTGATGGACAAGAGCTGGGCCGTATAGTCCTTGTCCTTGGTCGTGAATTTCTCGCGGCGCACCAGCGTCAGGCCTTGCTCCTTGGCATACTGCTCGACCAGATCGGCCCCGCCGGTGCCGAACGCATCCGTGTCGTGTAGCAGTCCCACCTTCGTCAGTTTCGCGTCTTCCTTGATGTACTTGATGATCGCCGCCGCGGCAATCGAGTCGTCGGGCCGGACCCGGAACAGCCACGGATTGCCCTGCCGAGTGATCGTGACATTCGTCCCGCCCACGATTGTCGGCACACCGTACTGCTTGATCGCATCGGCCGCGGCCAAGATCTGTGTGCTCTTCACCGAACCGACCAACGCGACGACCTTCTCGATCTCGACGGCTTTCTGCAGAGCCGCCAGTGCGCCGGGGTTGGTGGACTGGTTATCCACCACCCGGAGGTCCACCTTCTTGCCATTGACGCCCCCTGCCTCGTTGACCTGCTTGAGCGCCAGCTTGATGGCCTTGCTCTGGTACGACCCTTGGGCGGCCGACGCGCCGGTCATCGGCGGCGTAAAGCCGAGGACGAGATCGCCGGCTGCTGCCCACGCGGTTCCGCCGGCTGCACCGATTACCAAACACACTGCTGTAAACCAGACTAGATGCCGCATACATGCCTCCTTGTGAGTGAAGATATATGAAGCGGTCGTACCGGGTGATTCAATGATGGAGCCCGCAGAGCACACCAGGGCCCTGCGATGATCGAGCGAAGGGCAATTGGTAGCGGGATATTCAACGCGTCAACCGGTCAGGCCGGTTCCCCCTCCACATCGTCTGACGAGGCACACACTATCATCCCGGCTACCCCTGTCAAGCGTGGCATCGTCATTGTTCGAGGATACCGCCGGTCCAACCGATTGGGCGGGCACAACCGCCTCCCACGAACCGCCGAAGCTCGGACATCTCACTGCGTTTTTATACCTTGAAAACCGCCGGCAGGAACAACACCAGCCACGGCCAGACGGCCATGATGATGAGATCGATGATGAGGATGAGGGTGTACGGAATCAGCGGCTTGATCGTATCGGTCAACTTGACCTTGGCAATGCTACAAATGATGACGAGACAGAGACCGATCGGCGGGGCAATGATCGCCACCCCGATCACGGCAATGACAAGGACGCCAAAATGGAGCGGGTGCACCCCAACAGCCTGTGCGATGGGATATAGAATCGGAAAGAAGATCAAGATGGCCGGGAGGCCGTCGAGAATCATACCGAACACCAGGAACACGGCGATCGTGAGCAGCAGGAACATGAGCTTGCCGCCGCCGATCGCGGTGATGGAGTCGCCGATCATGCGCGGCACTTGATGGGTGGCCAAGATCCAGGAAAATCCCGTGGCCGCACCGACCAACAGCGAGACCACTCCGGTCATGATGGCGGTGTCTACCAGGACCTTGTACAGTTCGCGTCGCCCGATTTCCTTGTACCAGAAGCAGGACACGATGAACGCGTACACCGTCGCAACTGCGGCCGCCTCGGTGGCGGTGAAGATGCCCGCAAAGATGCCTCCAAAGATGATGACCGGCATCATGAGCGGAATCGCGCTGTCGCGGACAGAGATCATCACTTCACGGAAGCTGGGCTTCGCTACCGTCGCGCCGGGCAGAATGCCGCGGACCGATTGAAAGTAGATGAGGATCATGAGCGTGATCGCCATCAAGAACCCCGGCAGGAATCCGCCCATGAACAGCCCGGCGATCGAGATATTCGACATCGCCCCCAACACGACCATGTTGAGGCAGGGGGGAATCATCATCCCCATGCCGGTCGCGGCGGCGACAATCGAGGCGGCATGCGCGGCCGGATAGCCCGCCCGGACCATCGATGGCAAGAGCAAGGCGCCGATTGCCGAGGCGTCCGCAATCGAAGACCCGGAAATGCCGGAGAAAAATATCTCAGCGACGACGACGACGAAGCCGAGCCCGCCCCGGATGTGGCCGACCAGGTTCGACGCCAACCGCACCAGTCGCTGCGAAATCCCACCCTGCTCCATCAAGCCGCCGGCGAGGATAAACAATGGGATGGCCAAAAAGGGAAACGTGTCGATGCCCGAGTACAGCTTCATCGTGACGGTGGACATCGGGATCGTACCCTGAACAAATAGGGCGAGGATGCAGGACACGACCATGGAGAAAGCCACCGGCACATTGATGGCAATGAGGGCGATGAAGCTGCCGAGCAACACGAACATGGTGCTCATGCGTGCCGGCCCTCCTCGACGTGCGGCTCACGCCAGCGCCGGATTTCGAGCTGGATGAGATAGACGACGATCAGCACACCGCCGAGGGGAATCGGGAGGAACGCCCAAATGTAGGACAGGTCCATCGTGGCAAACGTACGATTGAAGTTGATTTTGACCAGGGTATATCCCTGAGCAATCATCACCACGGCGACGATCAGCATCATCAGTGGCGTGAGCAGTTCAACGCGATGCCGCAAGCGCTCGGGGAATTGCCGAACGACCAATTCGATGCCGAAGTGCCGCAGTCGCTTGACGCCGAGCGCCGCCCCCACGAAAACGACCCATTGATAGAGCAGCATCGCCAGGTCTTCCGACCAGGCGAGCGGGGTCTGGAGCACGAACCGGTTGAAGACCTGGATGAAAACCGTGACGGTTAGGACAACCATCAGGAGGGCACAGAAACCCTCGATCAGGCGGTCGAATAGCTTCTCCATAACAGTGCCCTCAACAAAAAAGGGGAAGCGGCGCGCGACCGCTTCCCCAGGAAGCTTCGGTTCTACTTTTTGGCCGCGCGCACCTGATCCAGCAGTTCTTTCCCAAAGGCATACTTCTTGACAAAAGTGTCATAGACAGGCTGCACCCGCTTCTCGAAGGTGGCTTTGTCCACGTCCGTGATGACCGTGACACCCTTTTCTTTCAGGAGTCCGAAGGCTTTACCTTCGAGGGAGGTGTATGCATCCAGGAAGTACTTCTCTGCTTCCTGCCCGGCTGCGGCGATCTCGCCCTGGATGTCCTTCGGGAGGCCGTCCCACCACTTCTTGTTCGCGATGAACGTGCTCACGGACCAGAACTGCTCGGTCAAAGAGTACACCTTGCAGACTTCCCACTGCTTGGAGGTCCAGTAGAGCACCGGCGAGTTCTCTGCCCCGTCCAGCACCTTCTGTTGCAAAGCGAGATACACTTCTCCAAATGCCATCGGGGTGCCGATGCCACCCATCTCGTTCATCGCCTGTATCTGGATATCGCTGGGCTGCACGCGGATCTTCAACCCTTTGAGATCCTCCGGCTTCCGCACCGGTTTATTGGTGAAGATGCTCCGGCCCCCGTCATCCACCCAGAACACGCCGACGAAACCCTGCTTCGGAAAGATTTCGTTCATGAACTTCTTACCCACGCCGCTTCGGATCACGCGCCACAGCTCGTCCCGGCTGTTGAACACGTACGGCAGGTCGAACACTTTCTCTTCAGGGATCCATTCGCCTGCGAACGAAGCCGGCATCTTGGCCATCTCGATGCTGCCGGTCTGGACACCCATGAAGAGATCGTTGGTTTGCCCCAACTGGGCGCTGTGAAACACCTGAAACTCCACCCGGCCCTTGGTCCGCTCTTTCACCTTGTCCGCGAAGAACTGCATGGTAGGGGTGTGGGGATGGTCGGGCGACAAGATGTCCGCGATTTTCGCCGTGATCTTCTGCTGGGCCTTGGCCACGCCGGCCCAACCGCTCAGTACGAGGGCGCACGCCAGGCCAACGCACACCATCAACTGCACGCGCTTCATCGGCACACCTCCTTGAAATACGGGTGTCTCAGAGTTTTGGGGACTTTGGCACTACTTGGCGGTGTAGGGTGCCGTGATCGGAGGCTGCCCGTCAAGTCCATTGTCCAGAATGCATGGTCGAATACACGTTATCGCACCCCGGCCAGGGTGATCAGGCCGAAGCTGACGACGGCCATGAAGGCCGCAGCACACAGACCGGCATAAAACGGCCGCAAGCCGATTTTGCGCATGGACGCCACGTTCGTCTCCAGGCCAACGCCGGCCAGGGCTAGCAAGATCAACCATTGCGAGATCAACTGGATCGCATGACGCACGTCCCCCGGAAATGCCCCAAGGGAATTCAAAACCGCCATGCTGACAAATCCGAGGACAAAAAGGGGGACCGCCTGATGCAGCTTGACCCCTTTCTTTCCCTTGTCGTCCCCTGTCCCGCGCCGCTGCAGATACACCCAGCTCAGTACCACGATCACCGGGGCCATGAACAGATTGCGCGTGAGCTTGACCACCGTCGCAATTTCTGCGGCACGCTCACTGAAAATCAACCCGGTCGCGACGACCTGGCTGGTGTCGTTCACCGCCGTCCCTGCCCAGGTGCCGAAAAAGGCGTCGCTGAGATGCCAGAGCCGCCCCAGGATGGGATAGAGCAACACGGCGACGAGACCGAAGACGGTGATGGTGGCTACGGCCAGCGATGTTTCTTCCTCGCGGGCTTCGATGGCAGGCGCCGTTGCGACAATCGCAGAGACCCCACAAATGCTCGTGCCCACGCCGAGCAACGTTCCTAATCGGTCGGACATGCCCATGCGCGCGCTGATGAACCGCACCACGAGAATTGCGAGGACTATACAGGTGGCCACGATAAGAACCGCGGCGGCGCCGGTTTTGAGCACCTGCGCCAGACTCAGCTGGGCACCCATGAGGGCAATACCGATCCGCAGCAGCCGCTTCACGGCAAACGATGCACCGGGCCGGCACGCGTCGGGGACCCCGATGAGGTTTCGGATGGCGATGCCCAGGATCAGCGCGATCGCCACCGCGCTCACCACGGTCTTGCCGTTCACGGTAATCTGGTTTTGAATCAGCCAGGCTGGAATGCTCACTAGCAGGATCAACCCGAAACCAGGCCCGTATTTCTTCACGATGCCTCCGATCGGGGCCGGCCGCCCCCGAAGAATCCTATCATTTTCCCCTCGCTACCGAGAGCAGCGTCCGCGAAAACATGGACTTGAAGACCTCCCGCGCTTTTCTCCCCGACTGACCCTGACGTTTGCACCACTCAGAACGTCAGAAATTCCAACTGCGGAACCGCCGGCAACGCACCCGCCTCGACGAGCAGCGCGAGAAAGCGATCCAGCCCATCGTGGTGTCGTGGGCCCAGGTCGAAGCAGAGCCGCTCGGTCAAATACCGGCGGCAGGCCTCGACCGGCAGCGCCACCCGCTGCCGCGCTGCCGCGACGACCGCATCCGGGGCGCTTCGTCCATGGGCCTTCGCCGCGAGCAGGGCTGTATGCAGTCGTCGCACATCGTCGGGCGCGTCGGCCCAGACGGCTCGCCGGACGGCCCAGACCGCAAACACGAATGGAAGGCCGGTGAAGCGACGCCAGGCCTCACCCAGATCCAGGCAATACGGATACTGCGGCCCGAGACGCAGTGCCTCGTCCCCGATCACCAGGCGCGCCGCCGCTTCGTCGGGCCGATCGTCGGTCAGGTACTTCGGCGTGATGCGGTACGCCCGGTCCAGCAAGAACTTGACCAGGTAAATCGAGGTCAGCGATTGTCGGGTCAGCGCGATCGGACACCCGTCCAGTTCTGGGATCGGGCATCGGCTGGCGACAAGGACGCTCTCGACCGGCCCGTCGCACGCGATCGCGAGGTCCGGAAGGATCGCATAGGCGTCGGGGTGCAAGGCCGGTTCCATCACCGAGACGACCGAAAGGTCCAATGCGCCAGCGCGGAGCTGCGCGTTCAGCTCGGAGGGCGTGCCATAGTGCAGCGTGGAGTCCGCCGACACGATCCCGTGTTCGAGCGCGTAGTAGATCGGCTCGCAATTGATGTACCGGATCCGGCCTAGCTTCAGGCGCATGCCGCTACCCCCGGCTGCGCGAAGACCAGTCCCCCCTCGACCATGGACCAGAGCATCTCGACATTCCGGGTGCATTCCAGCAGTCCCACCTCCGGATGGCTGCCCCGCAGTGCGTCCGCAGAGACTGCAATCAAGTCTGCACGCTTCCCGGGTGTGATGCTGCCGATCTGCCGGTCCCATCCGAGCGCCCGGGCGCCACCCAGGGTCGCAAGGGCCAGAGCCTGCGCCGCCGGAAGGTCCACCGCGCGCATTTCATCCCAGAGGTCAAGGCTGGCCGAGCTCGCCAGGGAATCGGTGCCCAGGCCCACTGGAATGCCGTGCGCCTGCAACATGGCAACCGGCGCCTCGCCTTCGGAGAGTCGCCGGTTGCTGCGCGGGCAGTGCACCACCCGCGCACCCCGCGCCGCGAGCAGACGACCATCGGCCTCATCCACATGGACGGCATGCACGACGAGCGCCCGTTCGAGCAGCCCAAAGCTATCGAGGTACGCAATCGGGCTCCGGGCCGAGCGGCGGGGGAGCGGCTCCGGACAGCCGACGGCCGGGTACAGGATGTCCGGAATAGGGCCGGTCCCGTCACGTACGTAAGCAACCTCGGCTGGCGATTCCGCGGCGTGAATAGTCGTAGGCAGCGCATTGTCAACCACGAGCCTACGACAGGCGTCGAGGAGCGGTTCGGACAAACCGTACGGGCTATGGGGGGAGATCCCGATGGTCACGCGGCTACCGCGTGTCGCGTCCTGCAGCTTCCGAATCGCCTCCGCCGCCGCACCGATTCGTTCCGCAGCTTGTGAGGCTTGTACTCCCAGCACCTCCCGAAAGACCATCGCGCGAAGTGCGGCTCGACGAATGGGTTCGGCACTGCAGCCCGTCGTGCTCACGTCGGCAACCGTCGTCGTTCCCGATCGGAGCAACGCCTGCACCCCGGCATCTGCCGTCTGAGTTGCGGTGTCCGGGTCGGCGCCACGGCGGCGCGCGATCAGCCGGACCACCCAAGGCACGAATGGCTCGGGGCCGTGGTCGGGGTCGACCGGCAGCTCGAGATGCGTGTGGCAGTTGATCAGCCCGGGCAGGAGCGCCGCGTCTGGGAACTCGGTCCGCTGTGCCTGGGGGAATCTGCGGCGGAGCTCCGTGCGCGCGCCCACCGCGACGATGGCGCCGGCCTCGATCGCGATGGCACCGTCGGGAATCGGGGGCTGGCTGATGGGGAATACCCAGCCGGCGATCAAGAGGCGCATGACGACCCAACGCGGCGCAGCGCATCCGCGAGATCCGCCGGCGTATTGATGTTGCACAACGAGAGTAATTCCGGATCGCGCTCCCGCAGCTCGGCTTCGCCGACCTCGTGCACGCGGACCCCCGCAAACAACGCATCCGTCCGCAGGTGGTCTTCGGCAAGCATCCCCTCCAGCCGAGGGAGGCACCCTTTGCCGTACACCGCGCGGAGCGGCTCGTACCCTTTGACGGTCCGCGGCACGACCACGTCCGCATCGGGGGCGAGCTGACACAGATAGGCGATCAGGGCGGGAGCCGCGAAGGGCATATCGCAACCGACGCAGAAGGTCCGGCCCGCGCGGCTTTCGCGCAGGGCCGTATAGATCCCGCCCAGCGGCCCCTTCCCGGGGTAGACATCGGCGTGCACGCGGACGTCGAGATCCATATAAACACTTGCGTCGGCCGCGATCACGGCCAATTCGGCGAACAGCGGGCGCAACGAGTCGACCACGACGGCGATGAGCGGCCGGTCGCCGAACGGGATCCTAGCTTTGTCGCGCCCCATCCGCCGGGAGTGGCCACCGGCAAGGATGGCACCGCTCGTCCCGGCGATACTCGGACCGCCCGTCACGGGAGCCGTCCGGCGATCCGCAGTTCGATCGGCGGTCCCTGGGTCAAATCGTGATGGTCGCCGACCAAACTGCGGATGACCCGGGCGAGGACAACGTCGGTGGCAGGATCGAGCGCGATCCGGCGGCCGCCGACCAGCAGCTCGACATTGGTCTGCACCTGGTCCAGGGCCATCTGCCGTTCCAAAAAATCGGCGAGGGGACCGACCTGGTCCAGACCGAAATGGGGCACCGCCGCGCCGGTCTCCCAATCGGCCACCACCGCGAGCAGCCGATCGGCATCGCCGCAGAGCAGCGGCACGCCGAGCGCCCGCCGATTGACCTCGATCTTCGGCATCGGTCCGGTCTTGAAGCCTTCGGTGAGGATCACGTCAACATCGGGGAAGTACCGGAAGGCCAGCGCCTCGAGCGGGGTGTCGCCGGAACTGTCCCACACGGCAAACGCGCGTTCCGCGGACGCAAGGACAACCGTTTGTGCGCCGGCCGTCTTGTGCCGCCAGGAATCCTTGCCGGGAACGTCCACGACGACGGGGCCGTGCCGGTGGTGCTTGATCGTGCCCACCCGCCGGCCGCGGCCGATCAGCTCGCGCAGAAGTTGTTCCAGTAGAGTCGTTTTTCCGCTATTCGAGCGGCCGACGACCGAGTAGACGGGGACCATACCGGGCCTGGCGGGTGGTTATTCTTCGGTCTCTTCCGGCTCGATGACTTCGAGATCGCCCAGCTCTTCCAGCCCCTCTTCCTCGAAGTCGTTCATCAGCAGATCGTTGGCCGCGGTGCTCGCTGCGAGCGGAGCCTCGACCGCAACCTCTTCTTCCTCGAACGCTTCGGTCGTTTCGGGGGCGGCTTCCTCCGGCACGACCTCTTCGGCACTCAGGCTGCGGTACCAAGTCGGCTTCGCCTCGGCCTCGGCCAGCTCGCCCGGCAGACTTTCGATCTCATAGGCCAGCTTGCCGGCTGCCATTTCTTCCAGTGCCTCGTAGGTCGGCTTGAGGCTGCGCGTCTGGACCAACGGCGCCGCGCCCCGGTTCAGCTGCTTGGCCCGCTTCGCCGCCACGATGACCAGGCGGTATTTACTGTCCACGTGTTCCATCAAATCTTCGATCGGCAATTGCGCCATACCGCAACTCCTTCGCGCCCGCGCGGGGCGACTCAGGCGTTTAGGAAACCCAAGGTAACCCGGCTGGTCCGTTGGCGCTCGGCGACGATGATCGCGGCGAGCGCCTCGGCGGTCCGGGCAAATTCGTCGTTGACCAGCACGTACCCGTACTCGGTGTAATGCCGCACTTCTTCGCGGGCGCGCTGCAGGCGACGACGGATGTCTGCATCCGGATCGCTGTGCCGCAGCCGCAACCGCTCCTCGAGCACCGCCCAGGACGGCGGCACGATGAACACGAACACCCCGTCCGGATAGCTCTGGTGGAGCTGCGCGGCCCCCTGCGTGTCGATATCGAGAAGCACATCCCGCCCGGCCGCGAAATGCGCGGCCAGGGCCGCGTGGGAGGTGCCGTAGCGATGGCCGTGCACCTCGGCCCATTCCGCAAATTCTTTCCGGTCCACCATCGCCCGGAACGTGGCGTCGTCCACAAAATAATAGTCCGTCCCGTCCGCCTCGCCGGGGCGGGGAAGGCGCGTGGTGTGCGAGATGGAATGCACCACATTCGGGACGTGTCTGGCGACATGATTGCACAGTGACGTCTTGCCCGCCCCCGAAGGCGCCGAGACGACGACCAAGAGCGGCCGAGATCGCCCCTGGGCGTCTGGGGTGATTCCCTGCACTGCCGTCCCCGCGATATTTGCCAGAGCCATAGGCCCGATCCGTCCTGTTCGCCGCAGACCGGGAGTCCGATCCTCATTCCAGATTCTGCACCTGCTCGCGCAGTCGCTCGACGGCGGTTTTCAATTCGACGACATCGGTGGCCAGCAGCACGTCAGCCGACTTCGAACCGATCGTGTTGACCTCGCGATTCATTTCCTGGAGCAAGAAGTCCAGCCGCCGCCCCTGCGGCCCCGCCGCACCGAGCGTGGTGCGGAACTGGCCGACGTGACTGGCGAGCCGGTCGCATTCCTCCGTCACGTCGCCGCGATCGGCCAAGATCGCCACTTCCTGTTCCAGCCGCTGAGGATCGAGTGGCCGGCCGTTCAGGAGATCCGCCAAGCGTTCCTGCAACCGGGCCCGGTGGGCGGTGACCAGCTCAGGCGCGCGCGCCTTGACCCGACCCAGGATCGCCACGATCTCGTCCAGGTGCCGTTCCAATGCGGCGACCAGGGCCGCTCCCTCGTCGGCTCGCATCGCGGAGAGCGTGTCGAGGGCGCGCGCCACGGCAGGCTCGAGGTCTCCCCACAGGTCGTCGAGACTTTCGGCGGTCTCTTCGACGGCGATCAATTCCCTCTGGGCGGCGACCAGGGCCAGCGTGACCTCGCCCGGCAGCGCCAAGGTGGCCTGCAGCGAGCGCAGCAACTCCACGTACTGGCGTGCCAGCGGGACGTCGAGCGTCAAGCTGCGCGGACGCCCCTCCAGGTCTTTTTCCTGGATCGCCACCTCGAAATGGCCGCGGGCAAACCGCCCGGCGACGGCCCGGGACACGTGCTGCTCGAGGCCGGCGAGCCGCCGTGACAGCCGGCAGCGCACCTCGAGGAATCGGTGGTTGACCGAATGCACCTCGACGGTGTAGGTTCGGCTGCGAGCGGTCGTTTCCCCCCGGCCGAAGCCCGTCATGCTTTGCCGTGCCCGCGTCGCCGCCGTCATTCACTCCTTTCGAGGCAAAACAACATATTACCGAATTGTTTCGGCTTGTCAATTGCAAAGGTCTTGACAAACCCGGAGCCGGGCGTCTATCGTCAATACGGGTCTTAGAGGAGGATCATGCGTGCCGATCTACGAGTATGAATGCGATGCCTGCCACAACCGGTTTGAGCTGATGCAAAAATTCAGCGACAAGCCAGTCAAGCGCTGCCCAAAATGCGGAGAGTCGGTCCACAAGGTGCTGTCGCCTCCTGCCCTGGTCTTTAAGGGGACCGGCTGGTACGTGACCGACTACGCCAGCAAAGACCGGAAGCGCGCCCAGAAGGCCGAGCGCGAAGGCAAATCAGAGGCCAAGTCGGACAGCAGTTCGAGCTCCAGCACGACGAGCACCGAGGCATCCAAGACGAGTGCGAACGGCAAGAAAGATTAGCCCCGTTCGGGACACACGTCCATTTCCGATCGCCGCCGCGTCGAGGAAACTCCTGCGCGAACCAGCCCCCGCCTGCAGAGCAAAGCCAGCGCCGCCCCCATCCCATCCAGCATCACATCGCTGACCTGCCCCGTCCGACTGGGCACGAAGCGCTGATGGACCTCGTCCATTCCTCCAATCGCGACGGTGAGCAGAAACGCCATGGCGATCGCAGCGGAAGAGAGCGCTGCCATGACCGATGAAGAACGCCGGCCGCCATCATCCCACGCCAGCGCGCGATACCAGCAGAGCGCGAGCGCGCCATAGACGAGGACGTGCAAGGTCTTCCGCAGTCCGGCGTTCCAAGCTGCCACCGATCCGCCCCCGATCAGCGGAGACAGCCACTGAACCCAGGGCGTGATCAGCCGGGCGCTGTGCTGCGACGAAAACGCCTCGCCGGAAAAACCGGTCACTGCGACCAGGCAGATGGCCAGTGGGAGCCAGCGCGAAAGCCGCATGCTCAGAGGCCTGCCAGGAGTTCCTGAATCCGGCCGACCACCTCGACGGGAGTGACCGTCACGACGGCGCCCGTTTTCCGCGTGCGGATTTCCACCAGACCTTCCTTGCGCGCCCGCGCACCGACCGTCAAGCGGAGCGGCATCCCGAGCAGATCGGCATCCTTGAATTTCACCCCCGGGCGTTCGTCCCGATCGTCGTAGAGCACCTCGACGCCGGCGGCAGTCAGCTCGCGATAGAGCTGGTCCGCAATCGCAGCGAGGGCTTCTTCCCGCACGTTCACGATCAACAGGTGCACTTGGAACGGGGCGATGGTCTTGGGCCAGACGATCCCGTCCGCGTCATGGCCCTGCTCGATGGCGGCGGCCAGGATCCGGGCGGGGCCGATGCCGTAGCTGCCCATGACGACGGGCCGCTCCTCCCCGTTCTCGGCGAGGTACACCGCCCGGAGCGGCAACGAGTACTTGGTCCCCAGCTTGAAAATGTTGCCGATCTCGATCACGCGCTCCACGCGGAGCGGCGCGCCGCAGGTGCTGCAGGCGTCCCCGGCCGCCGCTTCGCGCAGATCGGCGAATTCGGCCTGGAAGTGCTGGCCCGGCACGACCCCGCGCAGATGCGTGTCGGGCTTGTTGGCGCCGACCACGTAGCAGCCGGTGCGGAGCGTCTCGTCCGCCACGATGCGCACCGACACGCCGACCGGACCGACGAACCCAGGCTCCACGCCCGTGGCCGCCAGCACTTCCTCCACGTGCGCCGGCCGGAACGGGCCGATGGCGCGCTGCAGCTTTTTCTCGTGCAGCTGGTAATCCCCTCTCACCAGGGCCAGCACGGGCCCCGCGTCAGCCATGACGACGAGGGATTTGATGGTCAGGGCAGGCGAGATTGTGAGGAACGCGCTCACTTCTGCGATCGTCCGGGCGCCGGGCGTCGGCACGTCCTCAAGCGACCAGGCCGGGAAGTCGGGCTGGACCGCGCGCGACCTCGCCAACTCGATATTAGCCGCGTAGCCGCATTTTTCGCAGAGCGCGACTTGATCCTCTCCCGCATCGCTGGGCGCCATGAATTCGTGCGACCCTGCGCCGCCCATCATCCCTGGATCACTCTCGACGACGTGGTAGCGGACGCCGCAGCGCTCGAAGATGCGACAGTACGCGTCGCGGTGCAGGATGTAGCGCTCCTCCAGCCCGGCTGGGTCGCGGTCCAGGCTGTACGAGTCTTTCATGATGAATTCGCGCGTGCGCAAGACGCCGCTCTTGGGCCGCGCCTCGTCCCGCTCCTTGGTCTGGATCTGATACCAGATCTGCGGCAGATCGCGGTAGGAGCGGATCTCGTGCGCGGCCAGCCACGCGATCACCTCTTCGTGGGTCATTCCCAGGCAGAGATCCCGCTGGTTGCGGTCTTTGAGGCGGAACATCTCGCCCCCGATCGTATCCCAGCGGCCGGACTGTTGCCAGAGCTCTGCCGGGAGAATCACGGGCATGGTGATCTCTTGTCCGCCGATCCCGTCCATCTCTTCCCGGATGATGGCGATGACCTTGTGCATCACGCGCTGACCGAGCGGCAGATAGACGTAGATGCCTGCCGCCAATTGCCGGACATAGCCGGCCCGAACCGTCAGCCGGTGGCTGACCGCCTCGGCGTCAGCCGGGTCCTCCTTCAAGGTCGGGACCAGCGATTGGGACCAGCGCATCGAAACCTCCAAAGGCAGGAACGGCAGGTGGTGCTGCGTCTAAACTGAAAGGAGGAGGACGCACATCCTCCCCCTCGGGTTGCAGGGCTTAGGCCGGTTCAGCGGCGAGGCGCTGGACCTCCTCGACGAGGACGTCGGCCAGCTCCGATTCCTTGACCTTCCGCACGATCTGGCCCTTCTTGATCAAGAGACCGACGCCATTGCCTCCGGCGATGCCGATATCCGCGCCGCGCGCTTCTCCGGGACCGTTGACGGCGCAGCCCATCACCGCCACATTCAGCGTGCGCTGGATATTGAGGGCCTCGAGACGCTTCTCGACGGCTTTGGTCAGGCCGACCAAGTCGATCTCTACCCGGCCGCAGGACGGGCAGGCGATCACGTTGAGGCCGCGCTTGCGGAGCCCCAAGGCCTTCAGAATCTCGAACCCCGCCCGAATCTCTTCGGTCGAATCTTCGGTCAGGCTGACCCGAATGGTATCGCCGATCCCTTCGGCGAGCAGCGTCCCGATCCCGACGGCCGACTTGATCGCACCCGCGAAGGCCGTGCCGGCCTCCGTCACGCCGAGGTGGAAAGGATAGGGGACCTTGTCCGCGAGCAGCCGATAGGCCTCGATCATCATCTTGGGGTCCGACGACTTGAGCGAGACCTTCATCTCGGGATAGTTCAATTCTTCCAGAATGCGGATGTGAAAGAGTGCGCTCTCGACCAAGGCCTCCGGCGTGGGTTCGCCGAAGCGCTGGAGCAGGTGCTTCTCGAGCGAGCCCGCGTTGACCCCGATGCGGATCGGCACCTTGCGCTCCGCCGCGGCGCGGGTCACCTCCTGCACACGCCAGGTGGCGCCAATATTGCCCGGGTTGATGCGCAGGCAGTCCACGCCCGCGGCGAGGCACTGCAGCGCCAGGCGATAATCGAAGTGGATGTCCACGATCAGCGGGATGCGAATCTGCTCCCGAATCTTGGCGATGGCGGCGGCCGCATCGGCATCCGGCACGGCCACCCGGACGATCTCGCAGCCGGCGGCTTCAAGGGCCCAGATCTGCTCGACGGTTGCCTGCACGTCACGGGTGTTGGTTTTGGTCATGGACTGCACGGTGATCGGCGCATTGCCGCCGACCGGCACCTTCCCGATCATGATCTGCCGGGTCGCCCGGCGAGTATAGGAGCGGCGGCCCGCGATCGCGAGCGTCGGAACCTCGGTGAACGGCGCGAAGTCTATCGGCTCTATCATCACTGCCCCAGCCAGCGAAAGATGTCGTTGTAGAACGCAAACACCATCAGCGCGGCCAGCAGCACCATCCCGACCTGCTGCGCAATCTCGCGCTTGCGCAGACTGACAGGCCGGCCGCGCAACCATTCGATGCACGAGAACAGCAAATGACCGCCATCCAGGATCGGAATCGGCAGCAGATTCAGGATCGCCAGGTTGATCGAGAGGAGTGCCGTGAAGGACAGAAGGTCCACCAGCCCGCGCTGCGCCACCTCACCCGCCATTTGAGCGATCAGGATGGGGCCGCCGATCGTCTTGGGCGAGATCTTGGCCTGGACCAGCTTGACAAAGCCGGTGACTACGAGTGCAGAGAGATCGGCCGTCTTGCGGACGCCCGCACCCAGTGCGGACACGGGGTCGAGCCGGCGATAATCGGATTCCGGGGCCGGCCCAATGCCGATCAGGCCCACTTCGGTCTCGCCCGTGGGTCCGGATTGCTTGCTCGGCTTGGGCGTGACCTCGACGGTCATCTGCTGGCCCTGCCGATCGATCGTGATCTGGATCGGTTTGCCCGGGCTCGCGTGGATGACCTTCGCCATCTGATCCCATTCCGTGACCGGCTGACCGCTGATCGCCAACACCCGGTCTCCGGCTTTTAGTCCGGCCTGCTGGGCCGGTTGCCCGGGTAGCACCTGTCCGATCTTGCTCGAGATCAAGGGATGCAGTCCGATATCCCAACTTTCGATTTCTTGTCCGAAAACGTCCCGGCTCTTCACCGCGCGGGGTTCGACCGACACATCCAGTTTTTGTCCGTTCCGCTCGATTGCAAGCGTGAGCGCCTGCCCGTGCGAGTCGAGGAGCTTGGCCTCGAGTTCATCCCAGCGCTGGATCGGCTGACCGTTGACGGTCTGGATGCGATCGCCCGCAGTCAGACCCGCACTCGCAGCGGCCGAGCCGGCTTCCGGCGAGCCGATCACCGGCACGAAATACGGCTGCCCAACAAACGTGAAGATTCCCCAAAAGATCACCACCGGCAGGAGCAGGTTCGAAACCGGTCCGGCCAGAATGATGAGGGACCGGACGCCGACCGACTTCTTGGAGAAGGATCGTTCCGGATCCGCCGCCTCGGCCGATTCATCGCCCGGATCTTCGCCGATCATCTTGACGTAGCCGCCGAGCGGGACCGCAGACAGGAGGTACTCGGTTTCGCCCCTTTTCACGCCGACCAGCTTCGGGCCGAATCCCAAAGAGAACTTCAGGACGCCGACGCCCGAACGTTTCGCGACGAGAAAATGCCCCAGTTCGTGGACGAAGATAAGGACCCCAAGGACTACGACTGCCGCTAAGATCGTCATGCCGTCTCCATCATGCGTACTCGCACTGCCTTGCGCGACGCCGTTCCCGCTTCGAAGAGTCCTTCGATGGGCTCAGGGCGAGCCCAGCGGCAACCGTGTGTTTCCCGCTCGTCCTGAGCGTGTCGATGTGCGGGCGGGTCAAGGGACTTTCGTCAGCACACTACGCCGCAAGATAGCGCCGTACATCGCGATCCACGTCAAGCACCTCGGCGATGCTCCCCACCGGCCCGGGCGGGTGGGCGTCCATGGCCTTGCGCATCAGCGTAGGGATCTCGTCGAAACCGATACGGCCGTCCAGGAAGCGCTGCACGGCAACCTCGTTGGCGGCATTCAAGACGGTCGGCCAGGAGCCGCCGCCCCGGGCCGCCTCGTACGCCAAACTCAACGCAGGAAACTTGTGCGTGTCCACCGGCTCGAAGGTCAGGCTGCCGAGCGCCGCCAGGCTCAGCCGCGCGGCCGGGCACGGCCGACGCTCGGGATAGGTCAGCGCGTACTGAATCGGCACCCGCATATCCGGCACGCCGAGCTGGGCGAGCACCGACCCATCCACGTATTCGACCATCGAGTGGATCACACTTTGCGGGTGCACGATCACGTCCACTCGATCCAGCGGCAGCCCGAACAGCCAGTGCGCCTCGATGACTTCCAGCCCCTTGTTGAGAAGCGTCGCCGAATCGATCGTGATTTTCTTCCCCATGGACCAGGTGGGATGCCGCAGCGCGTCTTGGGGCGTGATCCGGGCGAATGCCTCGATCGCGAACTGTCGAAACGGCCCGCCGGATGCCGTGAGGATTAGGCGCTGCACCTGGTCGGGGTGGCCATTCAAACACTGAAAGATGGCCGAATGTTCGCTGTCCACGGGCAGAATGCGCGTGTTGCGCTGCCGGGCCATGGACGTCATCAGTTCCCCGGCCATGACCAGCGATTCCTTGTTGGCCAGCGCAACCGTCTTGCCGGCAGACAGGGCGGCCATCGTTGGCACGAGGCCGGCCCCTCCCACGACGGCGGAGACGACCAAGTCGGCGCCCGATTCCGCGGCCGCCTGGGCCAGTCCTGCCTCTCCCCAGACCACCGTCTGCCGGGTCCGTCCAAGCCGGCGGGCCAACTCGCGGGCGCCCGCCTCGCTCCCGACCGCAACCACCGCGGGGGCAAACTCCCGGACCTGCTGTTCGAGACGGTCCAGGTTGGACCCGCCCGCTAGGGCGACGACGGAGAAATCTTCCGGATGGGCCCTCAGCACGTCCAGCGTGCTCGTGCCGATGGATCCGGTCGATCCGAGAATTGCTAGTCGTTTCATAGCGACTCTGCGGTCCAAGGGTGGGCCGCGGTTAACGCGGTCTCCGGACAGACAGGCCAACGTCACGCCCCGTAACCGGGCGAGGCATTACCGGAATTGAAAATGACATATGAGTATAAAGAATGGAGGGCAACCCCGCAAGGCTTTTACCCGGGGACGAAAGGCCCTGCAATTACGCGTAAATCGGCCGTTTATTCCCGGACGCGCCGCGATGCCGTGCCTCGCTTCAGATTACCGACTCGGCTGCTGGCCCGGACCGACTAGCGGAGCAGGCGCGGCGGGCGGCGGCGTCCTCCGGAACTCGAAGACGAGCTCTCCGGGTTTGACCAGGCCCAGCTCGTCCCGGGCGATCGCCTCGACCCTGGCGGGATCGGTACGGAGCGCCCGCACCTCTTCCGCCAGGGCTGCATTTGCCGCGCTGAGCTGCTCGATTTCGCGGGTCAAGCTGGCATCATCCCGATACAGCTGGTACACCCGCAGGAGGCTCCGGTTCCCCATCACGGACGCGACCACTAACGCTATGAGAAACAGGATGGCCCAGCGCAAGTGGCGGAACGTGGAGGGACGGTCATCATCGAACTTCACGGAATCCCCTTAGAATGACCAATTCCCAATGACAAATGAGCTGACTTTCGTCCGATCGCCGAGATACAATTGGTCATTCGCGAATTGGTCATTGGTCATTCCCAACTTACGCACTCGGCCGGCGGAATTGCGCCAGCGCCTCGCGGCCGAGGAACGTGGCGGCCTCTTCGAGATCCTCTTCTATCCGGAGCAGTTGATTATACTTAGCGATCCGGTCGGTCCGCGAAGCCGATCCGGTCTTGATCTGTCCGGCGTTGGTGGCCACCGCCAAATCCGCGATCGTCGTATCCTCTGTCTCGCCCGAGCGGTGCGACACGATCGCAGCATACCCCGCCTGATGGGCGGCGTAGATGGCGTCCAGGGTTTCGGTCAGCGAGCCGATCTGGTTGACCTTGATCAGAATCGCGTTCGCGACACCCTTTGCAATGCCCTCTTTCAAGATGACCGGATTGGTCACGAACAAGTCGTCCCCCACGAGCTGCACTTTGTGGCCGATTTTCTTGGTCAGTTTGGCCCATCCTTCCCAGTCGTGCTCGGACATGCCATCCTCGATCGATACGATGGGATAATTCGCGACCCAGCGGGCCCAGAACTCGACCATCTCGTCTGAGCTGAGCCGCTTGCCGCCCTCGCCCTCTAGCACGTACTGGCCGTTCGAGTAGAATTCGCTCGCCGCCGGATCGAGCGCCAGGAATATGTCCACACCGGGCTTGTAGCCGGCTTTTTCGATCGCCGTGAGGATGAGTGTCACCGCCTCTTCATTCGTTTTGAGGTCGGGGGCAAAACCGCCCTCGTCCCCGACGGCCGTGTTGTACCCCTTGTTCCGAAGCACGTCGCGGAGCGCATGGAACACCTCGGCCCCCATCCGGAGGGCATCGCTAAACCGCTCCGCCCCGAGCGGCATGATCATGAATTCCTGCAGGTCCACCGTGTTGTCGGCATGCTTGCCGCCGTTCACGATATTCATCATCGGCACGGGCAAGACCTTGGCGTTGACGCCGCCCAGATATCGGTAGAGCGGCAAGCCCACCTCGTCGGCCGACGCCTTGGCAACCGCCAAGGAGACGCCCAGGATCGCATTGGCCCCGAGCTTCTTCTTGTCCGGCGTGCCGTCCAATTCGCAGAGCAGCGCATCCAGCGCCGCCTGATTGGTTGCCTCCATACCCTCGATCTCGGGTGCGATGATCTGATTCACGTTCTCGACCGCCTTGGTCACGCCTTTGCCGAGATACCGGCCCTTGTCGCCGTCCCGCAGCTCCAGCGCTTCCCGCTCGCCGGTCGAGGCCCCCGAAGGCACCGCCGCCCGGCCCAGCGCGCCGCTTTCCAGCCACGCCTCGACCTCGACGGTGGGGTTGCCACGGGAATCCAGAATTTCGCGTGCCCGCACTTCACTAATCTCGCTCATGCCTCCGCCTTTCTGTCCTGTGTGTTGATATGAACGGTCCCTATCCATCGGATCGAGCCACTGACTTGGCCAGAGCCGCTGGCCAATAACCATGAGCGCCAAAGCGTCTCTCCTCCAGGCGCTCTGGACTCCGATTCGCCCTACCCCTCTCGGACGACAGAGACAGGAAGTTTTGCCTCTGCGCCTCTTCGCCTTTTCGCCTCTGCTCCCCTACCCCCCAGCTCCCCTGCAGCCCTTAGCCCCGAATGAACGCCTCGCCGGCCGCGCGGAGCTTCTCTACCTGTTCTTCGCTGGCAGCCTCGACATAGAGGCGGACGACCGGCTCGGTGCCCGACGGTCGGAGCAGCACCCAGCTGCCGTCCTCCAGGATCAGCTTGACGCCGTCGATGCGCTTGACTTCGACCACCGCTAAGCCGGCCACCACCTCGGGCGGTGTCTCCAGCCGCGTTCGGACCGCTGCGGCTTCCGCCGGCTCGAGGTGGAAATTGATCCGTCGCGTCAGGAAGGTGCCGACCTCGCGGTACACCTCCTGGAGCAACGTCTTGAGTCGGGCCCGCCCGCGGCTCGCCATCAGCTCCACGGCAAGCAGGCAGGCCAGGATGCCGTCCTTCTCGGGGACGTGCCCTTTGACCGAGAGGCCTGCGCTTTCTTCTCCACCCAGTACGATCGCGTCCTTCGCGATCAGCTCGCCGATGTACTTGAACCCGACCGGTGTCTCGTAGAGCGGGATATCCAGGTTGCGCGCGACGGCATCGATCAGATGACTGGTCGCGACCGAGCGCGCCGCGCCGCCCTGCCAGCCCCGCGCCTTGACGAGGTGCCGCAGGAGGATGCCGAGGAAATAGTTCGGCTCGAGGAAGCTCCCGTCGGAGTCGATCAGCCCGAAGCGGTCCGCATCCCCGTCCGTCGCCACACCAATCTGCGCCGAGGTGTCGGCCACCCGGAACGCCAGTTCCTGCAGCTGCTTTTCCGAGGGTTCGGGCGCCTGGCCGCCGAAATGCGGGTCGCGCCAATCATGGAGCACGATCACCTCGCACCCGAATTCGCGCAGCAGCGCATCCAGATAGCCCCGGGCCGACCCGTACAACGGATCCACGACGACCTTGAGCCCCGCTTCGCGAATCGCTTCACCGTGCACCAGACCCCGAATGCGAGCGAGGTAGGCCTCACGGGGATCGATCTTCTCCACGCGCCCCGCCGGACCGACGGCCGGCGGCGACGGATCCGTCGCGGCGCCGCTTTCCAGCAATTGGTTCGCACGCGCCTGGATGACGCGGGTCGCTTCGGGCAGGGCGGGGCCTCCCCAGGCGGCCGAAAATTTGACGCCATTGTATTCGGGGGGATTGTGGCTGGCGGTGATGACGATCCCGCCCGCGGCGTTCCGGCGCAGAATTTCAAAGGCCACCACGGGCGTGGGCGTGTCCCGATCGCAAAGGAAGGCGGTGATCCCCTGGCCGGCCAGCGTACGGCCGGCCTGGGCGGCGAACGCTTCAGAGAGAAAGCGGGGGTCGTAGCCGATCACAACTCCCCGCTCCGCCGCGCGGGGTTCCTCCTTGAGGACGTATTCGCCAATCGCGCAGGTCACGGCGCGGACACCGGTGAAGGTGAAATCCTCCGCCATGATGCCGCGCCATCCGGAAGTCCCAAAGCTGATCGTGCTCATTGCTCGCCCTGCCTGCCGGGCCGCCGTTTAGGCGGCGGCCGCTCCAGCTAGCCAACCGGTGAGTTGCTCGCGATACTTGCCGACGATTTCTTCCGCACGGGCGCGGGTCGGTGCTTCGGCCAGGATGTGAAACACTGGCCGGTCTGGATCGGGGTAGAGCGTGGTCCAATCTGCGCCAAAATGAATCTTGACGCCGTCCAACAGCTCGACTCTTTCTTCCTTGGTGGCTTCGATCAGCGTCCGCATGATGGCACCCTTCCGCTCCCACGGGCACGGCACCTCGCCCCGCACCATGACCCGGCGCGGCACGTGCCGGATCGCCTCATGCAGGCTGAGATCGCTGAGCGCCAGCATCTCCAAAATCTTGAGCGTCGCCAGCATGGCGTCGAAGGCGGGCTGAAAATGCGGGAAAATGAACCCGCCGAAGGCGTCGCCGACGAAGATCACCCCGTCCTGTCCGGCAGCCTCCATCAATGCGCGGGGCGCGATTTTGGCCCGCGTGATCCGGCAGCCAGCGGGCGCCACCAGCTCTTCGAGCACGCCGCTTGCCGTGATCGGTACCCCGATCGTCCCCGGCTGCTGCGTCCGAGCCACCAGGAACGCGACCACGGCGAGGGCCAGGTCATCGGAGAGCGGATCGCCCTTATCGTCCACCAGGAACAGCTTTTCCGCACCGGCATCGAGGAGGAAGCCAAGATCGGCGCCAAGAATGCGGACGATCTCTGACAGCTGCTTGACGGACTGCTGGAACTCGGCCGCAGTCTTCACCAGCCGCGTCTCGTCCATGTAGGCGTTCAACGCGATGACCTGACAGCCCACCTTGCCCAGAATGTGCGGGAAGATCGTGGCCGCGCTGCCGTAGGCGTAGTCGATCACCACCTTGGGCGCGCGGGCCCGGATCGCCTCCTGATTGATGAAGCGAAGGATTCCCTCCCGGTAAAATTCGATGTCGTATTCAGGGAACGCGAGCCGCCCGCTCTCCTCGACCTTGGCCCGGCGGAAATCTTCGCGGAAGAAGAGCCGCTCGACACTCTTCTCGCGGTTGGAGGAAATGTCCATCCCGCGCTCGTCGAAGAACTTGATATCCACCAGCTCGGGGTCGAACGGCGAGCGGCGGACGTGGACGCCCGCCGCCGCGCGGTGGGTGCCCATCTGGTATCGAACGACCGGAATCGGCGTCACGCGCAAATCGTGCACGTCCACGCCGGTCGAGAGCAGACCGCTGATGATCGCCCGGTTGATCAGACGGGAAATCCGGTGCGGATCGCGGCTGGTGCAAACTACTGCGTGTTCCCGCAGCGTCGCCCCGAAGGCGGCCCCCACCTTCGCCGCGAACTCCGGCGAGATCTCGGCATTGCCCAGCCCCGTAATCCCGTACGCGCCGAACAAGGAGCGTGCCCAGCGGTCGCCCCACACCAGACTGGCGGAAAGCACCGCGCCATCCTCGACGACCTTCTCGGGCCAGATCTTGACGTCGGTATTAACCACCGAGCCTTCGCCCACCCGGCAGGCATCGCCGACAATCGCCCCCTCGAACAGGCGGGCGCGCGCCTGAATGTGGCTCTTGCGCCCGACGACGTTGTGTTCGAGGGTCGCCCCCGGGCCGACGGCCACCTCGCTCCACAGCACAGAATCGCTGACCGTCGCCCCGCCAGCAATGGAACAGCCATCCCCGATCACGCTGTTGCTGATCCGGGCGCCGGCTTCGACTTGCGCGCCTTTGCCGATCAGCACCATGCCGCGGAGATCGGCGGTGTAGTCCACCCTGCTGTCAGGGCCGAGCCAGACATCTTTGCCGGGACCTTCCAGCCGCCGTCCAGGAATACAAACCTTGACCTTCCCTTTCAAAATGTCGCGATGCGCCAGCCGATACTCCTGCAGATCGCCGACGTCCCGCCAATAGCCCTCGGCGACATAGCCGAATAGTTGCAGTTTATTGCGCATCATGAGGGGGAACAGGTCCTTGCTGAAGTCGAATTCACAACGCGGCGGAATCAAGGCGAGCGCTGAGGGCTCGATCAGGTAGATGCCGGTGTTCACTGTGTCGCTGAACACCTCGCTCCAGGTCGGTTTTTCGAGGAAGCGGCTGATCCGGCCGTCCGGTTCCGTGATGACCACACCGTACCGCAGCGGATTCTCGACGCGTGTGAGGAGGATCGTCAGGTCCGCCCGGCGCTCGCGGTGGAATGCGACGGCCGCCCCCAGATCGAAATCCGTCAGCACATCTCCGCTTATGACCAGGCAGGGGCCACCCCCGAGCAGCGCCTCGGCGTTCTTGACCGCGCCGGCGGTGCCGTAATCCTCTTTGGGCGACACATACGTCATGTGCACGCCGAATGCCGTCCCATCCCCGAAATGCCGCTCGATGAGCTCCGGCTGGAAGTGGAGCAGTGTGACCAACTCGGTCATCCCATGCTGGCGAAGCAAGTCCACGATGTGCTCCATCATGGGCTTGTTGGCCATGGGGATCATCGGTTTGGGGAGAGTGTTCGTGAGGGGCCGCAAACGGGTTCCAAAGCCCCCGGCCATGATCACGGCCTTCATCTCGAGCGTCTCCTCACGAATCAAGGCTAGTTGCTCGCACTATAGGGGCCGCCCGTCGCCGTTGTCAAGGCAGTTTACCGCCGCACAGCTCGCGTGCGCCGCCGTGTTGATGGTAGATCCGGGGCACCCGCGGGCCGATGCGGCAGAGAACTTCGTAACTGATCGTGCCGAGCTGGGCTGCAATTTCGTCGGCGGTGATTTCTGCGTCCCCTTGGCGGCCGATCAGGACGGCTTCGTCCCCGGGCTGCACGTTCTCGAGCGTGGTCACGTCCACCAGAGTCATGTCCATGCAGACCCGGCCCAGGATCGGCGCGCGACGACCCTGGATGAGGACCTCGCCAATGTTCGAGAGCGAGCGCCACACGCCGTCCGCATAGCCGACCGGCAAGGTCGCCACGACCGTCCGGCGGGTCGTGACGTATGTCCGCCCGTAGCTCAAGGGCGTCCCTGCCGGGACCGTCTTCACTTGGCTCACCGCCGTGCGAAACCGAAGCGCGGGTCGGAGCTGGAATCGCTGTTCCTGAGAGCCACGTGGGGAACAGCCGTACAGCATGATGCCGGGACGGACCAGGTCCAGATGCGCCGCCGGGTGATACAACAGCCCCGCACTGTTTGCGGCATGTCGGAGCGGCCGAGTGCCGGAGGCCTCACGGACTGCTTTGGTCGCCACCTCGAAGCGCGTCAACTGTTCCACGGTGAATGCCGTGTCAACCGCTTCCGCCTCGGTAAGATGCGTCATGATGCCGCTCAGACGCAAAGAAGGTGTGTGGCCGATCTTTTCGGCAATCAACGCGGCCTCGGGGGGCGGCACCCCAACCCGCCCCATGCCCGTGTCAATCTTGAGGTGCGCCGCAACTGTCTTCGCGCGGGCGCGGCCGGCCGCGCTGAGCGGTTCGATTTGACTGGCGTCCGAGACGCACTGTTCCAGCCCGTATGCTGCCGGGAGGTCTGTCTGGTCAGACGGACATGGGCCGAGGACCAGGATGGGGCCTGTAAAGCCCGCTTCACGCAGGATGACCCCTTCCTCGGGGATCGCCACACCGAGCCATGTCGCCCCCGCCGAGAGGGCAGCTTTTGCAACGGGCACCGCCCCATGACCGTACGCGTCAGCCTTGACGACAGCCATGACCTGCGCCGCGCCGACCAGCTTGGCCGCCAATTGGACGTTGGCCGCAATAGCCGCCAGGTCAATTTCCGCCCTGGTCGGACGAATTATTGGCTCATTGCTCATAACTGATAGCTCGTGGAGGAACCGTCAGTTTCAGATGAGTGATCGTTCGCATTAGCGATTGCGCCCCCGCTCCCGTGCCCCGTCGCCCCCACGTGCCCCCGAGATAATCGCTTCTTCCCCCCGGTTATTCTTCGCCGAAGCGACACTTCATCACAGGTGATAGTATCATTAAATTCAATAACTTGAAATTAGCAAGAGAGGAAAGTGCCACAAAAAATTGCGGCTGTCGAATCATTTTCTCCTTGCAAAGTCAGTAAACGGGTATTAAATTCTGCTTTGTTAGCACTCACCATGAACGAGTGCTAACGACCGACGGGGCGGATAGCGACAAATCCACGCGCACTCTTCGGAGCACAATCAAAATAACGGAGCGTGGCAGCGGCCAGCCTACAAAGGCTGAGGTTGCTGCTTTGATGACCCTCGACAACGGGGACGGCGTCCCGACTCGCAGAAAGGAGCGACACACGATGAAGAAGTTCAAGCCGTTGCAAGACCGCATTCTGGTGAAGCGCCTCGAGGAAAAAGAGACGAAGAAGGGCGGCATCATCATCCCGGATACGGCCAAGGAGAAGCCCCAGGAAGGGGAAGTGATCGCGATCGGTCCCGGCAAGGTCACCGAGGATGGGAAGCTGCAGCCGATGTCGGTGAAGGTTGGGGACAAGATTCTGTTCGGCAAGTACTCCGGCAATGAGGTCAAGCTCGACGACGAAGAATACCTCATCATGCGGGAAGAGGATGTACTCGGGGTTCTGCAGTAGGCGACGCCAACGTTTGTCGACAACTGAGACCATTATCAACTCTGCAAGGGAGGACACAGCATGCCAGCCAAGCAATTGATGTTCGATGAGGAGGCCCGGCGGTCTATCCTGAAGGGGGTGGACAAGCTGGCCAACGCCGTCAAGGCGACCCTGGGCCCGAAGGGCCGCAACGTCGTGCTCGACAAGAAGTTCGGTGCGCCGAACATTACCAAGGACGGCGTGACGGTGGCGAAGGAAGTCGAGCTGGAAGATCCCTTCGAGAACATGGGCGCCCAGATGGTGAAGGAAGTCGCGTCCAAGACGTCCGATGTGGCCGGTGACGGCACCACCACGGCCACGGTGTTGGCCCAGGCGATCGTCCGTGAAGGCATGCGGAACGTCACCGCCGGCAGCAACCCGATGGCTCTGAAGCGCGGCATCGACAAGGCGGTCGAGGCGATCGTCGAGGAGATCAAGAAGATTTCCAAGCCGACCAAGGGCAAGAAAGAGATCGCCCAGGTTGCCACCATCTCCGCCAACAACGACAAGACGATCGGCGACTTGATCGCCGACGCGATGGAGAAGGTGGGCAAGGACGGCGTCATCACGGTGGAAGAGGCCAAGGGCGTCGAGACCAACCTGGAAGTGGTCGAGGGTATGCAGTTCGACCGCGGCTACATCTCGCCGTATTTCGTGACCGATCCGGAGCGGATGGAGACCGTAGTTGAGAACCCGCTCATCCTCATCCACGAAAAGAAGATCAGCGGCATGAAGGACCTGCTTCCGATCCTCGAGCAGATCGCCAAGCTCGGCCGGCCGTTCCTGATCATCGCGGAAGAGGTCGAGGGCGAGGCACTGGCCACCCTGGTCGTGAACAAGCTGCGCGGCACCCTCCAGTGCTGCGCCGTTAAGGCCCCCGGCTTTGGCGATCGCCGCAAGGAAATGCTGAAGGACATCGCCATCCTGACGGGCGGCGAGGTGATCTCGGAAGAGCTGGGCATCAAGCTCGAGAACATCCGCTTGGATGACCTCGGCAAGGCCAAGAAGGTGGTTGTGGACAAGGAAAACACCACGATCATCGAAGGCTCCGGCAAGGACAAGGAGATCGAGGGCCGGATCAAGCAGATCCGCACCCAGATCGACGAGACGACCTCCGACTACGACCGCGAGAAGCTGCAGGAGCGGTTGGCCAAGCTGGCCGGCGGCGTGGCCGTGATCAAGGTCGGCGCCCCGACCGAGATCGCGATGAAGGAAAAGAAAGCCCGCGTCGAGGACGCGCTCAACGCCACCCGGGCGGCCGTCGAAGAGGGCATCGTGCCCGGCGGCGGCGTGGTCCTGCTCCGCGGCATGCAGGCGCTGGACAAGCTGAAGGCCTCGGGCGACGAGAAGATCGGTGTGGACATCGTCCGCCGCTCCCTCGAGGAGCCGATCCGCCAGATCGCCGAGAACGCCGGGGTCGAGGGTTCGATCGTTGTCCAGAAGGTCCGCGAAGGGAGCGGCTCATTCGGGTTCAACGCCGAGGCGGAAGAGTACGAGGACATGATGAACGCCGGGATCATCGATCCCACCAAGGTGACCCGCATCGCGCTGCAGAACGCTGCCAGCATCGCGGGCCTGATGGTGACGACCGAGTGCATGATCACCGAGATCCCGGAAAAAGAGAAGACCCCGCCGATGCCCCCGCATGGCGGCGGCGACATGTACTAAGAGGCACGTGTAGCACCCGGACCGGTCGTGCAACCCACGCCGATCACGGCAAATCGACCCCGGGCGGTGATCCCGCCCGGGGTTTTTGTTTCCCGGGGTGACAGCGATAGGGACAGAGACAAGGAATACCCCGACGCTTTCGCTCGCCCGCTCGCCCTTCCGCACCTTGCGCCCGGCGCCGCTCGTCGCGGCTCATGCGGCTCGTGCATGACTCGCGGCTCGCTTTCGTCTCCTACTTGGCGCTAAACGGGCACGCCGCTGGAAACGGCGGACACGGCCAAGGAGAGCCTACGGGGTACCGCGTCAGTCCCGACCCTACCGGGCTCGACCTCGAATCAGTGCGAATCGGATACGTTCGGTTAACCTATTTCAAAATGAGTTCTCCGGAGACTACTCGATGGCGAGGCGGTAGCCGACACCGGCTTCGGTCAGCAAATACTTGGGGCGGGCGGGATCCTTCTCGAGTTTACGACGCAGTTGCCCCATGTACACACGGAGGTAATGCGCCTGGTCCACGTAGGGCGGGCCCCAAACGTCGATGAGGAGTTGTCGCTGGGTGAGAACCTTCCCGGCGTGTCGAGCGAGTGTGGCAACGAGGCGGTACTCGATCGGGGTCAGGTGCACCTCCTCGCCGAGCAGGATCACCCGTCGGTGTGGCAGGTCCACCTGGAGGTCCCCCACCACGACGACCGCCTCTTGCGCCGGATCCCCTGGCGATGCCGCGTGGCGCAAAGCCACTCGTATGCGGGCAAGCAACTCCCCCAGTCCGAACGGCTTCGCAACATAATCGTCGGCCCCGGCATCCAGGGCCGCGACCTTGTCGCGTTCTTGCCCGCGGGCCGAGAGCACGAGAATTGGCACGCGGGTCCACTGCCGAAGCGCGTGGATCACCTCCAGCCCGTCCCGGTCTGGCAGACCCAGATCGAGGATGATGAGATCGGGGCAGCGGGTCTCTGCGTCCCGGATTCCATCAGTCGCGGTGGCGGCTTCGATCAGGCGAAAGCCGTGGTTCGGAAGGGTCCGGGCCAGAAACTGGCGAATCTGGGGGTCATCCTCGATCGCCAGCACGAGCACTTCCTGCCCTCCAGGGTCTGGCGTGTCCCGCTCCGCCGCACGAGGTTGAGCGTCAGGCATCGGGAGAGACCTCCGGTGGAGGAGTCGCAGCAGGCAGAGTGAACCGGAAGAGGGCGCCCCCGCCGGGACGGCTTTCCGCCCAAATGGCCCCGCCGTGGATGGCGATGATCGCCTTGCAGATGGCCAGTCCGAGACCGACGCCCCGCGTGGTTGACGGCTGGCCGCGGAAGAATTTCTCGAAGACGCGCTGGCCATCGCCCGGCGGAACACCAGGGCCCCTATCCGCCACCGAGACTTCGATGCTGGCGTCACCGCGCTTCGCGATCACCTCAATCGGCGTCTCGGGCGGGGTGTACTTAACGGCGTTATCGAGGAGATTGACCAGCACTTGCTCGATCAGCACGGCGTCCATCTCGACCAGGGGGAGATCGGCCGGCAGGCGGACCTCTACCGTTCGGCCCCGCAGCCGCTCCTCCATGTGGGCGAGCGCGGTCCCGACCACCTCTTCCAAGAGATGCCACTCTTTCCGGACCGTGACCGCCCCGGACTCTAGCCGCATCATGTCGAGCAGATTATTGACCAGCCGGGTGAGGCGCTCCACCTCCTCGTACACCGCCTGCAACAACTCGCGCCGAGTGCCCTGATCGATCCGTCCCTCATCCTCAATCAAGCCGCTCAGCGTGCCGGTGATCGACGCGAGTGGTGTCCGCAAATCATGGGAGACGGAGCTCAGCAGCGAGCTGCGCAGCTGCTCTTTTTCTATGCGCACCTGCGCGGCTTGCGACTCTTCGGCGAGCTGCGTCCGCTCCATCGCTATCGCCGTCTGGTTGGCGAACGTCTCGAGCTGATGGAGTTGCTCCGGCGCGGCCAGGGAGTCCGGGTCGGCCGGTCGGATCCCCAGCACGCCTAGTGTGCCGCGCGAGGCGATCAGCGGAAGAAAGAGCGCCGTGGCGCCCGGCAGCGTCCCGGTGCCGAGACCAGCCATCTGCCCGTGCTCGAATGCCCACTTGCTCACGCCAAGGTCGCTGGTGTTGCGATCGAACTGCTCCTGCATGCCAATCTGGCGATTGAGCTGGCCCGACGCATCGGGCAGCATGACGAC
>DATJQT010000300.1:0-29094 GCA_035505475.1 Vulcanimicrobiaceae bacterium
GCAGAGTACCCCATCAGCAGAACGCGGACGGAGAACGCTGCCCGGTTCAGCAAACCGCCGCGCACGATGCCCTCCCAGAACGCCTCGACGGTCGCGCTGAAGGTGGGAACTAGCAGCGGATTGTTCAACCACCGCGCGTAGAGCTCCCAGACGACTGCCATGAGGATAAGGAGCACGCTCTTTCGCAGCAGGCCGCTGTTCCAGGCGCGCTCCCAGACCGAGAGCGGCTGCTCGGCGACCTTGAGCGAGTTGAGCGCGATCGGCTCCCGGATGATCTCGCCGCGCTCGGGAGGACTCGTCCGCTGGGCAGTCATGATGCCCTCCCGACTGCCGCCTTGCTGGATTCAGCGAACAGCAGATCATCAATCCGGTCCTCGAGTGCCTTGCGCTGGGCCGGGTCGGCGTCGCGCGGCAGGCCGTTCACCTCGGCCTTGACGCGGCCGGGATGAGGGCTCAGCAGCAGAATGCGGGTGCCGACGGTGATGGCCTCTGGGATCGAGTGCGTGACGAACAACACCGTGAAGTGTGTGTCGTCCCACAATTGGAGTAGCTCCTCCTGCATTTTGCGTCGGGTGAGGGCGTCCAGCGCCGCGAATGGCTCGTCCATCAAGAGGATGGCAGGCTCCATCGCCATGCCGCGCGCGATCGCAACGCGTTGCTTCATCCCGCCAGAGAGCGTATGCGGATGGGCGTCGGCAAACGGCAGCAGGCCGACCTTGGCAATGTACTGCATGGCCCGCTCTTCCGCGGCCCGCCCCTGCAGCAGGCCGCTGGCCGTGAGGGCGAACGTAACGTTCTGCTTCACGGTCTTCCAGGGCAAGAGCTGGTCGAACTCCTGGAACACCATCATGCGGTCGGGTCCCGGCCGGCGAACTGGGTTGCCGCGCAGACGAATCTCGCCCTCCACCGGCGCCAGATAGCCGCCGACTGCTTTGAGCAGCGTGGATTTCCCGCAGCCGGACGGTCCCAAGAGCACGAAGCGGTCCGCTTCGTACACTTGCAGGTCCACCCGATACGTGGCCGTGACGAGGCGCTCCCGCGTCTTGTACTGCAGCGTGACGCCTCGCACATCGAGGAGGGGGTTGGCCGAAGGCACGGGCTCAGCTCCCTGGCTGATTGTGGACATTGGGGAAGAAGAGATCTTTCCAGGTCTCGGGCTTCACCTTGATCGTGCCGATCTTGTGCATGAACTCGATCATCGGCATGTTGCCTTTCGGCACGAGGCTGTACTCGTTCCCCTGGTCGTTCATGATCTTCAGCAACTCGTCCGGCGTGCTTTTGTCCTTGGTGACGCGGATGTACAACTCGGCTGCGGCGCGCTTGTCCTTGTTGACCAGATCGGTTGCCTCTTGCAATGCGGCCAAGAAGGCGGCGTACGTCTTGGGATTGGCCGTATAGAATTTAGACGTCGCTGCGATGATGTTGAAGGGAATCGGGCTACCGACGATCTCGGTCGAGGTCGTGATCTTCCGAATGTTCGGCCGTTCCAATTCCTTTTGCAGGAACGGCGCCGAAGCGAAGTGGCTGCCGATCTCGCCCGCACCAGACAAGAGAGCTGCCATCGCGTCGGGATGCGCCATGGTAACGGCAATCGAGTCGAACTTCGTGTAGTTGGCCTGCCCGTACAGCTTGGCGGCTGCCATCTGGAGCAGGATCGCTTGATTCGATACCTTGATCGCGGGGACCGCGATTCGGTCCTTGTCGGTGTAATCGGACAGGGACTTGATGCGCGGATCGCGTGTCACCAATGCCAGCGGCAGGAAGTTGAAGCCCGAGGCGCCTTTCACCTCGAACGCGGTGCCTCGCGTCTTCGCCCAGATAGTGGCCAAGCCGGGACCCCCGACCGAGGCAAATTCCAGGCTCCCAGACAGCAGGGCATCGTTCATCACGTCGCTGCTGCGGAACGTCGCCCAGGTCACCTTTAGGTCGCCCAAGCCGGCCGCCTTTGCGTGCTTTTCGACGAGCTTTTGCTCTTCCATCAGCATCATCTGCAGGTAGCCAAGCCCATACTGTTTTGCGATGCGCAGCTCGCTCGTTTCCGCGCGAAGAACGGCGGGAATCAACACGAGCACCGCGATAAGCACCAGCCGAAAGGTTCTCATACCCCCTCCTCTTCCGAGCGCTGTGAACACCGGCATACCCGTTGCTTCGAGACAGCCCCGGCGGGCAAATCCCCCCCCCACCCCCCTTTCGAAAAGGGGGGCGCCGGGGGATTTCATCTGATCTGGATCGGCTTGACTGGGTATGCTCTCTCATCCGCACCGTGTTCATACCCCATGCGCTCGGCGATCTTTTGGTCGCGCGCGTTCGAGCTGGCCGCGCAGCAATTCGAGGCCCTCATTCCACCAACCCGGCTTCTGGCCGGCTGGAAACTCCACCTGGATGCGCGCGATGATTTCCGTGGTCTTCCGGTAATACTCGCGGGCACTGTCAACGTCGCCGGTCCGCATGGCCGCGAGCGCGGCGCCGTAATACAACTCATCCGGCGCGGCGACTCCAAACAGCAATCCGCGCTCGTCGAGATAGCGAATGCCGGCCTCGAACGCCTCGAGCGCTTCGCGCATGCGGCCAAGCCGCAGCAAGTCGAACCCGCGGGACCTGAGGAGCGGCGTCGAGAACCGCGCGTCAATCGTACGCAGCGCTTGATCGCGGACGGCCCTGGCCTCGTCGAACTTCGACTGGGCCTCGAGTTCTGCGATTTCTTGATTGATCCGAACGACCTTTTGGGCCTCGCGAAAACCGGGGGACACAGAGAGCGGCGAGAGTCGCGACGACAGCACGCGGCTGACGATCTGGCGAATGAAGTGTGCCGCGCCCACCGCACCTGCACCCCTCTGATTGGCCGTGGATCAGGGCTTCTTCGTGATAATGATTTGGCAGCCCTTGCCGCCCTTGGCGATCGTGTCGCCCAGCCGGAATTCAAAATGCGGGAATGTCGCCAGGATACCCCGGTCCCCGTCCATCGCGATGTCGCACAGCTTGTCGATCTTCTTCTCGTCCTTGGTCAGCTTTTGCCAGGCGGCGACGTGCGGGCAATAGTGAAATTCGACCTGGAATTTGTCCTTCGACAGCTCCTGCACGTCCATCTCGAAGATCTTCGCATAGAGCGCATTCGCGAACTCTTTGCCGAAGGCCTGCAGGTCGTCGGTCTTCGTGAACTTCGTATCGCCATGGATCATGCCGCAGCGGGTCACGGCCTTGCGCCCCAGCGTCTCCCAGTCCACGCCCGCCTTTTCCATCTCTTCCAGCAGCAGGTAAAACCAGGTGGCGCGGTGCTCGAGGGCCGACCGCATGTCATTGACGTTCGGCTCGTTCACTTTGGGTGTATTCGAAATGGGCATGCGATCCTCCGTTCGTCGTTGTAGGTGAAGGTGTATAGCTATCACGCATGCGGTGTATGCTTCAAGCAGGATCGGGAAGAATATCCTGCACAAAGGACCAATTCCGCTCCGCTCCTTGACACCGGCAGCGCTCTGCTGAATGATACGTGGGTGGCGAACGCGGACCGATCCCGTTCGGCCGCTTGCTTGCTTATTAAGCTTAACTCGAGGAGCTGAAATGACGAATCAGAGCTATCTGCAATGGCTGGTCGCGGAGACCCCGACAACCTGGTGGCACGACTCGGCCGATCCCGATGAACTGAACCAGGGCATTGCCCAGAGTGCGACGGGCGTCACGACGAACCCGTTGCTCACCGCCCGGACGCTGCGGGCGCGGCCGGATTACTGGGCCGAGGCGCTGCGCTCCGTGTCCAAGGACTTGCCGGCCGAGCGCAAGGCCGAAGAGTTGATGAGCTACGTCGTCCGCGACGCCGCGGCCAAGCTCTTGCCGGTCTTCCAACGCACGAAGGGTGAATGGGGCTACGTCTGCGGCCAGGTGAATCCCGGCCGGGCCGGCGACCGCGAGGCGATGATGGCGATGGCGAAACGCTATCATGCCTGGGCGCCCAACATCGCGGTCAAGCTGCCCGTCACGGCCGCCGCCTTGGATGTGCTCGAGGAGTGCGCCGCGGAAGGCATCACGGTGACCGCAACCGTCAGCTTCACCGTCCCGCAGGTATTGGCAGTCGCCGATCGGTACCAGAAGGGGCTGGAGCGCGCGCGCAAAGCCGGCAAGAAGACCGGCCGCTGCTTCCCCGTCCTGATGATCGGCCGGTTGGATGATTACCTCCGCGAAATCGCGCTCGATCAGCGGGCGAAGGTCGAGGAGTCCGATATCCGCCAGGCCGGTTTGGCGGTCGCGAAGCGCTCGCTCACGCTCTTCCAGCAGCACAAATACGAGGCCGTGATCCTACCCGCAGCGCTCCGAGGCCTCTATCACATGACCGAACTCGCCGGGGCGCCTTTCGTGATGTCCATCGCCCCGAACGTCCAGAAGCTCTTGCTGGGACCCGACGTTCCGCGCGAATTGCGCATCGAGAAGCCGGTCGCCGCCGACGTGATCAAGCGCCTCAGCACCATCCCCGATTTCGTGAAAGCCTACGAGCCCGATGGCATGAAGCCAGAGGAGTTCATCGGCTACGGTCTCACCCAGCGCACCCTGGCCCAGTTCATCGAAGCTGGCTGGGCCCTGATCGAGAGCGTCAAGCTCAGCTAAGTTCTTCGCCGAATAGAAACGGCGGAGGCCAACGAGCCTCCGCCGTTTTCTTTTCTGGACGCTAAGACTTCACCGCAGAGACGCGGAGGACGCAGAGGTTCTATTCATCCGAAATATTCAAAAGCTTTGCTCTGGGTGCTCGGCATCTGCGGTGAGGTTGGTACAACCGGCATCGCCATTTGTCGGTCCTTTACCTGAGGTGCCAGAGTCTTTATGCACTTTGATAATGTGTGGTGCCTTTCTCTGCACGCTCCGCGCCTCTGCGGTGAACGCTATCGTCGTTTATGCGGTCACCGCACCCCAAACCGCTCGATAGCCTCGTTGTCCAGGACGAGTCCGACACCCGGCCGATCGGGGATCCTGATCCTTCCGGCCGCTGCGCGGATGCGCTCTTTCAGGATCCGCTCGAAGTTGTAAACATCTTCCTCGAGGAAGAAGTATTCGACGGTGAGGGCATTTGCGACGGCGCCGACCAGGTGAATGTGCAGGTCGGCGTGCCAGTGTGGGGCGACGGGCAGATCGAACGTGGCGGCCGCGTGCGCGACCTTCATCCATTCGCTCACCCCGCCAAGCACGCCAGCATCCGGCTGAAGGATGTGCGCCGCCTTCGCTGATATGATGTCGCGGAAATCCCAGCGGCTGGAATGAATCTCGCCGGTCGTGATCGGGATGCTGATCGCCCGCACCAGTTCGGCGTGGCCCGGGATGTTGTCGGGCGGCAACGGCTCTTCGAACCACCAGATGTCATACGGCTCGAACGCGCGGGCCGCCCGGATCGCCTCGGCGACGTTCCGGTATGCGTTGTTCGCGTCCAGGGCCAGCTTGATGTTGGGGCCGAGCGCCTCGCGCGCCGCTTTGACGCGGACCGCGTCTTCTTCGATCGAGACGCCGCCGACCTTGATCTTTACCGAATCGAAGCCGGCCCGCAGATACCGCTCCATCTCCTCGGCCAGCCCCTTCGGCCCCTTGCCCTCCATGTAGTAGCCGCCAGAGGCATAGGCCGGTACGTCGGACTGGAATCCGCCCAGCAGCCGGTACAGCGGAAGACCGGCGCGCTTGCCCGCCAGGTCCCAGAGGGCAATATCCAGCGCCGAAATGGCACGGAGCAACGCTCCGCGGCGGCCGACCAGCAACCCTTGCTGGAACATCGCGGCCCAGTGCTTTTCGATCAGATCGACGTCGCCGCCGATGAGCAACGGCTTCAACACATCGTCCACTGCCGCACGGACCATCGTTCCGCCGACCGTGCCGGCGTACGTGTACCCAACTCCCTCGTGTCCGTCCTCTGTTTTGATATATGTGAGGACGAATTCGCGGCCGAGAACCTCTCGGGTCGCGATGCGAATCGGGCGCTGCAACGGAATCCGGACTAGCACACTGCGGACATCGGCAATTTTCATGTGTCTCCCCCGCACTTCTTCTTGGGCCAAGTCGGCAGGCAAGTCAAATGCCAACGGTTACAGTTGCGGTACCTGCGGCGCCGATCCCTTTCGAAGAATATCGACCAGGGCTGCCGCGATCTCGTCCGCCAGTCCCATTCCGCGGATACCCGCGATCGTAGCCCCGATATCGTATTCGGCACGCCGAATCTCCGCCACACCGTCTTGCACGATCGCATAACTGGCCCGCGGGTCGCCATCTAGTGGCTGCCCGACGCTGCCGGGATTCACAACCACCTTCGTCCAGGCACCGCGGCTCATGGGCAAGTGCGTGTGCCCGGCGAAAATCAGGTCGGCTCGGACATCCTCCACCTCTTTCTTGAGGTCCTCGTCATCGAGGTCGGGCGTGAGCTGATAGCTGAACAGCGGATCCTTGGGCGTGGCGTGGACTGCATAGAGGCGATAGTCGTCTGCCCGGAAGCTCACGTCCGTCGGCAGTGCTTGCAGCCAGGCAACGTCTTCCGGCGCGAGCAGTGCGCGATGGACGGCCATTGTAGCTGCGGCGAGGTGCCGCTTGAAGCCGGCCGCCTGCGGGTCAGAGCCAAACGCCAACGCGGAATCGTGATTCCCGCGGACAACGTACCGCGCGCACTCGCGCACCCAGGCTACGCATTCGCGGGGAAACGGTCCGTACGAGACGATATCCCCCAGACACAATACCGCGTCCGCTTCCTCACGGATCGCCTGGAGGGCCGGCCAGTTGCCGTGGATGTCAGAGACGACGAGCAGCCGCATTGGACGCCTCAATTCACCTCACGCTAATAAATGCCCTTACCTGATCTGACGATAGTTGAATCTCTCTCGCTCAAGAAGTAAAGAATAAGTTGGACTCTTTCGTTTTAGGAGTTTTGCTCCTCGAAGGCAGCCCCTGGTTCAATATGCGGGCGCGGGTGCAGCCGCGGAAGGAGGCTATTGGATGGAGCACGCATTCGACATCACAGCACTGTCGTCCGGGCTCGCACCTCTTGCGACTTTCCCGGTGTCACGATTCGGAAGTAATGCTCGACGGCGGGTCGTCTAGCCGGCAGTGTTCACACTCTTCGACTCACGCCAAAGATCCTGTTATACGAATCTTCTCCATAACTCGTTTGCAATGGCTCTCTTTCCACGAGCTTGAAGGTTCGGCTTCCGTCAGCTTCCCTTTCGGCCCGCAGGAAGAGCACATTGTCCATTCGCTTGGCATTAAACCCGTGCGCGAATTCATAGAGGTGTGTCACAAAGAACACTTTGACCCGCTTCTCTATCAGCGCGGTGACGATCTGCCGGGCAACCTCCGAGCCTTCACGTTCATTGGTCGCGGCAAAAGACTCATTGAACAGCAGGAGCGAGTATGGCGAGAGATGGTCCACAACCTCGCTCATGCGACTGAGTTCTTCGTCCAGCTTCCCGCTTTTCATGGTAGCGTCCTCTTCCCGTTTGAAATGCGTGAAGAGGCCATCGGATATGTTCGCGGAAAACGATTCGGCAGGCGCAAACATCCCGCTTTGCATCATCAACTGCGCCATCCCGATACTGCGCAAGAAAGTCGATTTACCTCCCTGGTTCGCACCGGTGATGATGACGAGGTCCTTCTGATCCGCTTTGGCCTCGTTGCCCACGACTCGTTGGTCCAGCCGCAAGCTCAGAGCGACATCGTACAGTCCTTGAAAGGCATGTTTGCGCTCGGCGGACGGCGCGGGCACCGGAAAACAAATCGGCTCCCCGTTTTGGGTCAGTTGCCCGTGTAAGTTCAGGCACCCAATATAGAACGCGAGTTCCGTCCGCAGCATGGTAAAGAAGCTGAGGACGTGATCGGTGGACTGGGCGAGCGCGTTGGCCACCAGGTTGATCCCTTTATCATTGAGTTCCGACAGGGCCCGGGCGCCGGCTTCATCACGGGGATGCAGCGTAAAACTGTAGACGAGTGGTTTGGGCCCAAAGAGGCGCTGCACCCATGTCTCTTTCTTCTCGTGCGGCTTTCGCAGGATGTAATTGATCCCTTTGTTGCCGGTCCCCAGGTCCGCGCTGATCAAGGCCCCGTCCCGGAATTTCAGGTTCTTCAGGTGAGTCTGGACGTTTGCAAAATACCCATCATCCAGCTCTCTTCGGAGCAACGCGAACAATGTCCGAAACCCCTCGGATTGGAATCGCTCCGCGTTTTCATCGGCGACGTTCCGCAGCTTCCTCAGCATCGTCACGAGCATCGCAAGGACGTCGGTGCTTCGATGCAGGATCGCCGACGGGTACCGGCTGAAAAGGCTCCAGTAATTCTTCCTTTCGCTTTCCAGCGCTTCCACCGCGATGGCGTACATGTCCCTCACAATCGACGGTTCCTGCAGGCAATCCTGGAGGATGTGTTGGCGATAGCGAATCGTGTCCAGGTCAGCCTGCAAGCCGGACAGGACCGCACGCCTGACCACCTCGTAGAGGAATTGATCCCCGAGCGCCATCGCTTTGAACAAGGTGTCCAATTCCAGGTCCTGGACCAAGGCGTGTTCATTCCACGGAAGTGGCCCCTTCGGGTCGAAATCTCGGTCCCTATACATGAGGAACGCTTTCATAATCGGACGCGCTCCGTGAGGCACTCGTACGTCAGGCGGTACTTCTCGGCTATCGACAGCGCGTACGCCAGGCCGTCGGCCGGCCGTCGCAGGACCTTGAAGGTGCGGACCGTCGGGTTCTCGGGGACAACGGTACTCACCATGCTGACCGTGTGCTCGTCAAAGACCGCCAATTCGTCGAGGAACGTGACCCACACGCTCAGGACATCCAGTGCGACGAGCTGCCCCATGATCCGTTTACTCAGGAACAGGGCGTCCTGGACCGTCGTGGACGTGAAGATCTCATTCATGATGATGATACTGCGGGGGGTGGCCCGGGTGAGAATCGCGTGAATTCTGACCAGGTCGTCCTCCAGTTTGCCGCGGAGATTGTTCAATTCTTCCTCTTTTTCGAAATGCGTCAAGAGCCGGTCAGGGAGCATGAGTTGTGCGTCCCTGCCCGGGACAGGAAGGCCGAGGCTGGCCAGGTAATGTAACTGCCCGAAGGTGCGCGCAAATGTGGTCTTCCCGCCCTGGTTCGGGCCGGATACGACGAAGATCCGCTCGGAATCCTTCAAATAGAAGTCATTGCACACGACCGTCGAGTGCTCGCCCAGCAGCTTGTAGGCGAGGGCGAGATCGTACGTCTCAGAGGCCTGCACGGCTTTGGTGCTCGTCATCACGCGTGGATAGCAGAATGGCAGCTCTGCGCGTGTGAACATGGCCATGTAGTCCAGGTAGGCGATGTAGAACTGGACCTCGCGATCGAAGGACGCGATAAGCGGGTCCAGGTACGTGCGGTGCGCCGCGCAATACGCATCCAGGCGGGAGAAGATGTCGGGATACAGCTTGGCGAGAAGATCCAAGATGCTGGCCTCCACGCCATTCATGTCCGTGGAGGCCGCATACTTCACGCGGTAATCTTTCACCGCCCCCCGCTTGAATTTGGCGAAGGTCTCCTCGACCTCGGCGCTGTAGTCCGTTTCCGATTCATACTTGCGTACCTTAACAGTATCCCCCTTGATGAGTACGCAGTATTGGATACCGGACAGATCGGCGTTGAGCTGATGGGTCTCCGCCAGCAGGCCGCGAAACGGACCGGATTCGGCATAGCGCGCGAGGTATTCCCGGAATGCGATGAGGCCGCGGGATTGCAGATCGACTTGAGACAAGTCCGCGACGAGGCGCTGGATGGCGATGCAATACACGCCCACCGCATCGAGAAACCATCGCGCCTTCTGATGCTTGTAGTAGAGCTTGTCGGCTTGGGCCAGGTGTTCGCGCATGGTGCGCATGGCGTGTGCAAAGGCGGTGATGTGCTCACAGACGAGGGAATGCTCGAGATCCCGCAGGACCTCATGCCGATACGTGATCGCATCGACATCAGGCAAGGCCTGGCAGAAGAACGGCTTGAGGTCGTATTCCTGCTTGCTCGCCGTAATAGCGTCGATAATCTGATCAAGATTCAAATCGACAAAGCAGGCTGGCGTCTCGGGGGTATCCCCTTGGAGCCGATCCGCCCCTTCGGCGCTGGGAAAGAGTATGCTGTGGAACGTCTCGGCGTGGGGCCTTTCCAGGATTGTATGAGGAGATCCGGTCATCGACGACCCCCTCGCTTCCGGAACGGGATGGCGCTCAGCTGAGCTCGAGCGATCGGTCCCGTGACGCCTCGGCCGGTACCATGCGGATCGCAGGCCTCGACCCATCTCTGTCGTCTCGCGGGATCAGGTGCTTCGGGAGGAACATAGCACCAGCCACGAGGGTAGGCACCACGGCGCTCCCGATCACCACGGCAACGAGATGCGAGTACTGGGCTTGTGTGACGATCCCGTGCGTGAGCCCGTAAAGCGAGGCGATCGTCCCGAACGTGAGCCCCGTCGACATCATCAGCGTGTAGTACCAGCGCTCGTTGGTGTCGTGCCGGAAGCGCGCCACGAACGGGAAGAGTCCGAAGATCTTGGCGCCCACTTTCCCGCCCAGCAGTGCGAAGAAGACCAGGGGGGCCGCGGCGAGCGCAGGCAACGAGACGAACGAGCCGGCCCGCAGGAAGTAGATCGGAGTGAGGAAACCGACCGTCAGGGTCCGCAGGCGCCGGATGAAGGCGTGATCGCTGCCCAGAGTGCTTGCCAGCACCATCCCGATAATGTAGGCGGGCAGGACGGGTTCGCTCCCGGCCCAGAGCGCCAGCGCGCCGAGACCGAAGAGCATGAAGAGCACCCACTTCGTTCGGAAGGCCGCCGTGCGGTTCGCGTACCGGTTTGCCAGCCGGGTCGTGACGACCGGCAAGAGGGCGCATGCGAGCACGGTGGCAAGCGCGAACACCACGGTGCGCCAGGTGAAGGGCGCGAATAGTAAACCCAAGGCAAGCACGGTCCCGAGGTCGTTCACGAAGCAGGCCCCCAGGATGCCCTTGCCGAACTCTGTCCGGTTGAAACCGGTTTCCAGCATGACGGCGTACACGACGGCCATCGAGGTGGTCGAGAGCGCAATGCCGCCGAGCCAACTGGCCGACGGCGACCAGTGGAGCAGGTACCTCGCCACGGCCGTACAGCCCAGGAAGGGGGCGATGAATCCGACGAGACCGACCACCGTGACTTCTTGCCATTTCCGCCGCATCACACTGGGCTCGAGTTCCGCGCCCGCCAGGAACGTGAGGAGCACGGCACCGATGCCGGCCAGGAACTTGAGCCACGGGAGATTTCCTCCCATGGTGTCCGGCCCAAACCAGGCGGTGATGCCCGCCGCCGCCACGATGCCGACCAGGATTTCCGTCAGGGCGCTGGACACCCTCAGACTGGATGCGACGAAGGTCGCGATGAGGGCGAGTCCGAACCATAGCGCGGCGATGCCAAACGGATTGTCCATCTTGCCTACTACCTCCTGACGCGGTCCACGTCCGCAAACGATTCCGAGGGCCGCCTCGCGGAGAACAAAAAAACTCCTACGAGGATTTCCCCGTAGGAGTCATTGGCCACACACGCGGCGTTTACCGGTGGACTCCACCACCCTTGATGACGCAAAACTATCGCATTACGTCGCGCAGAGCAACCCCTTTCGAGGTGCCCCAGTGCTTATCGACACCGGACCCAAGGTCGTCCCTCGTTGATCCGAACTGCACTCAGCCCACCAGCGATTGCAGCAGGGCGCGCCGGTCGACGAGGCCTAGAAACCGGCCCTCCGCGTCCGTCACCACGAGGCGCTTGACCTGGTGCTGGATCATGAGCCGAATCGCCTGGGCGAGGGAATCCTCTGGATGAACCGCAAAGAGCGCTGGAGCCATCAGATCTTCCGCGGTCAGTGGCTCGTGTGGCCCCGCCGGGGGCTTCCCGATGTCTCCCGGCCGCCGCCAAGGGTGGCGGGCGGTCAGGACGCGGAGGACCCACGGGCGCACGTCCGGGCCCGCGCGGAGGAGGACGTCCCGGTCGCTGATGAGGCCGAGCACTCGGCCTGCCTCCCCAACCACAACCACGCGTCGGAGGGGACACTCGAGCAGTTTGACCAGGACCTCCTCGGCGCTGGTCTGCGGCGAAACCGTCGGAATCCCGGTGGTTATCGCGTCTCCGACCGTCCCCGACACCCGCGCCTGTAAGGCGGGCGCGATGGTGGACTCGGGCAGTGCTGCCAGAGCGCGGAGGACATCGGCGCGGCTGATGATCCCCACCAGGGCACCGCCCGGATCGACCACGGGCAAGCGCTTCACCCGGTGGCTGCCCATCAACCGGATGGCCGTCGGGAGATCCGCCTCGGGCGCGATGGTGTGCACATGGCGGGTCATCACCTCTCGCGCGGTCTTCTGTCCGCGAGCGAGTTCCCGAAGCTGCTCCCGCAAGCTCTCCGCGGACAGCTCCCGCTGAATGCTCAGCCGGACGCCTAACTCGCTACGGGTGAGCAGATCGCCTCCGGTGATCATCCCAACGACGTGTCGGTCATGATCGAGGACGGGCAAGGCCTTGACGTTCCTCCGCTGGAGCAATTCGACCACCTCGAGGAGCGGGGAATCCAGGAAGACGGTCGAGACCGCGCGCACCATCACGTCCTGGATGCGCCAAGCAGCCTGAGGCGGTCGGACGAGGAGGACAGAACACGGGGCCTGGCTCGCCACCCCGGTCGTGGTCCCGCCGATGACCGGGCTCCAGGGACGACCCAATCCGGTGGCACCGAGCACGAGGAGATCGGCGTGCGTGGCCTGTGCTTCCTGGCATAAGATCTCCGTCGCGTGGCCCTGCCGGGTGACCCCCTCGAACGGCACCCCCGCGGTACGAGCATGCTCGGCCGCGGCCGTCTGCACCTGCTGGGCATAGCCCTGATCGGGTGGCTCGGCCCGACCGAGCGGGGAGCGTTCGAAGACCGTCAGCCCGACCACCGCGCCATTTGACAGGGATGCCATCTCCAAGGCCATCTGCATCGCCAGCCGGCCATATGGAGATCCATCCAGGCCAACCAGGATTCGAGACCAGCCCTGCGCATGCCCTGGCCCTTTCGGGACCGTCACGACCAGCACCGAACACGGCGCCAGGCGTGCCAGGCTCATGGCCGTGCTGCCCAGGAACCGCTCGAACACCCGGCTATGCCCCTGAAAGCCGATCACGAGCAGGTCGGCCCGCCGCTGCCGCACCTCGGCCAAGATGGTTTCGACCTCGTGCCCCTGGCGCACCACGGTCTCGAGATGGATGCCGTCGGCCCAGGCCCGGTCCTGCGTCTCGGTGGTCATCCGGCGCGAGTGCTCCTCGATGTCATCTTTCGCCTCCTCCACCTCGTCGATGGTGTCGGCGTAGCGCGGGAGCACCTCCTCGACCGAAACGCTGGCAATCGTGCTTCGTGTCCGTTTCGCGAGCTGGATCCCGGCTTCCAGTGCCGCCCGGGCCGGCTCGGACTCATCGTACGCTACCAGGATGCTCTTGAACATGCCGTCCTCCCGGGTCCGCGAGCGTCGCTCTTCTGCTTCGGATACGATCGAGCGCTCACAATCTTGAATCCACCAGGGCCTCTCATCAATATCCCACGTTCTGCTGTGAATAAGGCTATTATGCTGGCGGCGCAACCCAGAACCGCGCGCATTCCTCCTGAGAGGTTAGGGTCTTGAGGTCTCGCATCCGGTCCAGGAACACCTTCCCTAGCAGGTGGTCGGCCTCGTGTTGGATCAGTCGTGCGAGCGAGTGGGTCGCCTTGAAAGCGATCGCTTGGCCCTGGCGATCCTGAGCCGTGACCTCGATCGCGCTAAACCTGGGCACCTTGCCATAGAGGCCGGGGAGGCTCAGGCAATGCTCCCAGGTGTCCTCCGTCCAATCCGCCACGGGGACAATCACGGGATTCACCGGAACGAGGGGTCTTTGCGGCACCCCCGTCGCACTCCGGTCTGTGTCAGCGATTGCAATGACGATCTGGAGGGATCGGTGCACCTGGGGGGCCGAGAGGCCCCTCTGCCGAAATTCCTGCACGGTCTCCAGCATGTCGTCGATCGGTCGCTGAATGTCTGGAACGGACACCCGTTTCACCGGCTCCGCCGGCATCCGGAGGACGGGATGACCCAGGTGAGCAATCTTGAGGGCCGCCACCCTAATGCCGCTCCGCCGCGATCCCTGCGACCCAGAGGGTCTGCAAGCACTGCAAGACCGGAATGCCACAGAGCTCCATCAGCCCCCAAGCGATCTGGGGAGCTCTCTCACCCGCTCCACGCGAGAACTGCCGTGCGCGTGCCGAACGGTTTGCGCGACCGCGACAACCGCGAGGATGACCCCGAGTGCGGCGACCGCCGGATATGCGGGGGACGGCACGACGAGGACGATCTCTCGCGCGACGAGGACGAGCAGACCTTCGGCCAGGACGATCGTTCCCGCCGCTCCGAGCCAGAACAGGAGATGCCCGCGCACGACGTCCCGGGATACGGCGGCCCCGTCGAAACGCGCGGCGAACGCCACCACCTGAAACAGCAGCACGACCACGATTCCGACCAGAATGGCGCCGCCCAGCTCGGGAGCTCCGCCACGGAGCAGCAGCGCCATCGCGTACTCGACCAGGCTCAGGGAGGCGCCGGCGACCAGGAAGGGAATCGAATGCCGAGCAATGGCGATCGCGCAGAACACGCCGCCCGCCGCGCCCAAGGCACCGACCGCTGCCGTCGGTGCGCTGACCACGGGGAATCCGACCAGCACGGCCGCCAGGATGCCAGCCAGCAGCCGGATCATCCGACCGCCACCTTGCGCTGGCGGCCGCGCGCGAAGGGCGCAAGCACGGTCTCGAGAGCCGCCTCGAAAGGCCAGTCCAGCACCTCTACTCCTTGCCGGCACAGCCCGGCCAGTTGCTCCTGGCGCTCGAGCGCCCACAGGCTACACGCGAGGTCATCGAGCGGCGTGCGCGACACGACCCGCCGGGTGATCTCCACGGGCGAGAGCGCGAGGAGCACGACGTCGAACCCGCGGCCGGCGAGATCGCCCACCGCCTCCTCGAACCGCTCGTCGAGCAGGGGACTGATGGCGATGACCAAGGCCCTGGGCGGCAGGATGCGCGGGGGCACGACCGTCAGGTCCCGGGTCACATAGCTGAACACGGTATTGGCCGTGAGCAGCGTATCCAGGAGCCGCTCGTACTGCACACGCCCCACGGCCGGCCGCACCCAGCGGAGGGTGCCGCCGTACTCGATGAGGCCCACCCGGTCCTTCCGGGCCAGATACGCAGAGGCGAGCGCGGCCGCGGCCCGCACCGAGAGGTCGAGACTCGTATTCGGCGGGAGCCCGATCTGCGTCAGGGTGTCCAGCATCACCACGACATCGGCGTTCCGCTCCTGGCGGTACTGCGTGACATAGAGCTGTCCGAGCCGGACGGACGTGCGCCAGTTGACGTGACGGATGCGATCGCCGGGGACGAAGGGACGGATCTCTCCTGGTTCCAAGCCTTCGCCGAAGGCGGGGGAGACGTAATTCCCGCTCGCAGTTTGCGTCTGCCGGGGGTGGGGGGGCCGTCGCAGGGGCACCGCGCTGGGATAGACGCGCACCGGCGTGTCCGCAGGACGATGCAGTTCCTGGCTGAGTAATCCGGCGCGGTCCCACACCCGGACGTGGACCTCGCCCAAGGCGAAGCGGGCGCGCCCGGTGCAGCGAATCGTGAACTGCCATTGTTGCGGCTGGCCGGCCCGGAGCCCGAACACGGCCCGGTTCCGGCCCGCGGCGAGTTCGGCCCGGGCGGGAACCGGCGCGAAGACCTCGACCTGGGGAATAGCAGTGGCCGCGGTGAGCGTCACCGTGACCTGCACCACTCCCCCCTCCACCAGCCGGTCCTCCGACACCGCACACGCAAGCGACACGGGCGCGGGCCACGGCACCGAAGCGGTCCAGAGCAGCATCGCCAGGAGTGGTGCCCCGACCAGGAAACACTCTGGTCGGCCCGTGAGGAGGCCCAGGAACAGGGCCACCGCCAGGAGGCTCAGCGCGGAGAGCATTTGGGATTTAATGCGCGTGGTCACCGCGGCTCCGTCTGCGGCGTCTGGACGCGCGAGAGCACGTCGCTCACGATCTGCATCGGGTCCACTTTCGAAGCCCAGAGCTCCGGCCGGAGAATCAGACGGTGCGCCAAGGCCGGGATTGCCATGCCCTTCACGTCATCCGGCGTCACGAAGTCGCGCTTGTGGAGGCCGGCCTGGGCGCGGGCGAGCTTTAGCAAAGCCAAACCGCCGCGCGGCGACGCCCCCACGGCCACGCGCCCATCGGCCCGGGTGGCCTGCACCAGGTCCACGATGTACCCCTCGATGGCCGGACTGACGAACACGTCCTCCAGCGCGGCCTGCATGGCGAGTAGCTCCCCGGGGGCGAGGATCGCCGACACGCTCGCCGCATCCGTCCGGCGCAGACGCCGCCGCACCAGGATCTCCCGCTCCTCCCCAGCGTCCGGGTAGCCGACCTTCACGCGCATGAGGAAGCGGTCAAGCTGCGCTTCCGGCAGGGGGTAGGTCCCCTCCAGCTCGATCGGATTCTGGGTCGCCACGACCAGGAAGGGAGGCTCCAAGGGGAAGCGCTCGCCTTCTACCGTAACTTGCCCCTCCTGCATCGCTTCGAGGAGCGCTGCCTGCGTCTTGGGCGTAGCCCGGTTGATCTCGTCGGCGAGGAGGACATTGGTGAAGATCGGCCCCCGCCGGAAGCTGAACTGGGCCTCCCGTTGGTCGAAGAGAAAGCTCCCGGTGATGTCGCTCGGCAGCAGGTCAGAGGTAAACTGGATGCGCTTGAAGCCAAGTCCCAACGACTGAGCGAAGAGCTGCGCGATGAGTGTCTTGGCGAGCCCAGGATAATCCTCGATGAGGACATGCCCGTTGCAGAACAGACCCGCCAGGATCTGCTGGAGGACGGGTCCCTTGCCGACAATGACCTGCCCCAAGGCGCTCAAGATCGCGTGACTGCGGTCGGCGAGGCTGTCCAGGTTCATGAGCGCTCCTCGATGTCGGCCACGAGTGTGCGGAGCGTGCCCAGGGAGGGACCGCGACCCCAGAGGCGTCGGCGAGGCATGCCAGCCAGGGGGTGGCCGCGGCGCGCGGCCAGTGCCTGCAAACGCACCCAGAGCACGTGGGCGAAGTACGCGTGACTGGACCGGCCAAATCGGACCTCGTTCCGCAGTTTGAGGAATTGCGGGGCGACAGCGGGTGTCCACGGTGTGCGCTGCAGCGCGCGGTCGAAGGGGGAGGCACCTTGCACTTCGATGCGTGCCCTCACGCTCCGTCGGACGTGGATCAGGATAATGCCCGCGAGTACGGTGGCGCCCGCCCGAACTACGACTGGGCGTACGGCGGGCGCCTCGAGAAAATACGCCGGCGTCAACACCAGCACCACTGCGGCCACGAGACCGAGGTATCCGAGAAGAATGCGGATCGAACGGCGGTTATGCGGCATGAACGCTTCGCCCCGCCAACAGAGATTGAATGCTGAGGAGTGATTCCAGCGCCTGATCCCGTTGCCGGGGTCCGACCGGATGCTCGCTGAATCGGGCTAGTTGAAAGAGCTCGACAAGCCGGTGCACGAGCTCGGATGGCAACGGGAACTGGCTCAGGGTCCGACGCACGAACTCCAGGGGGGTCTCCGAGGGCTCGCGCGGCACGCCCATGTTGTCGAGCGTCCGCTCGAATCGGCGATAGCAGCGGATCACGGCCCGGCGATGGTCCGGATCCTGACGGAGAACATCCAGGCTCTCCTCCACAGCCTTGAGCAGTGGCTCCGGTGAGTGAGACGCGACGGCTGGCGCGAGTTCTTCGTTAGCCTCGATCCGGCCAGCGTAGAGGAACCACAACACCAGTGCCAAGGAGCCTGCACCGACGAGCAGGCCCACCAAGGTGAGGGCACCGCTGAACCAGGGGAGAGTGGCAGCCGATGGGAGTGGTCCGAGGGATAACGCCGTGGTCGGGCTGTGGAACCCGGGGGCCTGCGTGACGGTTGGAATGTGGGAAAACGGAGGCCAGCCGTAGTGCAGCAGGAGGTATGCTGCCAGCGCGCCGGGGCTCAGTCCCACCACAACAAGCACGGCCAGCAACCACGGCGAGGCCTTGGGTTCCTCCCGGACCATCACCCAGGGCTCCTCGCCCTTCTTCCTGCGGCGGCGGAGCCCGCGCGGCAGGAACCGCCACAGCACGCCACACGCAGCAAGAGCGAACAGGGACAGGATGACGAGCCCCACGGGCCCAGGAATGGATGCAATCACGCGGACGGGGCCGCCACCCGCCTCCGGAACCTCGAGCGACGACACGCTGGCCACGAACGCCAGAACCACTCCGGCAATGGCCAGGAAAGCCCAGACAATCACGTCAATCGCTCCACCCAGATCGGCGGCGCCAGCCAGACGGTGCCATTCCCGTTCCGCGTCAGCCCTCACCTGCCGAATACGGCGTCCTTGCCGAGCTCCGCCTCGATCTCGATCAGGCGGTTATATTTCGCAATCCGCTCGCTCCGGCACGCGGAGCCGGTCTTGATCTGGCCGCCGCCCATCGCGACGGAGAAGTCCGCAATAAATGCGTCCTCGGTTTCGCCCGACCGGTGTGAGATCACGTAGCCCCAGCCGGCCTTCCGGCACATGTCGATCGCCTGGATCGTTTCCGTAACCGTGCCGATTTGGTTCAGCTTGATCAGGACCGCGTTGGTCGTGCGCTCCTGAATCCCGCGGGCGATGAACTGCGTGTTCGTGACGTAAATGTCGTCCCCGACAATCTGGACCTTCTCTCCGAGGGCTGCCGTGTGTTCCCGGAATCCAGCCCAGTCGTTCTCGGCCAACCCGTCCTCGATGGAAATGATGGGATACTTCTTTACCCACCCGGCGTACAAGGCTGTCAGTTCCGCGCTGGTCTTCCGGCCCTGGCCGGATTTCGACAGCACATACGCCCCGGTCTCGTAGAAGGAGCTGGCGGCCGGATCCAAAGCCAGGGCGACCTGCTTGCCCGGTTGATACCCAGTGGCCTGGATAGCCTGAAGGATTACCTCGCAGGCTTCGTCATTGCTCTTCAGGTTCGGCGCGAAACCGCCCTCGTCCCCGACGCTGGTCGCGTACCCCTTCTTGTGCAGGATGCCTTTGAGCGCGTGGAAGGTCTCCGCGCCATAACGCAAGGCTTCGGCAAAATTAGGCGCGCCGACGGGCATGACCATGAACTCCTGGAAGTCCACGCTGTTGTCCGCGTGCTTGCCACCGTTCAGGATGTTCATCATCGGCACGGGGAGCCGCACCGCGCCCGGGCCCCCGAGATAGGCATACAGCGGGAGGCCGGCGGCCCCCGCCGCCGCCCGGGCGACCGCCATGGACACGCCCAGGATGGCGTTGGCGCCCAAGGTGGCCTTCGTGGGGGTACCGTCCATCTCGATCATCAGCCGATCGATCTCGGCTTGCCGCGCGGTGTCCATCCCTCTGAGTTTCGGCCCGATCACGTCATTGACGTTCGCCACCGCCTTGCGCACACCCTTGCCACCATATCGTGTCTTGTCGCCGTCCCGCAGCTCCAGTGCCTCGTTCTCGCCCGTCGAGGCGCCCGAGGGAACGGAAGCCGAGGCCGTGATCCCACTCGTCAGCCTCACCTGGACCCGGACCGTGGGGTTTCCGCGGGAATCGAGGATTTCCAGGGCACGCACCGCAGCAATCGTGTCACTCATCTTGTCTCCTTTGTGGGTGGGCAATTATTTTTCATCCAGCTTCTCGGGCTGTGGCAGAAGGACTAAGCCTACCACGGAAGCCGCCGCAAGGGCCGCGCCGAATGCAAACGGGGCCGCAGGAGATACCCGATCCCAGAGCAGCCCGGCAATCACACTGGCTGGCAAGGCCATCACCCCAATTGCGGCGCTATAGAGGCCGTATGCCGCTCCCCGGCCTTCGTCGGGGACGAGTTCCGCAACGAGTGCCTTGGCCGACCCTTCCGTGAGCGCGTAAAACAATCCATAGAATGCGTAGAGGAACCAGATCATCCAGGGAGCGGTCGCCAACGCAAAGCCCAAGTAAGCCAGGGCATACACTCCCCAGCCGTATCCGATAACCCGACGCCGGCCGACCCGGTCCGCAAGCCGGCCCGCGGGAATTGCCGCCGAGGCGGACACGAGATTGAAGATAGCATAGACGATGGGGATGAGCGCTACCGGGACACCCACACCCTGTGCCCGCAAGATCAGAAAGGCGTCCGAGGAATTCCCCAGCGTGAAGAGGAGCATGACGACCAGAAAACCGGCAAACGGTCCGCGTAGCACGGTCAAGGACAGCGGCTGCTTCTTGACCGCAGCCTTCCGTTCACGGACGAAGACGCCAATAATCAACAGGGGAATCGCCGCCACGAGCCCCGCCCAGAAGAACAAGGCGGGGTACGTGCGGCTGGGCGGTCCGATCCAGAGCTTGAGGAACAAGAAGGCGCCCACCGGACCTAGGACGGAGCCGAGCGTGTCCAAGGTGCGCTGCACACCGAATGCATACCCCAGGCTCCGGTCCCCTGCCGCACCAGCCACCAAGGCGTCGCGGGGCGCGTCCTTCAAGCCCTTGCCCAGCCCGTCGCTGAGGCGCAACCCGAACACCGCTCCCCCGGATCCTGCGAATCCCAGACCGAGTCGTCCCAGGGCCGAGAGCGCGTAGCCGACGAATACGACCGCCTTTCGGCGTCCCAGTGCATCCGACAGATACCCCGCTCCAATCTTGGCCAAGCTGACCACGGAGGTCAGGGCCCCTTCGATGGTTCCGACAAATTCTTTCCGGAGCCCCAGCACGCTTGTGTAAAAGACGGGGAGTACCGGGAGGATCATGTCCTGAGCCAAGCCGCCAAAGAATGCCACCCAGCCGAGGGCAATGACATTCCGCCCGAGTCCGGCGCGTTCCTGTGACCCTGGTTCGGTAGCAGTATGGGCCCGCATCAATTGCTTCCCTCTTCAGTTCCCCGCGATAAAGTTCCCGAGTTCATTGTTCCAACCGTTCCGGTCCCGGCCATTCCCAGGCATCATCCATGTTCCGCCAAAGATTGCCGAGAAACCGGAATGGAGTCCGCCAACCCGCCTGGAAGTCCTCGATGATTTGCGTCGCGATTGGCGGATAGAACGCCAGTGAAGGCAGGTCCTCGAGCGGCACGAAGTGCGGCTCCTCCATTTGCCATTGCTGCGAGGCACGGAGCGGTTGATGGTCCTGCGCCTCGCCAAGGAAGATCAAATCCAGGACGTGCTTTTTCCCGTCCGGGGAAATGACTTCCCCTATATAGAAGAGCCGGACGATTTCCACGGTGAGGCCCGCCTCTTCGCGGAGCTCCCGCTCTGCCGCGGCGATCACGCCCTCGCCGACCTCCACCCCTCCCCCCGGTAGCACCCAGTAAAAGCGTGTATCGCGGCGGTGCCGGATGAGCAGGATGCGTTCCCCCCGGAACAGAAGGACGGACACCCGAACCTTGAGCCCGGCTTCCAGATCAGGGCGGGACTTCCCAAATCTCCAGCGCGCCAGGAACGGCAGACCTTGTGTAGACAGAGCACACCTCCTTTCGATAGCCTGTGCTCGCGATGAAGATTGTCCCTCACCCTCCCCGGGCATAACGCGGCCAACTCTCCAAAGAATCCAACGGCGATCGTCCCAGCGCGCGCCAGACACAGCCGCGGACCAGCGGACTCACGTCCCGGATGAATCCTTCCAGCGCGTGGGCACTCGCCTCAGTGCCCAGCCGCTGCAGGACCTGGATCGCGGCAACCTGGTGGGCATCTTCGGACGGCTGGCGCGACCCCCGAGGTCGCGCGACTCTCGGCCCGGCGACGGCGACGAGGTGGGGAATACTGCGATCCCCCATCGATACCAGCGCGTCCATGCAGCGCTCGGCCACGGCCATGTTGGCATGGCCCAGATTCTCCGCCACGAGTCGCAGTACCCCATCCGGCACATCGGCTCGCGACAGGGCCAGCCGGGCCAGCGCCGCCTCGAGCCGCACTGCGGGGGGCGGAGTCCTCCAGGTACGCTTCAAGTGTGGGGATCACCCGATCATCCCCGAGCACGCCGAGGAGGCGTGCCGCTTCTGCGCGCCTCTCCATGCTCATGAGCGCCTCATCCTCAGCCGAGGGCTTCAGCTCGATCAGGGTGGCCGCAAGGTCAGGGACCGCGATCCGCCCGTAGCGTAGCACCGCGTCGGCGGCGGCCACACGGTCGCACGGGTCTTCGAGGCGCCGGACCACGTATCGAATCCCGCCCGGCTCTCCGAACTGGGCGAGCGCCCCCATGGCCCCCCGGACGCCCTCGCGGGCGAGCGCATAGATCAAAGGCCCGATGGCCCGGCGATTCCCGAGCTTCCCGAGCTGCTCGGCGGCCCGATTGCGGACAGCTTCTTCCGCCAGGCGCAAGACCGGATCCAGCCTCCGGACGTCATGAATGGTCAAGGCCCGGATCAGCGCACTGAGCGCCGCCTCCCCGCCGATTGCCCCCAAGATCTCGGCCGCAAGGCAGCGAGGCTCCGCAATGGACGACGGGGGGCCGAGGAGCACCGCCGCCACGGCCGGCACCGCCCGCTCCCCTTGTAGGATCAGCTGGGCCATTGCCTCCCGGTTGCCCGTCAGATCGCCCAGCTTGGCTGCCAGTTCCTCGCTCCGCATCCCTGCTCTCATCGCACCTGGTCCCGGTTGCACTGCTTACTCGCCCCTCTGCACTCTCGCGCTAGAGACCGGCCGCCCCCCCTCCCCGGGCGCCGCCGGCGGCGGGGAGGCGCTCAGGTCGGACGCGGTCCCGCGCCGGCCGGCCCACACGCGCATGGCCCGACCGGGGGCATCCGCCGCCGACCCGTAGTCCCGGCGATGGCTCTGGGTTTCCTCCTCGTAGCGATCCAGATCGGCGGCCAACCGGTTCAGCACGCTTTGGGTCGCTTCCAGCAAAAAGCGTGCGGTGTCGCCATCGGGCACTTGCGCCAGCAACGCCGCCAGATGCGGGAGGCAGCATCCCTCGGATTGCGCGAAGGTCGCCCGCAATGTTCCCGTGGCTAGGCCCTGCACCAGATCATCGAGGAGGTCTCGCAGGAGCGCCGCTTCGTCCTGACAGAGCGGACAGACGCGCTCGCCGACCAGACAGGCGAGGATCGCCTGGGGCGAATGGCCCCGCAGCCGCCCCAGATCCCGGCGGAGCAGGTCCTCCATCCGGGCTTTGGGCGCCAGCAGCAACTGCCGGTGCAGCCGGCCCAAGTCCCGGGGGCTGCTCAATTCTATGACCAGCCAGCCGTGCCGATTGCACCAGGTCTCGCACCGCAGGAAGTCCCGGCGCTCCGCGAGATCGCTGACCAGGGCCGCTTGCCACCGGGCAATCACGTCGAAGGCCCGCAACCGGAGCAGATTGCAGACGATGCAGCCCGTCCAGGTCTCGAGCGCTTTCGCCAGCAGGGCGCCCACCGGCAGCGCCTCGGGCAGGCCGAGCTGATCTTTGGCCAGGCGCCGCCAAAACCCGTCGAACCGTTCGAAGTCCATCTATCCCGCCTCTGGCAGGAGCGGCTGCAGGCCGGCGGCCCGGGTCAGGTCCTCAGCCGGGGCGGGCGTCAGCCGCCAGCGGAGACCGCGGTTCCAGGATTCGGCGCAAATGCTCCCGAATCGTGGGATGGGGATAGCGCACACTCTCTCCCTAGAGAATATCGCAAATCTGGGGACTCGCACCGCCGCGACCTCGAGTCGGTTCGCTCACCAATCGGAGCAGGGCCAGGAGCGGTCGAGAGATATTCTCCAACCATTCATCGACGCGAACGGCGTCCGCTTCCGCCAGTGGCCCGTAGCCTCGGAGCCCCGGACTCTTGGTGTCTTCGATGGCCACCCACACGATGGACATCTGCCCGGAAATCACCCGACGTAGCGACCGGTGATCGACTATCACCCCGACCTCGAGTGCGAGAGCCGCCACCGCCTGCTGCATCTCATCGCAGCACGTAACGATGCCCTGGCGGACGTCCGGGGTGAGATCGTCCACCACACATTCTGTTATCCCCGTTCGGTGATGTGCGAGCAGTCGCTCGATTTCGCCCAGGCTCCGCTCGACAAGGTGCAGCGTGATACTCACGGACCGGACCTGGGCCGCCGTCAACGCGATTTCTGGCTGAGCCGTCATGCCGCACCCCCGCCGCATGAGGACTCGGCCGGAGAAGCGCCCGGCTTACCGCGCACGGCCGGCGCCACATTCCGGAGCATCTCCGCTAGGCCTGCGCCGGACTCTTGCAAGGCAGCGTCGATCACTGTCCCCTCCTCGCGGCCCAGCGGCGGTCCAGAGCCTCTGAGCGCGGCGCTCTTCGCAGTCTCCAGCACGGCCTGGAGCGCGTCGGCTTCCCCGTGGGTCTCGCGCGGGAGCGAGCGATGCTTGGGCTCGGCCCGGACCGCCACGGAGGCTTTGGCCACGGACCCTTGGACGCGCCGACAGAGGTGGCGGATTCCCGCGCGTTGCTGCCCCGTCAGATTCTCCCCCAAAACAGTAGGTCGCCTCGCTGGCGGATTCGACGAGCAGGCGGTCGATGACCTTGAGTCCCTTCTCGACGCGCTGCAGCGTCGTTGCAACGACCCGTGCCTGTGCCGGGGTCAATGCCACCAGGAAGTTAGAAGCCATACCCCCCCTCGTCCACCGCCCCGGCAATGCGGGCGTGCGCGCGCTGCCAGGCGGTGCCCTCGGTGCCTCGCGCCTCGTGCCGGACGGACCAGGATTGCTTGCGTAACCACTCCTCGACTTCCCAGTGTTCCACCGACACGCGCGCTAGCAGGATGTCCCGGACCGCAGTCCGGACCTGCGAAATGTGCGCGCGCGCCAACAACAGTGCCCCGTGAGGGAGACACGTCCCGTACGAACGGCCGAAGCAGCGGCACCCCTCGGGATCGACGATCACCGCGAGCAGCCGGTCGGCGGCACGCGACGTGGCCTGTTCGGCATGTTCGCAGACCGGGCACCTTCCATGGCGGAGGGTCCGATTGCGCAGGTGCACCAGCACGTCGCGAGGAGTAGTCCAGAGGCTCCGCACGGTTCGGAGGACGCGTTGCACGGGGCCGCCTGGTTCGCCTCGCTCGGGCTCGCGGTATTCCTGCCAGCGCGCGGGCAGCATGCGCATGCGATCCAGGACCCGCGCCGGAATCGGCCGCTCGAGCAACCGCTCCAACTCCTCCAGGCGGGCCAGCGCGGTCCCGAGCAGGGCGTCACCGAGCGCGGCAAACACGGGCGCGCTGCACCGCGCGGCAAACAGCCAGGCGTGTTCCGGGCAGAAATCGCGGCTCTGGTTCCAGCGATAGTCTAGCTGTGGCACGTCTCGGAATTCCTGCTCGAACCAGGCCAGATAGCGCTCACGTGCCCCCGCTGCGATGCGGCACAGGTGGCAGCCTGGTTGCTCCAGCAGGCGGCAGGTTTCCTCGAAGGCCGGCGCCCAGGCCCGTGAGGCCGTCGCGGGTGGGCGGCTCGATCGTTCGGATGGCGGCCTGCCGCGCTCGCCAGCCACCAGACACGACCGGATCGGTGCTTCCATGTCGTGGCCGAACAGGCGGCGCCAGGCATCCTGGGCCGCGGCCGGCTGGGTCCCGTTGCCGGCCTCCTGAATCGCCTGGCGGGCGGCCATAAGGCGCTCGCGCTGGTGCCGCACGAGGGCCTGCAAGGTCGCCCAATCGGCCAACGGCGCGGCCTCGCTGAAATGCCGGAAGCACACCCCATCCGAGTGAGAATAGCATGCAACCACCTCGGGCCAACGGAACGCATTCGAGAGGAACCAGGCGTAGCGGCCGACCGTCTCCTGATCATCGAGACACGCCGGGCACGGCGCGCTTGGCGGAAGCCAGTCCAGCGCGAGGAGACCGCCCTTCGCGGATGCGGACCCCCCGCTCGGCACGGCGTCCAGCCAATCCGCGCAGGCTTGCAGGATGTAGCCGGCGGTATACGAGGTCTGGCTGGTCGCCTGTAACGCCAAGAGGTGCCGCGTATGGCGCAGGCAAAACCCGCGCGCCCGCTGGAGGCGGGTGATCGTGGGCAGCTCGCCATAGCTCTCGTTGACAAACCAGAAGAAGTATCGGGCCCGCGCCTCACGGGCCTCGGCACACAGGAGACAGCCGGGCTTTTCCAGCCGCGCGAGAATCTCGCAGACGCCGACGTCAGAGCGCTGGTGGCTCCTGGCCTGCGAGTCCGGGGTGCACAGTTCTTCGCCCGACGCCGCCCCTGGCGAAGGAGCACTCGCCGGTGCGGACATCGTGTCCGATCCACGAGTCATGGTGAGGCATCCTGCTGCCGTGATTGCTTCACGCGAATGATCGCAATTTCCTCCCGGGCCGTGCGGGCCTCGCGGGTTCCGATGGAATGGCCGACCACCCATTCGAATTCCTGCAGCGCGTCCGTCAGACGGCCCAGCCGCGCCAGGCAGATCCCGCGGAACCAGTGCGCTCCCACGTGGTCCGGCGCAACGTCGAGCGTGGCGCGGAACTCCCGCTCCGCATCGGCGAGGCGCCCCTTGCCGTAATAGGCGCCGCCCAGATTGAAGTGCAGCGACGGCAACTCGGGCGCCAGGCGGAGCGCTTCTTTGAACTGCACGATCGCGAGATCATACGCCCGCGACTGGTAGAACGAGACCCCGAGGACGTTCAGGTCGTAGACTGTGGGCCGTTTGAGCCGCACCCTATCCCCGCACGACCGGCTCAGGGGCGGCCGGTCTTCAGGATGCCGATCAGGACATCCGCCATCTCGTCCGGCACTCCCATTCGCCGGATGCCCGCGGTCGTGGCCTCAATGTCGTACTCCACACGGCGGATGGTGGCCACCCCGTCCTGAATGATGGCATAACTCGCCCGCGGGTCGCCGTCTAGCGACTGACCCACGCTTCCGGGGTTGAGCACTACGGTGCCGTTGACCGCGCGCTGCATCGGCAGATGCGTGTGGCCGAGCAGCACCAGGTCGGCCCGCACCCCCGCCATCTCTTTTTTCAGCGCCTCCTCTCCCAGGGCCGGCGTGATCCGGTAGTTGAACAAGTGGTCGCTGGGTGCGGCGTGGACGATGGTGTACCGGCAGCCGTCGAAGTGGAAATGGGCCGCCGTTCCGAGGTCGTGGAGCCAGCGCACGTCCGCCTCCGACAGGAGCCGCCGGTGGGCCTCCAGGGTCGCCAACGCGAGAGCCTGTTTCGCCGGTGCCACCCGCGGATCGGTCTGGTAACTGAGCGCGGTGTCGTGATTGCCCCGGATCACGTACGCGGCCCGCTCCCGCACCCAGGCCACGCACTCCTGCGGGAACGGGCCGTACGAGACCACATCCCCCAGACAGACGATGGCATCCGCTGGTTCCTGGATCGCCTGGAGGGCCGGCCAGTTCGCATGAATATCGGAGACGACCAGGAGTTTCATCGCTTCCTCCCCTCACCACACCCCCGACCATGCCCATCGCATCAGCCGGCGCAGGAGTCCGCGCAGCTGGGGTTTCGGCGTCGGCCAGGACGCCACCCAGTTGCCGAGTGAAGAGGGCGGCAGTCGGCCTGCCCAGGCGTCCTGGTGATACTGGATGATCCGCTCGGTCTTCGCGGACAGGTCCCGCACCATGGCCAGGGGCGGGCGGGGAAACCAGTAGGGACACCCATCGCACATGATCTCGGTCCCGGTGGCGGGATTCTCTGGCTTGAGGGTGTAGAACCAGCGGCACGCGAAGTAGTCGCGGGGGTGCCCATCCCGATCCGTCTTGAACGGCACCAGATACAGGCACGGTCGCGGGGCGATCTCTCGGGGAATCGGACACGGCGTGCAGGCCGCGCGCAGGACGGATTCCTCATCTCCGACGACAGCGAGGCGTTTGCCACAAGCGGCCATGCAGACGATCTCCCGGCGCCTGCATGGGTCTCCGGGAACCGGCCGCTCCCAACGCAGCTCGCACGGTTGCGGTCCAGGAATCTCCGCCTCACGGACGACGCATGGCTTGACTTGCGCGATGGGCCAAACAGCGCCGTCCGCCGTGGAAATGTCTGGAGTCTCGGCATCCATAGTCCGTGTTCCGTGACCCCGCACATGATTGTTCCGACCCGAGTATGCCCCCGTCGTATTGCCCCAGCAGCTCCGGTCACCCCCACGGAAATCTATCTGAAGGGTTCGAAGGGTCCTTGGCCGGACATCCACGTTGTGCAGGGCGCGCTCCCATCGTGTGCTCCGTCCGTCCGCTTACTGCGGACCCGATGCCGTCCGCGGGAACTCTCAAAAACAAAAACTCCTACCGGCGTTCTGCCAGTAGGAGTTATCACCCGCCCATGTACGGCGGAATTCGCGAACTCCATCGCAAACAAATCGTCTGTTTTATGCCATATCTCAGCAATACCGTCAAGGCGAAGATCCTTACCCGAACCGCGGCTTGCCTACCGACCTCCGTCATCGGGCGCCAATGCATTCCGGAGCAGATCCAGGCTATGCAGGTCCTCCCGAATGCGCGGGCCCTGCTCGCGAGTGGCGGCCAAAAGCGCCTCGACCGTGCCGATCAAGGCATCGAGCCGCCGGAGGGCCTCTTTCTCGAGCGCGAACAGCACCCCGTTCACGATCGCTTCCCACTGCGAGGCCAGCCGCGACAGGTTCATGAAAACAGCATCCGCCACCTTGCGCGCAAAGTGCCGCTGGACCGTTCCGCCAAGGAGCCTCATTGGGATGAGGGGCGATAGTAGCTCCCAGGTGTGATCGAAGATCTTCCCCACCCGCACATCCGGGGAGCCGGGGTCCTCTGTCTGGAGATCCATCTCGGTGGTGCGTAACGGCACGCCGAGGGCGTCGAGGGTGCGTTCAGACAGCCGGTTGCGGAAGTCCTGGAGCGCTTGCGAGAGCTGGCGCCCGACGCGCTCGACCGGGGCCACGAACTCCGCGCGATGCTGGGCGGAGAGGTCCGCCATCTCCCGGGTGAGGCTCGTCCCGAGCCATTCGTCAAAGCGCGCGGTCGCCACGTTCAGGCTCTGCGCCCAGGCTGGGAACTCCCGGCGCAAATCACTGATCAACCGATCCCGGACGGATGCCTCGTCCTTGCGCAAGGCTTCTTCGAAGCTGGAGCGGGCGTTCCCAGCCGCATGCCGCACGCTGAGCCGGAGCCCCAGGCGGGTATCCTCAAGTACGTCCTTTTGGCCGAGGATCTTCCGGCGTAACGCT
>DATJQT010000301.1:0-47163 GCA_035505475.1 Vulcanimicrobiaceae bacterium
GACGGGCTGACGATGGGCGGGTTGAGCTATAAGCTCATCTCGCCAAGGGCCCGGACCATCCTCCTCTCGTTCCTTTACTTTTATCTCCTGCTCATCATGGGCGCCTTCTCGGCCATCGTCGCGGGGATCTTTTCGAACCCGAACGTGCCGCTCGGATTCATCGTCCTGACCCTCGCCGGTGTGTTGGCGGGGCAGATGACGTACAAGTGGCGCAAGGACTTGCTGCTCACGACTCTGGTGTGTGTCGGTGTCGGAATTTTCGGCATCTGGCTGGGGACCACGGAGCCCTTCCGAGCGATCGTGGATGCCATTAATGGCGGGAAGGATTCCTTCGTATTGTACGCCACGCCATACGGGCCGATGAAGTGGTCGGTGTTTTTCTGGGGCATCGTCGCGTTGGGCTTCTGCTATCTCGGCTCGGTCCTCCCGATCTGGCAATTCGCGCAGCCCGTAAACTATGTGGCGTTCTGGCTCGTGTTCCTGGGCATCATCGGATCCATCATCGGGATATTCTTGAGGATGCCCAGCTTCGGAGATTTCCCTGCCTTCACGGGCTTCACGGCCAAGGGCATCATCGCGCCGGGCTTCGACACCCCTCTCTGGCCGATCCTGTTCGTTACGATTGCCTGCGGGGCGGTGTCGGGCTGGCATAGCCTGGTGTCCAGCTCGGGAACGGCCCGACAGCTCGAGAAGGAGACGGATGCCCTGCCGGTCGGCGCCGGCGCCATGTACATGGAATCTGTGCTGGCGATCCTGTCGGTCCTGTTCGCCGTCACGGCCTTCGGCGGATTCGCAGGGTACATGGAGAAACTGACCAAGGGCGGCGGGCCCGGAGCCGTGTTCGCCGGCGGGATGGCAGAGTACCTGAACGTGCTCGGCATTCCGAAGAGCTTCGGCGGCGCGTTCGGGGCGGCGTTCCTGGTCATCATGGCGCTGACGGTGATGCAGTTGACGCTGCGCTTCATGCGCATTGCGGGCGGCGAACTGGTGGGCGGCGCCATGCCCGCGTTCAAGAACGTGCATTTCGGGTCGATCGTGGGCCTCCTCCTCACGCTCATCCTGTTCTGGACTGGATTCTGGTCCCGCATCTGGATTCTCTTCGGCGGCTCGAACCAGCTCATGGCCAGCATGGCGCTGCTCCTGGTGAGCATCTGGCTGGCGCAGACTGGCAAGTCGTATCAATGGACGCTCTGGCCGGCGATTTTCTTGTATGTGACCACAGTCGCCGCCTTGGTCGTCACGGCCGTCATCTCGTTCCAGGCCGCCTTTGCGCCCAACCTGAAGGTGCCCTTCATCTTCGGCAATCTGGTCGCCGCGGCCATCGGCGTCACGTTGGTGATCCTCGCACTGTTGCTCGCTTGGGACGCGCTGCAGGCGTTTGGCAAAGCGCGCGCAGTGCGGCCGGCTGCGGCACGAGCCTAGCCCCTCCCACCCACGGGCGGGGTCTCCCTCGCCCGTGGGACCCTCCCTGCCAAGAGTCCCGCATTCCGTGCATGCGTGCGTTTCTGCCAGATGCTGTCGCGTGTGGCCTTGTCTTTCAACTGACGAATCTCCCGTAATGCAGTAGCATCATCCTATCTGCTATTCGCTCACAACGTGACAGCCGCGTGAATATGGGAGGTCCGCAGGGCGGCGCCGGGCGGGAGGGAGGACACGCCATGAGTACCTTCAAGGGGGTGGATTATTACGACGTGGAAGCCCTGCTTTCAGAGGAAGAGCGGATGAGCCGCGATGTCGCCCGGGCATTCACGGATAACGAAGTGCTTCCCATCATTACCGCCCATTTTCGCGAGGGCGCTTTCCCCGTGGATCTGGTTCGAAAGCTTGGCGCCTTGGGCTTTCTCGGGGCAAACCTGCACGGCTATGGATGCGCCGGACTGGGGAATGTCGCCTACGGATTAATCTTGCAGGAGCTGGAGCGCGGTGACTCGGGAATCCGCAGTTTCGCGTCTGTGCAAGGTGCGCTCGTCATGTATCCGATCCGCACCTACGGATCGGCGGCGCAGAAGGCGCGCTGGCTTCCGGCCCTTGCCACCGGCGAGGCCATCGGCTGCTTCGGGCTGACCGAACCGGACGCCGGCTCGGATCCGGGCAGCATGATGACGAAGGCCGTGCGGGTGGGCAACGAATACGTCCTGAATGGCACCAAACTTTGGATCACAAACGGCAGCATTGCGGATGTTGCGGTGGTCTGGGCCAAATTGGACGGAGTGATTCGCGGATTTCTGGTCGAGCGTGGGACGCCTGGCTTCAGCGCCCAGGATCTCCACGGCAAGTTCTCGATGCGCGCGTCGGCCACGTCGGAATTGGCGTTCCAGGATTGCCGCATTCCAGCAGATAACATGCTGCCAGACGGCGATGGCCTGCGCGCACCCCTCTCTTGCCTCAATCAGGCGCGCTATGGCATCGCGTGGGGGGTCATCGGCGCGGCGATGGCCTGCTATGCCGCGGCGTTGGCTTATGGCCAAAAGCGCCGGCAATTCGGAACGCCGATCGCCGCCTTCCAGCTCGTGCAGCAGAAGCTGGTTCAGATGCTCACCGAAATCACCAAGGCACAGCTGCTCTGTCTCCAGCTCGGCCGGCTCAAGGACGCGAACCGCATGCACTTTGCCCAGGTCTCGCTTGCCAAGCGGAGTAATGTCGCTGCGGCCCTCGACATCGCGCGGATGGCCCGCGATATTTTGGGCGCGAACGGTATCATGGATGAATACCCCGTGGTCCGGCACATGTTGAATTTGGAGTCTGTCTTCACCTATGAAGGCACACACGACATCCACACCCTGATTGTGGGACGCGACATCACGGGAATCTCCGCACTGGAGGCGGGCGCATAATGCGCATCGCGTGTCGCCTTTCGCCGAGTAACTAAATAATGCATGAGCGGAGGGGGCTATTTGACGGGATGATGTTAGTCCGTTATCGTAAAGAGGTACGCGGAACACCCACGAAGGAAAGAGCGACTATGACTCCCGAATCGAAGCATGAACTGGAGAGCGCCCTGCGCGAGCTGGAATCGGAGCGGCAGAATTTGGAGCGGCAGATCGGGACTATCCGTTCTCTCTTGCATTCTGGCGGCCGCACGCTGCATATCGTGAAGTCGCACGGAGATAAGAGGCGGGTGGTCAGCGCCCTGACGCGCAAGCGTCAGAGCGAAGCCGCCAAGGTGCGGTGGGCACGCTATCGGAGCGGACTCAAAGCCGCCTGATCGCGCAACATCGCGACCATCCCCTTCCTTGACACGCTCGAACAGATGCCCCGAAGTTCAGGCCGCCTGGGGGCGTCTGGAGCGGCGGTCCGTGGGCGCTTTCAAGCCTTCGTAGCCCGGCAGGGTCAAGATCACGACGAACTCGCGACCGAGGCACACGTGGCAGGGGAGCGCAGCGGCTTCCGCGTACCGGCCCGCGGCGTAGGTGCGCTCACTCACCGATCCGGCAATCCGCAGGCATTCGTCCTCGACGAGGCTCTGCACGAGCTCGAGTGGTCGCACGAGCAGCGACACAGGGGCTTCGGGTATGAGCAGCAGCTTGAGCGGCGATGTGAGTCCGACGCAGGCGTTCGGCGGGTCCTAGTCCATCAAACAAGCGCAGCAGAACCTGCAAGCTACCGGTTTTGATCCAGGTTCCATTGCCAGGAAGATGGGCCCGAAGATCACCCAGGCGCGACAGGCCCTCGCCAGCGGTGGTGGCGCCCGCGGCCCTTCCAGTTCGAAGAGCGATTCCTAATCATTTCGGATCCCGTCGTGAAGGGCGGAGGCGACACTGGTCACCTCCGCCCTAGTGTTTTGGGTGAAAAAGCAAATCCTCGCCGAGTGGCAGTTCGTGCGGGGAAGCGGCCCGCGGACCTCGCCTGAAACGGAGAAGCGTCGTGGGCCAATGGTGTGAGGGCTGCAGGTGGAATTCTCGGGGTACACGGATTGCCATCCGGGTCTTCCCGATTCTTTGAAGAATCTTCCCGTAGGTGTTCCCTCCTCATTTCAGCACGCGTCGTTGACGATGGAAAGGGGACGGTATAGGGTTGCAATCATTGACAGGACTGCGCACGCATCCGAGGAATACGGCAATGCTGGAACGGGTCTTCGGGCTTCAGGAACACCAGACGACCGTCCGCCAAGAACTGCTAGCCGGAGCGACCACGTTCGTGACGATGGCGTACATCATCGTGGTCAACCCAGCAATCCTAAGCTTTGCCGGACTGCCGGTCGGGCCCAGCACGGTGGCCACGATCCTGGCGGCCGTCTTTGGGTGCGTACTGATGGGTGTCTATGCTAACCGGCCGATCGCGGTCGCCCCTTACATGGGTGAAAACGCGTTTGTCGCCTTCGGGTTGACGGCGCTGGGCATCAGCTGGCAGCTGCGGCTCGGCGCCGTGTTCGTAAGCGGGGCGATCTTCGCCCTCATCACGGTCATGAAGATCCGATCCTGGCTTGCCCGCTCTATCTCGGCCAGCATGAAGCACAGTTTTGCCGTTGGGATCGGCTTATTCCTTGCCTTCATCGGCCTGTACGAAACCGGCGTGGTCACGAGCTTCGTGGCCGGCATGCCCGCGCAAGCGCTGCTCGTCCCCAACTCGAATTTGCTGCGGGTCCCGGACGTGCCGGTGAAAATCGGGAATTTCCGGGATCCCGCTGTGTTGCTCGCCATATTTGGGTTCGTCGCGATCGTGACCCTGCTCTACCACCGGGTGCGAGGTGCCATCCTGATCGGGATCGGGGTGACGGCCGTGCTCGGGTATGCACTGGGATTCGGTCTGGCGCCGAAGGCGATTATGGCGCTGCCCTTTACTGGGGACTATACGCTGTCCGCCGTGGCGCTTAAGCTGGACATCCCCGGGGTGCTGCGGCTCAGCTTCCTGCCGATCCTCCTCACGCTGTTCCTGATGGGATTCCTGGACACCCTGGGCACGCTGGTGGGGCTTGGGGCTGCGGGCCGCATGCTCGATGAAAAGGGAGACTTCCCCGAAATCGAGCGTCCGATGCTGGTCGATGCCGTGACCTGTATGTTCAGCGCGGCAATCGGCACCTCGACGAGCGGCGCCTTCATCGAATCCGCCACCGGCATCCGGGATGGGGCGCGGACCGGCCTCGCAGCCTTGAGCACGGCCGCGCTGTTCGCCGCCTCCCTGTTCTTTCTGCCCTTAGTCGAACCACTACAGCATCTCAGATATGCGTATGGCCCGGCATTGATCGCCGTCGGAATCTTGATGCTCGGGTCGATCACCCGGATCGATTTTGGCGATCTCACGGAGCTGGCACCCGCGTTCTTGACCATCGTCATGATCGTCTTTACCTATAACATCGCGAACGGCATGACCGCCGGGCTGATTTTGTATCCGCTCGTGAAGGTCCTCGCCGGCCGGGCACGGGAGCTGACTGCCGGCTCCATCCTCCTGGCCCTCCTCTGCGCCGTGTATTACGCCTTCGGCCTCCCGCACTGATGGCGATCGCGCAGGTCGCAAGCGTTATTTGACCGCAGAGAGCGGAGCGGCCACTTTTTCGAGCGCGGTCCGCTCGGCATCGACGCCGTACGCGATTTCCACAAGCGCTGCCGCAAGCATCAGCGCCGCGGCCGCGACGTAGCCGAGCATCAGGTGGTCGCGCGACCCGGTGCCGATCAGCGTCCCGAACAGCCAGGGTGCGAGCACCCCACCGACACCAGTCCCCAGCGCGAAGAAAAACGCGATCGCCATCGCCCGCATCTCGAGCGGAAAAATCTCCCCAACCGTCAGATAGGCGGCGCTCGCCGCCGGGGACGCGATGAAGAAGATGAGGGTCCAGAGGGCGGTCTGGCCTGCCGCGGTCAGCAGCCCCTGGGAGAACAGGACCCCTGTGACTGCCAAGAGAACAGCCGAGAATGCATAGGTGGCGGCAATCATGGCTCTGCGGCCGACCGTGTCGAACAGTCGCCCCAGGAGTGCCGGCCCGAGGAAGTTCCCGATAGCGAACGGCAAGAGATAGATGCCCGTCCGATCTGCGGGAATGTCGTAGAATCGGGTGAGCACGAGTGCGTACGTAAAGAAGATCGCATTGTAGAGGAACGCCTGCGACGCCATCAGTGCCAATCCCAGCACCGCACGTGTTCGGTATGCGCCGAACATCAGTCGCGCGATGATCGCGAAACCAAAATGTGACTGTGGATGGATGGTGAGCGTCTCCTCGCGAGAGGGCATTCCGAGGTCCGCGCCGCAGGTGTCCGCTACGATGCGCTCGATGTCGCCGACAACCCGCTCCGCTTCGGCCGCGTGCCCGTGGGTGATCAGCCAGCGCGGGCTTTCCGGAACAGCGCGCCGGAACAGGAGGATCCCCAACCCAATCACCGCGCCGACGATGAAGCTCACCCGCCACCCGATGTTCACTGGGAAAAAGCGTGGATCGAGGAAATACAGCGTCGCCACGGATCCCAGCGCGGCTCCGATCCAGTAGCTCCCGTTGATCAGGAGATCCACTTGGCCCCGGATCCGGGCCGGGATCAATTCATCAATAGCAGAGTTGATGGCGGCATATTCGCCTCCGATCCCTGCGCCGGTCACAAACCGACACGCCGCGAAGGACCAGAAACCGCCCGAGAATCCGGTGAGGAGGGTTCCCCCCAGGTAGACACAGAGCGTGATGAAGAACAGCTTCTTCCGCCCCAGCCGGTCCGTGAGATAGCCGAAGAAGAGCGCACCCACCACGGCGCCGGTCAGATACCAGGAGGCGATCAGGCCGATCTCCTCGCTCGTGAAGTGGAGTGTCTCGGGGGATTGCAGAATGCCGCCGACCGCTCCCGTGAGCGTCACCTCGAGGCCGTCCAATATCCAGGTGATGCCCAGCGCGATGACGACGATCCAGTGGAAACGGCACCAAGGCAGGCGATCGAGGCGGGCAGGAATGAGCGTCTGAAGTGTGGCGGGGACCCCGGGTCCGGAGTCGGCGCGTGAGCGGAAGGGCTGTGCCATACGTACTCTCGGTCAGGATGTGGGCGGCGATTTGTAACGGGAAGGCGAGGCGGCTGTCCTCCGCCTGTGCCTATCTCACGCTAGACGCTCTGCAGCGCAGTGTCAAATGGGCGCAACGAGCCGGTGCGGATGTGCGGGGTGGAAAACGCGCGGCCTTCAACGTACACTCTTCGCCATCACGAGGTGGGGCACTCATGGGGTACCGCATCCTAGCGGACGGGTTGGTGATCCTGCATCTGCTGTTCGTCTGTTTCGTGGTCCTGGGCGGGATCCTTGTGTTCTTCCGACCCTGGATCGCCTGGGTCCACCTTCCGGCGGCACTCTGGGGCGCCTTCATCGAACTGAGCGGATGGATCTGTCCCTTGACCCCGCTCGAGAATCACTTTCGCCGCCTCGGCGGACAGGCCGGGTATGGCGGAGGCTTCATCGAGCATTACGTGCTGTCGCTCCTCTACCCCGCTGGTCTCACGCGAAAGGACCAATTCGTTCTCTCGGCATGCGTGCTGCTCTTGAATGCCGCTCTGTACGCGGCAGTTGCCCGGCGTCACTGGAACGTGAAACCCTAAAGCATTTATTCATACACGTTCTACAAATTATTAAACTACCAGGAAAGCACGACGGCCTGCCGATTGGCAGGCCGTCGTTGTTAGTCGTCTCGTTTTCGGCGCGTGATTCTGGCTACTCCATCTCGACGAGCGGGTCTCCGGTGTTGACCGCGTCACCAGGCTTCACATGTACCGCCGAGATCTTCCCTGCGCTGTCGGCCAGGATGTCGTTTTCCATCTTCATGGCCTCCAACACAAGGACCACGCTCCCCGGAACCACCGGGCTGCCGACAACCACCCGGACGTCAAGGATCCGCCCCGGCATCGGCGCCTCCACGCGCCGGCCGGCCGGCGGCTCGGGGCGGGCGGCGGCCGCCTGAGAGACCGGCGCCTTCGCCTCACGCACTTCTTCTACGCTGACGTCGTACGGCTGGCCGTTGACCGTCACGCGAAAGCGCCGCATCGCATCCTCCTGGTGTGTCGCCCCGCTTTGGTGTCCGCCCATTGCTGCCAGGGCTGCCGCGAGAATCGCCGCGTGGTCTTTCATATCGTTTCACCTAGAGCGGAATGTTGCCGTGCTTGCGTTGCGGTCGCGCCTCTTGTTTGTGCGCCGCCATCGTCAGCGCGGCGATCAGGCTCGGCCGCGTGTCTTTCGGGTTGATGACCTGATCAATGTACCCCCGCTGTGCGGCTTGGTAGGGGTTGGCGAATTTTTCCCGGTATTCCTCGATCTTCTCCTGCCGCTGCTCAGGCGACCCGGCCATCTCTTTCCGGAAGATGATGGCCGCGGCGCCCTCCGGCCCCATCACGGCGATTTCCGCCTGCGGCCAGGCCAGCACCACGTCGGCCCCGAGATGCCGGGAGCACATCGCGAGATAGGCCCCGCCGTAGGCCTTGCGCAGGATGAGCGTGAGCTTGGGGACGGTCGCCTCGGAGTAGGCGTACAAGAGCTTGGCCCCATGGCGGATGACGCCGCCGTGCTCCTGGGCCGAGCCCGGCAGATACCCGGGGACGTCCACCAGCGTGACCAGCGGAATGTTGAACGCGTCGCAGAACCGCACGAAGCGCGCCGCCTTGTCCGAGGCGTTGATGTCCAGACAGCCCGCCATGATGCGGGGCTGGTTGGCGATCAGCCCGATCGTGGAGCCGTCCAGCCGCGCAAAGCCGACGACGATGTTCTGGGCAAAATGCTGATGGACCTCGAGGAACTCGCCCTGGTCCACGACGCGGGCGATGATGTCGCGCACCTCGTACGCCTTGCGCGGAATCGTGGGCACGAGCGGGATCAGGCTTGCATCGGTGCGCCCGGGCTCGTCCGTGGTCGGACGGCGGGGCGGCGCCTCGCGGCAGTTCTGCGGGAGATACGCCAGCAGCCGGCGCACGGTCTGGAAGAGCTCCTCCTCCGTGTCGCAGGCGAAATGGGCGTTGCCGGAGCGCTGGTTGTGGGCCAGGGCGCCGCCCAGCTCCTCGGCCGAGATCTCTTCGCCGACCGCGGCCCGCACCACGTCGGGCCCGGTGATGAACATCTTCGCGATGCCCTTCGCCATGAACACGAAATCGGTGATCGCCGGCGAGTACACCGCACCACCCGCGCTCGGCCCGACCAGGATCGAGATCTGGGGAATCACCCCGGAGGCCAAGGTGTTCCGGTAGAAAATATCGCCGTAGCCCCGCAGCGAGTCCACGCCTTCCTGGATCCGCGCCCCGCCCGAGTCATTGATCCCGATCAGCGGGAGACCCATTTTCAACGCCAGATCCTGCAGCTTGCTGATCTTGCCCGCATGCATCTCGCCGAGCGACCCGCCGATCACCGTGAAATCCTGCGCGAAGGCCACCGCCGGCCGACCGTGGATCTTGCCGAATCCGGTCGCCACGCCGTCGCCCGGCGCGGTCGTCCGCACCATCTCGAACGCGGTGCAGCGGTGCTCGACGAACATATCGATCTCGGCGAAGGCGCCGGCATCGAACAGGCGCCCGAGTCGCTCGCGGGCGGTCAGCTTGCCCGCTTCGTGCTGTTTCTGCACCCGCTCCGGGCCGCCCCCCGCGCGCACGCTGTCCTGGCGGCGCTCGAGCTCCTTCAGCAACTCGTCGATCGTCGGAACTGCCATCGCATTCTCCTCAGGATTGCCATGGATCGTGCGCCGGGAGTGTCAGGTGCCACCGTTCACACGTCAAGCGAAACCCGCCGGTCGACGCCCCGAACAGACATTTCTGCTCCGCAGTGGGTTTCAGCTGGCTTGCGCCGGCGGCGCACCGCGGGCTGCGCTCTATCACCGCGCGGGCCTGCTCACGCGGACGGCGGTTAACGTTCCGCAGGGATTTCCCGGCGCGTCTGTAGAGAGCGACGGGTTCGCGCGTGTTCAGACTGCCGGTCTCGACGGCGACCCTGGCGGTCATCGGTCTGGGCGCGCCGCTCACGATTGTCCGCGCGTCCGCAGGGTCGTGGCGGGAAGCGCTGGACGCGGTGGCGGAGACGCTTACGCTTTCATGACGCCGCAGATCGGCGGGGCCCACGGCAACGCTGCGTGCGCAAGCAGCAGGGCATCGAGTCGTGCAGCGACCTCGCCAGGATAGGGCGCAGTCTTGCGGACGGTCAGGTCGGCGAAGGCATTCACACACTCGAAACTCGCGGCGAGCGTGCTTCGCGTCTCGTTGACCATGAACAGGCAGTAGTGGAGGCGCTTGGCCGAGCGTCCGATTACGCGCAGATAGAAGGTCAGGCGGTCGCCGGGAAGCACCTCGCGGAGGAAGTGAATGTGGTGCTCGAGATCGAAGCCGCCAGTCCCGCGCTGGCGGTGATATGCCGGCGTGAGCCCGACCTGCTCGAAAAACGTGTCCCCGGCCTGATCGAATAGGGCAGAGTACCAACGCATGTTCATATGGCCGTTACTGTCCCGGTAGGATTCGGGAACCACGACTTCGCCACACGGTGTGAGGGGGCGAATTTGGTTGGGCGAGATGTTGGGCGGTTTCATGTGGTCTCCATGAGGCGGGCCCGCAGATCGCATACACCATCAAGACAATGGCCAGTGCCCAAAGGACCAGCATCGGCAGCAGCGTGCCGAACTTCCAGGCGCCACACTTGAGGCTCATCGGGTGGCCGTCCCACCACCATCCGAAACCGTACCCGCCCGGTCCCATCGTCTCGACGCGCTCTTGCGCGGATCAAGAGGCGCTCCAATGCTCCGACGTTATCGCCCCAGATGTTGCGTGGCAACGGCGTGGCAACGGGCAGCCTCCGGCGTACGGAGGCGTCGGGCGCTGCGGAGAAGCCAAGAGACCATTCTCCATGAGAACCTCGGCAGGGACATGATGTCTGGCGGCGCAAAGTTGCATACCGCCGATCACACGGATAGATCACGCAGAATCGACAGGGGGCGGAACCGTCAGCCGGCTACAGAACGACAGCCTCCTGGTGGACGCCGAACACGGCTCGCAGCGCGTCGCAGATTTCCCCGAGCGTCGCGTAGGCCTTCACTGCTGCCAGGATGGGCGGCATCAGGTTTGCCGTGCCGGCGGCGGCTTCGCTGACGGCGGCGAGCCCCGCCTGGACCCGGCCCGCGTCCCGCCGGGCGCGCAAAGCGGCGAGCCGCTCGCACTGCGTTGCCGCCAACGTTTCGTCGACGTGGAACACGGGCACCTTGGCGGCCTGCTCGTCCACGAACGCATTCACACCCACCACTAGCTGCGTCTTGTCCTCCAGGGCCCGCTGGGCCTGGTAGGCCGCTTCCTGAATCTCCTTCTGTACGTAGCCGGCCTCGATCGCGCGGCGCATGCCGCCCAGCCGGTCGATGGTGGCCAGGTACGTTTGCGCACCGGCCTCGATGGCATCCGTCAAGGATTCAATCGCGTACGAGCCGCCGAGCGGATCGATGACGTCGGCCACCCCGCTTTCATGCGCCAGGATCTGCTGGGTGCGGAGCGCGATCTGGACGGCGTGTTCGGTGGGCAGCCCCAGCGCTTCGTCCCGCGAGTTGGTGTGGAGCGACTGGCACCCGCCGAGGACGGCGGCGAGCGCCTGGATCGCCACCCGCACGACGTTGTTCTCGGGCTGCTGCGCCGTCAGCGTCACCCCGCCGGTCTGCGCATGGAAGCGCAGCATGGCAGCCTTGGGGTCGGTCAGCTTGAAGCGCTCGCGCACGATCTTTGCCCAGAGCCGTCGGGCGGCCCGGAACTTCGCCACCTCTTCCAGCAAATGGTTGTGTGACGCAAAGAAGAAGGCCAGCTGGGGGGCGAAGCGCGCCGGGGGGAGTCCGGCCCCGGCCGCCGCCTCGAGATAGGCGATCGCGTCCGCGAGCGTGAAGGCGACCTCCTGGACCGCCGTTGCCCCCGCCTCGCGGATGTGGTAGCCGCTCACGCTGATGCTGTTCCAGCGAGGCAGCTCGGTGGCGCAGAACGCGCAGGTGTCGGTGATCAGGCGGAGCGAGGGGCCGGGTGGGTAGATGTACGTCCCGCGCGCGATGTACTCTTTGAGGATGTCGTTTTGGATCGTGCCTGCCAATTGCTTGCGCGCGACGCCCTGCTGCTCCGCCACTGCGATGTACATGCAGAGCAGGATCGAGGCCGTGGCATTGATCGTCATCGAGGTGCTGACTTCTCCCAGGGGAATCCCCTGGAACAGGGTCTCCAGGTCCGCCAGCGAATCCACCGCCACGCCCACTTTCCCCACTTCGCCCGCGACCAGCGGGTGGTCCGAGTCGTAGCCCATCTGGGTCGGGAGATCGAAGGCGACGGACAGGCCGGTCTGCCCCTGGTCCAACAGATACCGGAAGCGGCAGTTGGTGGCTTCCGCCGTCCCGAACCCCGCATACTGCCGCATGGTCCAGAACCGGCCGCGGTACATGGTGGGCTGCACCCCGCGCGTGAAGGGAAACGCCCCCGGGAAACCCATCCGCTCGGTATAGGGGGCCGCGTCAACGTTTTCCGGCCCGTACACCCGATCCAGCGGCAGTCCCGAGGTGGTCGCAAATTGGGGCTTCCGCTCCGGGTTGCGATCGAGGGCCGGCTTGAGTGTCTGGCTTTCCCAGGCCTGCCGGGCGGCGCGGATGGCGACGTTCGGGTCGTCCGTCGCGTGGTGGTTCGGAGAGGGCTCAGGTGTACTCATCACTGGCACCTTCTAACTGATCTCTGCGTGAAGAGTTAATCCGCACTCGGGGCAGCGGGCGGTCTCTCGCTCCCGTCCCCGAGTTCCACCAACACCTGGCCGGCGCGCACCGTGTCACCGACAGATACCTGGACGGCTTCCACCGTCCCGGCGGATCCGGCGGTCAGCTCGTTCTCCATTTTCATGGCCTCCAGCGTGCAAACCGGCGCGCCCGCCGCGACCTCCTCGCCCACGGCGACGTGCACCTTGACGATCTTGCCCGCCATGGGCGCGATCACCGTGCCGCCCGCCGCTTTCGGCGTCACCGTCATCGTGTGTGGCTGTGGTAGCGCGGTCTCGTCTTGGAGGGCGACCCGGAACGGCTGGCCGTCAACCAGGACGATCCAGGCATCCTCGACCGGGACGCAGTCCACCTCGTACGAGCGGCCGTCCAGCAGGATGGAATAGAGAGCCGGGCCGACGGACAGCACGTCAATCGGATACGCCGCGTCGTCCAGGTGCACGTGGACCCCCGCCTCATCCGTGTGGATGTCCACCCGGTAGGTCCGGCCGCCAGACGTCACGAGATAGGCCATGGTTTATCCTCGGCGGATCGCCGCCTGTCGGGCGGCGAGAACCCAGGGACTGATCGCCGGACCGGAGGGGCCAACCGGCGGCTCGGGACGTCGTCGGCTGGCATGCACCGCCGCGGCGACAACCGCCACGGCGCGCTCGGCCTCGCTCCAGGCATGCGGCCGGTCGGGGAAGCGGCGGTCCAGGTACGTCGTGTCCACGCCCCCCGCAAGGAAGGCCGGCTCCTCCAGGATCTGGGCATGGAACGGGATCGTCGTCGGGATGCCCTGGATGTGGTACTCGCGCAATGCTCGACGCATGCGGTGGAGGGCTTGAGACCGGTCGCGGCCCCAGGTACTCACCTTGGCGATCAGGGAATCGTAGGCAGTCGGCACGGTCCAGCCTTCATAGACCCCGCTGTCAATGCGGACGCCCGGCCCACCCGGCTCGCGCAGGCCGATGATCTTGCCCGGCCCCGGAATGAAATTCTTGAAGGGATCCTCCGCATAGATCCGACACTCGAGCGCGGCACCGCGGGGCGCGTACTCGCCCGGCGCGAGCGTCAACTGTTCGCCCGCCGCGATGCGGAGCTGCAGTTGGACGAGATCGAGACCGGTGACCAGCTCCGTGACGGGGTGCTCCACCTGCAAGCGCGTGTTCGCCTCCAAAAAATAATACCCGCCCTCCTGGTCCAGCAGGAATTCCATCGTCCCGGCATTGACATACCCCGCGGCACGCGCCAGGCGGAGGGCAGCCTCGTGCAGCCGGGCACGCAGCGCCGGATCGAGGTGTGGGGCGGGCGCTTCCTCCAAGACTTTTTGATGGCGCCGCTGCACCGAGCAGTCGCGCTCGCCCAACGCGAGCACCGTGCCGTGCGTGTCGGCGAGAATCTGCACCTCCACGTGGCGCGGCGCGAGCAGACGCTTTTCGAAATACACGCTCCCGTTCCCGAACGCCTTCTGGGCCTCGGCGCGCGCCGTCCGGAGCGCTGCCGGGAGATCGGCCGGCCGCTCCACCAGGCGCATCCCTTTCCCGCCGCCCCCCGCGACCGCCTTGACGAACAAGGGAAAGCCCACGGTCTGCGCAGAGCGTTCGGCTTCTTCGTCGGTATCGGCGCGCCCGCCCGGGACGACCGGGACGTCCACGGACCGGGCCAAATCGCGCCCGGCGGTCTTGCTGCCCAAGGCGCGGATCGCCATGCTGGGCGGACCGATGAAGGTCACGCCGGCCTGCGTGCAGGCCGCGGCGAACTCGGCGTTCTCGCTCAGGAAACCGTAGCCCGGATGGATCGCCGGCGCGCCGCTCTGCTTGGCCACGGCCAGGATCTTGTCGATCCTGAGATAGCTCTCCGTGGCTGGCGTCGGGCCGAGCAAGTACGCTTCCTCGGCCAGCCGCACATGCAAGGCCGCGCGGTCCGCCTCGCTGTACACGGCGACCGTGCGGATGTTCAGCTCCCGGCAGGCCCGGATGATGCGGACGGCGATTTCCCCGCGATTGGCGATCAGCAGTTTTGGGAACATGGCGCCTCTCGACTCACAACGGAATATTCCCAGGCTTCTTAAGCACCCCGGGGTCTCGCTTGGTGGCCAAGCAGGCCAGGGCCGGGATCATGATGGGCCGGGTCTGGGCGGGCTCGATCCCAGCCGCACGACAACGCGCCCGCGTGTTCGCCCGGCGAGGATCGCTTCGGCCTTGGCGGGGACGTCGGCGAGATCAATCTCTTCGACCATGGCCTCGGGCAATCCTTCCGGGAAGATCTCGGCCAGGCGCTGCCAGGCGGCCACCCGGCGCGGCCCCGGGCAGTGCGCCGACTCCGCCCCGACCAACGCTACGCCACGCAGGAGGAACGGGAAGACGGTCGCCGGCAGGTCGGAGCCGCCGACCAGACCGCAGGCCACCGCACAGCCATAAGCTGCCAGTCCCGCCAGCACCGTCGCCAGCGTCTGCCCGCCGACGGTGTCCACCACGCCTCCCCAGCGCTCGCGGAGCAGCGGGCGCGACGGAGCCGCCAGCTCGGCACGATCGAGAATACTGGCGGCGCCGAGCGATTTCAAGTAGCCGTCCAGTTCGTGCCGGCCGGTGGACACCGCCACCCGGTAGCCGAGCCGAGAGAGGAGCGCGACCGCGACCCCGCCGACTCCCCCGCCGGCGCCGGTGACCAAGATCTCGCGCTCGCGGCCGACGCCGTGGGCCTCGAGATTTTGCATGGCGAGCATGGCCGTGAAGCCGGCTGTCCCGAAACCCATCGCCTGGCGCGCGGTCATGTTGGCCGGGAGACGAACCAACCAGTCGGCCCGGACGCGGGCCTTGCCGGCGTAGCCACCCCAATGCTCTTCCCCGATGCCCCAGCCGGTGACGAGCACGGGGTCGCCGGGAGCAAAAGCTGACACGTCGGATGCGATCACCCGGCCGGCCAGGTCGATGCCGGGCACCATGGGATAGCGCCGGATGATCGGCCCCTTCCCGGTGATGGCCAGGCCGTCTTTGTAATTCAAACTGGAGAACTGGACGGCAACCGTCACCTCGCCGGGTGGCAGCTGAGCATCGTCCATCGCTTCGAGCGCCACCTGGCGGATTTTCCCGGCTTCGCGCACGACCAACGCGGGAAAGCTGCCCACCGCTGCCTCCTTCCTACGCCAACGTCTTGGTGAACCCGAAGAGGTCCGCTTCGGCGGCGGCATACTTCGCCTGCCCGAAGATACCCGACAGGACGATCACCGGGCTGATGTTCACGATCCGGCCGCACTGGCGCTTGATCATATAGGGGAGTACCGCGTGACAGAAGTAGAAGCCACTGGAAAGGTCGGTCCGCAGTACCTTATGCCAGTCGGCGACCTTCATCCTCAGCACCGCTTTATCAACCCAATGTCCGCATGATTCACCCCGCTGTCGATGCGCTGAAAACCCGCGATGAGAGCTCGAACCACTCGGCGTGGAAATCTGAAAAGGTTGTATGCTTCGACACCGACGTGCTCACGTACAAATCGGTTGGCCGTGCCGGACGAGGCGTCTGCCCGGACGACTCACTTCAAATCCGGCTCGCGATAGGCATCCTGCTGCGACGTATCAAGAGGCGGAGGGCGCAGCGCGTCTTTCCTGGACCGGTTCACGGGACAGAACGAGGCTCAATTCGCCAGAGGTACAGCAGGTGAAAGCCGCTGGATTCGTCCCAGACGCGCGCGAGCGCGCTGGGCGGCCAGTCGCCCATGTCGAACTCGTAGGAAACGACGCGCGTGCCCGGGCGCAGCTGTTCGCGCAGCCGCGGCCGTAGTTTCAGGTTGGCCTCGTAACCGAGGTAGAGCGTCACCACCGTGGCCGGCCGCAGGTCTACGGTGAGGGCGTCGGCCACCACGAATTCGACCTGCCGCTCGACGTGCGCACGGAGCGCGTTCTCGCGCGCACGCGCCACGAGGTCGGGGTCCAGCTCGACCCCGACGCCGCGGGCGCCCCGCCGCGCGGCCTCGATGACGATACGGCCGTCCCCCGACCCCAGGTCATAGACCACGTCGCCCGGCCCGACCTCGGCCAGGCCGAGCATCTCGGCCACGATGCCCTGCGGACTCACGACATAGGGGGCGAGCAGTGCGGTCTCCCCGCCCGCTGGTTTGGCGCAGCCGGACCCGAGCAGAAGGATGCCGAGCATCACCGCAATCAGAGCCGATCCCCACTCGCGCATCTCAGCCCCCTGCCGCCTGACTGTGCAGCGGGCTAGCCTCGCCTGCCTCGTGTGCAACCCGCAACATACCACACGCGGCGGCAATATCCCGGCCGCGGCTTTCCCGAATCGTCGCCGTCAGTCCCGCATCGTGGAGGATGCGCTGGAACGCCTCGACGCGCGGCCGGGGCGACGGCCGGTCGTTGAGATCGGGGCTGGGGTTGAGGGGGATCAGGTTCAGCTTGGCGCGGATGCCCCGGAGCAGTCCCGGCAAACGCCGGGCATCCTTCTCGGTATCGTTGACCCCGTCCAGCATCACATACTCGAACGTGAGCCGGCGCCGCTGGGGCAACGGATAGGCGCGGCAGGCCTCAAGCAAGACGAGGAGCGGCCAGCGCCGATTGATCGGCATGATCCGATCGCGTACCGCATCCGTGGTCGCGCTGAGCGAGACGGCCAGGTTCACGCCCAGATCCGAGGCCGCCAGCTTCTGGATGCCCGGCACGTGGCCGGCGGTCGAGACCGTGACCCGGCGCGGCGACAGGTTGGCCCCAAACCCGTCGCAGAGGATACATAGGGCCTGCTCGACCTGCGGAAAATTGAGGAGCGGCTCTCCCATCCCCATCAGGACGAGGTGCGAGATGCGCTCCCCCGGATCGACGGCGGCCTGCAGCGCGAGGACCTCACCGACGATCTCGGCTGCCGAGAGATTGCGCCGCATCCCCATCAAGCCGGTCAAGCAAAACCGGCAGGCCAGGGGGCACCCGACCTGGCTCGAGATGCATGCCGTCAGGCGGTCCGGCTCCGGGATCAGCACGCTTTCGATCGCTTCGCCATCGGCGAGATGGAAGAGAAATTTTCGCGTCCCATCGGCCGCACGCTGCCTGTCCACGATCGCCGGCCAGCGGATCGACACGCGCTCGCGCAGTGTCGCCCGCAAGGCGCGCGAGAGGTTCGACATTGCCTCGACGTCAGTGGCGCGCCGGGCCTGGACCCACTGGAACAGTTGCCGGCCGCGATAGGCCGGCTCCCCTATCCCCTGCAACAGCGACTCGACCTCGGTCCGACGCATGCCGACCACTTCCACGTTATCTGACATCAGTCCGACTCTTTCGAATGTCCGGCAGCGCCTCAACGACCGCGGCCGGGATCGTCTCGCCGAAGATCCCGTCCCGCACGACCGCTCCCTCGTCGAAATACGGGATGCCCCACAGCACCGTCTCCGTGATGGCCGTGCGCAGCGTGAGGCCGGTCACATCCACATGGCGGTCAATGAGTCCGAGCAGGTGCGCATCCACAAAGCGCGTGGCGTCGTCCATCCCGCGCGCGCAGCCCAGCGGCAGGCCGGTGTCAGCGGGCCGGAAATCCGGCTGGCGCGCGGTGAGCAGCTGCCCGGCATCCGCGAAGTACGAGGGATTATGCACCCGGAAGGCGGTCACGTACACCCAGGCGATCGGCGGCAATTCACGGGCGCGTTCCGCCTTGGCGGCATCCTGCCAGGTCAGCGTGGTGCGGACGCGGAAGGCCCAGACCGGCAGGTGGATTGGGTCGCCCCCGGAGGCAATCATGGCCTGCGCCAGCGCACCCTTCCGGGCCTGGAACGTCGAACCCGTCACCTCGAACGGAGCCCGGCAGGTCGCGCACCAGAACACCACGTCCTGCGCCGTCCCGCCAAACTCCCCGCCGCACTGCGGGCAGCGCAAGGCCAGCACGACGGCACTCATTCCCAGCGCTCCCGCAGGCTCCGCTCGACCAGCCACCCTGCCAGCGCCGCCCCGAGGGAGGCGAACCACCCGAGCCCGTCCGGGATATCGAGCGCCGGCAGATCGGGCGCCTTTTCCAGGCGCAGGGCGCCGGCGGGCCGACAGGCGCTGCCGGCGATCACCGCGATGGCGAACGCCAGGGCGCCGCCCACGACCGCCCCCAGTCCGATCCCGACCAAGTCCAGCACCCAGTGCCCCGGACCCACCGCGGCGAGAACCGCATGCGTCGGCCGCCCGGCGCCGAACGCCGCCAGCGCCATCCCGATCGCCATGAGGAGGGCCGCAACCGGAATCTCGACGGGCGCCCGTCCACGCAGTACCGCACCGGTCACCCCATCCAAGGCGATCTCGTACAAGCGTCCGAAGCAGCGATAGCGCGCCAGCCAGACCGGGTAATAGAGAATCGTGAGCCGCGGCTCGACCATCCGGGTCCGGTCCGTCTTGAGCGCGACTCGGGCCTGCATGCGGTCCATGACCTGCGCCGCGGAAAGGGTCGGCGCGAACACCGTTGCTTTGCGTTGCAGCGCGATGGGATCATAGGGCTGGAGCGGTAGCGGATGAGCCTCCTGCCGCATCCGCTCGAGCGGGATGTGTTCCAGGCCGAGGGCCGCCAGGTCGCAGGCCGGTGTGACCCGCGTGACGGATTGCTCGATGACGCGGGTTTCTTCCGCGGCCTCGCCGCGCATCGCGCGCCGGAGGTCTTCCACATGATCGCTCGCCTGTTCCGGCTCGTCCTTGGCCGGAGGCGTCGTGAGCAAGAACGCTCCGAGCCGGATCGCCGTGAATTCGTAGAACGGCACAAAGCAGAGCGTGAGGTCGCGCAGCCCGATGCGTCCGCGGAGCTGCGGCGGTACCGGAGCCTGGGCGAGGATCCGGGCGGCGGTAGCGCGGGCCTGGTCGGCGGTCACCTGCTCTCCCACCACGGTCCGCGGGATGGCGCCCGAAATGAGTGCGAGGCTCCGGCCACCGCAGTACCGACACAGGACGATCCGCTCTCCTTCCGCAACGACCAGCGCCCCGCCGCAGGAGGGGCAGGCGAGGGGCGTTACGCCCATCCGCGCTCCTCCGTGCGCACGCCGCGCATCGCCCAGTACACGAATGCCGCGGTGGCGACGACCGCGACGCCCGCCACCCCGGCGTGGGGGATCGCGACCGCCTCTATAAACATGAGGACGAATCCGAGCGCCGCGGTGGCGATGAATGCACCCTGCCCATCATTCGACCGCGCCGACAGAACGGGCTCCGGGTACACCTGTCCGGAACACGCGTCCACGCTGAGCTGGAATGCGTGCGACCCCAGGGATCCCTGCACGTCATAGAACGGCAGATGGAGCAGGTCGCCGGCAGCTTCCCCCTGGCGCATAGCCGCCTCGGCCACGGTCGGCTCGACCACATGGCCCAGGCGGACCGCCTCGGGATCGAAGACCCGCTGGGCGCCTTGCGGGACCTGGACGGCGCTCCAGCGCGGCTCGATCGTGGGCCACGCCGCCACCAATGGGCCGGCCGGGAAACGCCAGAACGGACGATACACGAGCTGCGGCGGGCTGAGGCCGGACGGAACCGGCACGCCGCGCTGGTCGCACCAGGACCGGATCAGGGGCAAAACGTCGTTGGGCGTGTGGCGGGGAACGCACAGCAGATGCGGGCGGATGCCCCCGAGGTCGAGGACGAGACTCGAGCCGCAGAACGCGCAGCGGACGAATCCGGCGGGGTCCTGCAGCTGCGTGTCCGCCCCGCACTGGGGACAGGCAATTTTCACGAGGCCGCCGGCGCGATCGCCTCGCCGCAGCTCATGCAGAATTTCGTCCCCGGCGGCACAGCGGCCTGGCAATGCGGGCAGGCGATCGTCGCCGTGAGGTTCGCGCCGCAGGCGGGGCAGAACTTGGCGAGGGCGGTTACCGCCTCGCCGCAGCGCGGACAGGCATTGGCGATCACCGTCTGCTGTCCGCAGGCGGGGCAAAAGCGGGCGGCCAGCGGGACCTCGCCGTGGCAGGCCGTACAGTGCACTGTGCCGCGCGATTGGATGCGGGCCGCATCGTCCTCGGGATGGAAGCTCCGGTACAACATCCCGGGCAGCATAAATCCGAGTCCGGCGCCGACCCCCATGCCCAGTCCCCCGGCAGCCGGACCGGCACCGCTCCCGATCCCGGTCGCCGCGTCGCCCAGGGCCTTGGCCGCTTTGAATTTCAGAAAGGCATCCAGGTTGCCGACGGCGCCCATCCCGGAGCGGGCGTCGATCATCTGCTGCACCTCGGGCGGGGGCGTGATCGCATTCAGGAACAGGTCGATCAGTTCGAGGCCGTAGCGGAGGAAATCGTCCTGCAAGCGCGCTTTGACCGCCGCGCCGATCTCGTCGTACTGCTTGGGAAGGTCGAAGATGGTGCTGACGTGCTCGCCCAAGAAGTCGGTCAGGCGCGAGACGATCACCTCGCGCAGATACGCCTCGATCTCATCCGAGGTGTAGGCGTTCTGGGTGCCGACCAGCGTATTGATGAACAAGAGTGGCTGGGTCACCCGCGCGGTGAAGATGCCGAACGCGCGCAAACGGACCAGCCCAAGTTGCTGGTCTTTGAAGGCCACCGGCTCCTTGGTCCCCCACTTGAGGTCGGTGAACACCTTGAGGTTGACGAAGTACACCTCGGCCCGGAACGGGCTAGTGAACCCCCAGGGCAGGCTCAAGAGACGCGTCAGGATCGGCAGGTTCAATGTCGAGAGCGTGTGCCGGCCGGGGCCGAACACGTCCAACCCCTTGCCGTCGCGGAAGAAGACCGCAGCCTGGCTCTCGCGCACGATGAGCTGGGCGCCCATCTTGATGTCGGACGAGCCTTGCGCCGGAATCCGGTGCACGAGTTCCCCGCTCTCGGCATCCATCCACTCGAGGATCTCCAGTACGCCGCTCATCGCCCCTCCCTCGTCTCCAGTCCGCGCGCCACGCCGTCGCGCGCGTCCAGCGCCCGCTCGAACTCGCGCAGCGCCTCCTCGCCTGCCTGCACGGCGGGCGGGAACCAGCTGACCCGTTCGACCGCCTCGGCCAGCGCCCGCACCCGCTCCTGCAGGCGCGGCAACCATTCGAACAGGTGGACGTCCCATTCGTGCAGCCGGGCCAGTTGCCGTTCGCGGATCGGGTGGAGGTCGAAGACACCCGCATAGCCGTACGCCGCGTACCGAATCCGGTCCGCGACGGTTTGGAACAGCCGCGCGACGCGGTCGAGTGCGGGCACCAGATCGAAATGGCCGGCCTCGGTGGCGCGCAGGACGACAGGCTCCAAATCGCGCGCCAGGGCGCTGAGGCGGTCGGCGAGGGTGGCGCGGATCTGCCGGTCGGCCTCGCGCAGCCCTTCGCGGTCCTGGTAGGGGCCGAGCCCGGGGATCCAGTGGGCCAGCCGTTCCAGGCGGTGCGCCCAACCATCTGTGCGGGCGGGCGTGACCATCGTCGCGCTCCTCGTGGGAAAGGGGACGTCAGGGAATCTGCTGCAGCCGCTGTCGGGCCTCGTCTCCCTCTTTACTGCCGGCACTCATTTCGATCACGCGCCGGTAGCTGTCCTTGGCATCGGGCATCTCGTTCAGCTGCTGCTGAATCGTCCCCAGCTCCAGGAAAAAAACCGGGATCGTCCCGTTCAGCTTGATGGCCTTCTGCACCTGCTCTTTCGCCTCCACCAGCTTGCCTTGCGCCCGCAGCGCCCGGCCGAGGAGGAAGTACCCATCCGGCGATTGGGGCGTCAGGTCGATCACTTTGCGGAACTGGTCGCCGGCCAGCAGATAGCGCTGCTGGCGCATGTAGATGTCCCCCAGACCGATGTACGCCTGCTCGGGATTCAGGTAGCGCGGGTTGGCAATGGCTTTGCGAAAGGCGTCGATCGCCAGCTCGTACGATTGCTGACTGTAGTAAATCTTGCCCAGATCGCCCCACGCGTCGGCCAGGCCGGGATCCAGGTCGGTGGCCCGTCGCAGCTCGGCAACGCCCTTGTCGGTCTGCTGACTGCGGAGATAGACATTGCCCAAGGCGTAATGGTAGCGGGCGTTTATCGGCTCGTTCTCGACCGCGCGCTGCAGGTCGGTCGTGGCTTTGGCCAGATTCCCCTCGGCCAGCGCCCCGACACCCAGGTCATACGCTTGCTGCGCGCGCTCCTGCTTCGAGACTTCGGCTTCCGGTCCCGCACAGGCGACCAGGAGCACCGCCAGGCCCACCACCCATCCCAGTCTGCTCATCCCACCCTCCGCCCAAGAGTTGCTGCTGGTATGCCGGACACCGCGCGCGCCCGACCCTCGATTCCGCGGGCGCCCTGATACTGGCGCACGGCGCGTTGATGCTGTTCCAGGGTGCGAGAGAAAAAGTGCGAGCCGTCATTCTTGGCCACGAAATAGAGATACGGCGCCCGGGCCGGTTGCAGCGCCGCCATGATCGACGCGAAACCCGGGTTGGCGATCGGGCCCGGGGGCAAGCCCGCGAACAGGTACGTGTTGTACGGGCTCGCCCGCTGGAGATCGGCGGCCGTGATCCGGCCGGGGCTGCGCGGTGCGAGATACACGGCGGTCGGGTCGGACTGGAGCGGCATGTTGATCCGGAGGCGGTTGTGGAAGACGGCCGAGACGAGCGGCCGCTCCTCGGCAAGCCGGGCTTCTTTCTCGATCAGCGAGGCCAGCGTGACCACCTCGTGCGGTGTGAGGTGCAGGCGTTCGGCGCCCGCGGCGAAATCCGGCGGCAGGGCCTGCCGGAAGCGGTCCACCATGAGGCGGATGATCTCCTCCTCGCTCATCCCGCGGGTCAGGCGGTACGTGTCCGGGAAGAGATAGCCTTCGAGCCTCTTCGCCGGCACGCGCAGCGACGCCGCGAAGGCGGGGTCATTGCAGAGCGCGGTGAAGCGTGCCGGATCGACCAGGTTCTCGCCCGCCAAGAGCGTGGCGATCTCCTGGACCGTGATGCCTTCCGGCAGCGTCACCTGGTGCGTGACGACCCGGCCCGATCCCAGCTTCCGCAGGACATCGAGAATCGAGGCATCGGTGGAGAACTCGTATTCACCGGCCTGCAGCCGCTTGAGCGCCCCCTGCAGGTACGCGACGGCGAGGAAGGCCCAGCGGTGCCGGATCACCCCGGCCTCGGACAGCAGGCTGGCAATCTCTTGCACACCGGTCTTCGGCTTGATGTAGACGATCACCGAATGCGGGGGCTGGGCATCGGGCCGGGGGCCGGCGCGCAGATACGCGTGGACGCCCCAGGCAGTGACGGTCAGCGCCACGAGGATCGGCACGAGCCCGGCCAGTGCCCGCACGCGGCTCATGCGTCCTCGGCGGGCGCTGCAGCCGCTCGCCGCCGATCCAGGAATCCCTGCAGAATGAGGCGGGCTGCCATCGTGTTGACCGCGTCCTTCCGTTGGCGCCGGCGGACGCCGCCCTCGATCAGGAGCCGCTCCGCCGCCACACTGGTCAATCGCTCGTCCCAGAGGCACACCGGCAAACCGAGGCGCGCTTCGAGCGCCCGCGCGAAGGCGCGGGCCTGGGTGGCCGCCGGACCGTCCGAGCCGTCCAGGTTGCGGGGCAAGCCGACCACCACGGTCTCGACCCCCAGCGCCTGGACCTGCTGGGCAATCGCCTCCACGGCCTCGCGGACATGGCCACCCGGCAGCGACGTGAGGCCGCGCGCGATCATGCCGAGTTCGTCGCTCACGGCGAGCCCGATCCGCACCGTACCCCAATCCACCGCCAGCGCTTTTCCCATGGCGAAATCCGGTCGGAGTATACCATAAGTACCGGCACGGCCGGCGTGCCACAAAGGAAAAGCCGGGGCAGGTACCCCGGCTCGGCAGGTGGACCGCGGTCCCGGTTTAGGCCTTCTGCCGGACCCAGAGCATGTTGTAGCCTTCGACGAATGCGTTCACCGACGCCACGATGATGTCCGGCGACGTGCCGGTGGCCACCACGCGATTGCCGGTGGTGTCCTTCATGGTGATCGTGGTCTCGACCGACGCGTCGGTACCCGGCGAATTGATCTCGACCTGGAAATCCACGAGCTCGAAGAAGATCTTCCCGTGCCGCTCGGCGGCGCTCTTGAGCGCGTTCACGACGGCATCCACCGGGCCCACGCCGCGCGCCTCCGCCTCGAGCGACTCGCCGTCGAACGTGATCCAGGCCTTCGCCTGCGCCTGTCCTTTCAGCGAGGTGGTGATCTTGAAATCGTCCACGCACAGAATCGGCGGCCCCTCGGAGAGGGCTTTGAGCACGCTCTCGACGATGTACTGGAGATCCGCTTTGGTGATCCGCTTGCCTTTCTCGACGAAATCGGTTACCAGCGTGGTGACGCGGCTCGCGTACGCCGCCGTCAGCTTCACGCCCAGCTCGACGCGCACGGCCTCGACCACCTTGGCCCGCGACGGCACCTGGGTGAAGAGTCCTCGGCCGGCCTCGCGGGCGCCCGCCGCCCGGATCTCGTACAGCTTGAGTTTGAGGAACTTGTCCACTTCCGCGATGTTGGGATCGATCGTCGCGGGAGACGGCAGGATCTTGAGCGCCGCGCGCGGGTCTTTCAGGCCGTTGCCGGTGGCGAGACACACGATCGTCTCGTCCGGCCGGATCCGGCCGGTGGTCAGCAACGCGTTGAGCGCCGCGATCGGAATCGCGCCCGCCGGCTCGACGAAAATGCTCTCCTGATGCGCGAGTTGTTGCTGCGCCTCAAGGATTTCGGCATCGCTCAGGATCACGCCGCAGCCACCCGAGTCCCGGAGCGCCGCCAGCGCCTTGAGTCCGTCGATGGGGTCGCCGGCGGCGACGGCCGTGCACACCGTGAACGGCTTCTCGACCGGCGTCGGCCGCTCCGCGCCTTGCTGGAAGGCGGCGATGATCGGCGCACAGCCATCCGCCTGCACCCCGATCATCCGGGGTAGCCGGTCGATCAGGCCCAGCTCGTAAAATTCCTGGAAGCCTTTCCAGAGCGCGGCCATGTTCGTCCCGCAGCCCATCGGCACGAGGACCGCCGCGGGCGCCTTCCAGTCGAGCTGCTCGATGATCTCGAAGGCCTGCGACTTCTGCCCTTCCACCCGGAACGCGTAGTCGCCTGCCAGATAAAACCCGTGGCGCACGCTCATCTCTTCGGTCAGCCGGGCCGCATCGTTGTAGGTGCCGCGGACCTGGAGCAGCCGTGCGCCGTAGGAGAGCGCCTGTGCCAGCTTGCCAATCGCCGTGCCTTCCGGGACCAGCACGTAGCAAGGCAGTCCCGCGACGGACGCGTAGGCCGAGACCGAGGCCGCCATGTTGCCCGTCGAGGCGACGCAGATCGCGGTGGCGCCCAGCTCCTTGGCCTTGGTCAGCTCCACCAGGCTGCCGCGATCCTTGAAGACCCCGGTCGGATTGGCGCCCTCGTTCTTGATGTAGAGGCGGCGCAGCCCGAGCCGCTCCGCCAAGCGGGTGCATCGGTAGAGCGGCGTCCCGCCCTCGTTCATCGAGACCACGAGGTCGAGATTCCGGACGGGATAGAAATCGAGGTACTTGAGGGCTTTAACGGGCGAGTTCCGCAGCGAATACTGGTTGAGGCGGGAGCGGATGTAGCCGTAATCGTACCGGACGTTGAGCGGGGAGGCGCAGTGCGGGCAGCGTGTGCTGCTTTCCTTTTCCCGCACGCTCCGCCCGCAGCCGATGCATTTCAGTTCGTAGAAATCCGCCCCGTTCTTGCGTGGACTGCGCGCCATTGCCCCCTCCGCCCCGACAAGGCTCGGCGAGTCTAGCGGCAGTCCCCCAACCTGTCAAGCGATTCAGGGCCGATTTTTCGCCACTTACCGGTGTCCGGCGTCGGACAGCTCATCCTCGCCGAGCCCGAAATGGTGCCCGATTTCATGCCGGAGCGTGATCCCGATCTGGCGCCGGACCTCGCGCCGGTCGCGACACATCGCCTCGATGGGGCGCTGGTAAATGACAATCCGGTCTGGCAAGACGTTGCCGTACCAGGATCCGCGCCGGTTCTGCGGTATCCCTTGATAGAGACCCAGCAGTGTGCCGCCCGGACCGATGCCCACCGATGCCAATTCTTCTGGGGTCGCCCAATCCTCGACGACGACCTCCACATTATCGAGGTGGGCGGCGAAGCCAGCCGGCAGCGCGGCGATCGCCTGCTCGACGAGCTTTTCGAAGACAGCACGCGGCACATGCATGATTCTTACCGGCACGCCGGAAAGTCGTCATGGCCAGGCTGCTCAAAAAGGTTCAAATGCAAGACGCGGCGCGATCCGAGGCGCGAGGCGTACTCGGCACGTACGCCGCAGTGCCGCGCCGGGTACCCATTCCGATGGGTGGCCGCAACGCCGCAGCTGAGCCTTTTTCAGCAGCCTGCTTACGCGAACCTTCCGTGCGACAGGACGCGCGGACGGAACAACTTTACGCCAAGCAGCCCCACCATAAATCCACCAACGTGCGCCAGCCAGGCGACCCCGCCGTGGTTGACGTTGAAGGTCAGGAATCCATTGGCCAGTTGCACGAGGATCCAGAACCCGAGCACGAAGAGCGCGCTGATCTCTACGGCGGTCACAAAGAACGCGACCGGGACCAGCGTCAGAATCCGGGTGTGCGGATAGAGCCGGAGGTACGCCCCGAGCACGCCGGAGATCGCCCCGCTCGCCCCCACCATCGGGATCCGCGAGGCCGGATTTGCCCAGACCTGCACGCCCGCCGCCCCGATGCCGCAGACCAGATAGAACAGCAGGAAGCGCACCTTGCCGAGCGCATCTTCGACGCCCGGGGCGAAGATCCAGAGGTACAGCATGTTCCCGGCCACATGGAAGAAGCCGGCGTGGACGAACATCGAGGTCAGCACCGACACCGTGGGCGAGAATGCCCGCCCCAGCACCTGGCAGGCGCCGGTGAGCCCGCAGGGAATCAACCCGTAGTAGGTCAGGAACCGCTGTCCGCCCCAGGGCCCCAACAGGTATTCCTTCCAGAACACATACGCGTTGATGGCGATGAGCACGAGCGTCACCAGCGGGAGATGGTGCTTGGGGAGATTATCGCGGAGCGGAATCATGGTTCGGCGGCCGGGGTCAGGCGGACACTGGCGGGCCAGGGTCGGGCGCCTCGGGACCGTCCACCCCGAAGTAGAGGTACCGTTCCAGCGATTTGTTGTACTGGGTCCAGCCCGGGTGCTGCGGGTCGGCGAACTTGGTCGTGAAGGTCAGGAACCCGTTGATCTTGCCGTCCAGGTTTTCCGCATGGTGCAGCACCAGCGCTTCCAGCGTCTTGGGCCGCTTTGGCGAGCCCCATTCGTACTCGCCGTGGTGGCTCAGCACGCAATGGAGCAACTCCATGGCCAGCCTCTCCGGAAAATCCGGCAGCGTCCGGAGATGCTCCTGGATCAGCTCGATTCCGAGCGTGATGTGGCCGAGGAGCCGCCCGACATCGGTGTAATCGAAGACCCGCTCCCAGGTCAGCTCGCGGACTTTCCCGAGGTCGTGGAGAATGGCGGCGCCGAGCAGCAGGTCGCGATCGATCACCGGATAATACTCGGCAATGATCCGGCACAGGCCGACCACCGACGCGGTGTGCTCGAGCAGCCCGCCGATGACCGCATGATGGAGGGCCTTGGCCGCGGGCGCACGCATCAGACGGTTGCGGATCTCGGGGTCGCCGAGCATCGTCTGGAGCAGTTGCTTCAAGTGGGGGTTCGCCATCGCCGCGACCGTCTCCTCCAAAGCGGCCATCAGGAGCGCGGGATCCTTGTCGCTGCAGGGCAGGAAATCCTCGGGCTGGATCTCCTCCGTCATGGCCTTGCGCGCCCGCGCCACCGTGAGCTGCCGCTGGCCCTGGTACGCGCCCAGCGTGACCTGGACTTTCAAGAGGTCGCCTTCGCAGAGTGCGCGCAGCTCGTCGGTGATCCCCTCCCACATCACGGCGGCGACCTCGCCGGTCCGGTCGGCGAGCGTGAGCGACAGGTACGGCTCGCCCGTGCGCCGCTGGCGGACCTGAATGTTCTTGGCGAGGAAGAACGAGGTGATAGGCTCGCCCTCGATCAAATCCTGGATGAACACCTTTCCCATGCCGACCTCCCTGGCCTAGCGCGGCTCGACGAGCGGGACGAACCGGACCGGGGCCACCACCCGCGTGACCAGGCGGCCCTCCACTTTTCGCCCGACGATCAATTCCTGTATCCCTGTCGGCCCGACCGGGATCACCAGCCGGCCGCCCTCGGCAAGCTGCTCGACCAGCGGCGCGGGGATGTGCGTCGCGCCGGCCGTCACCAGGATGCCGTCGAACGGCGCCTCGGTGGGCCACCCGCGATAGCCGTCGCCCGCCCGGACCTGAACACGCGCATATCCCAGCTCCCGGAGCCGGGCGGCCGCACTCGCGGCGAGGCCGGGTAGGATCTCGATCGTATAGACACGGGGCACGATCTCGGCGAGGACCGCCGCCTGATAACCGGAGCCGGTGCCGACCTCGAGCACCTTCTCGGTCCCGCCGAGCGCCAGGAGCTGCGTCATCAAGGCGACGATGTACGGCTGCGAGATCGTCTGCCCCTCGTCGATCGGAAGCGCCCGGTCGGCATAGGCAGCCGGAAGCGTGTCCGGCCGCACAAAGGCATGGCGCGGGACCACGCTCATGGCGCGCAGGACCGAGGGGTCAACGATGTCCCGCCCGCGGAGCTGCCGCTCGACCATCGTCTGGCGAGCGGTCGCGAACGCCGCCTCGTCCGCCGGGGCGATCGTCGCGCCCGCACTGAGCAGCAGCGCAACCGCCAGGACCAGGGCCCAGCGCGTCATGGGAGCCTCAGGACATGGCCCGGAGTGTCGGTTTGTGCACCTTGCCCGTCGCGGTGCGGGGCAGGTCGGGGACGATCACGACGCTCCGCGGGACCTTGTAGTTAGCCAACCGCCCGCGGCACCAGCGGACCAGCTCTGCCGGCGTCGCCTCCGCCCCCTCGCGCAGGATGATGAACGCCTTCGGCACCTCGCCCCGCGCGGTATTCGGCACGCCGATGATCGCGGCTTCCCGCACGGCCGGGTGGCTGGACAGCACGAGTTCGACTTCGCTGGGATACACGTTCAAGGCGCCGACTAGGATGAGATCCTTCTTACGTTCCACGATCGTGCAGTATCCGTCCGCGTCTACGCGGCCGAGGTCGCCGGTGTGATACCAGCCGCCCCGCAGCGCCTCGGCGGTCTCCGCGGGCCGATTGAGGTAGCCTAGCATCACGTTCGGCCCGCGGGCGACGATCTCTCCCACCGCGCCGGCCGGGAGCGGCTGGTCGTGGTCGTCCACGATGCGGAGCTCCACATGCGGGATGGGCGGCCCCACGCTCCCCACCTTCCGCACGCCGTCGGGCGGATTGACGGTGAGGACGGGCGCACACTCGGTCGGTCCGTATCCTTCGTAAATCGGGATCCCGAGCCGCGCCTCGAAGGCTTCCAGGATAGAGACGGGCAGCGGGGCGCCGCCGGAGACGCAGAACCGCCAGGCAGAGAAATCGAAGGGCGGCCGAGGCTGGGCCGCCATCAATCCAAACATGCTCGGGACGCCGGCAAAGAACGTGCAGCGGTGCTGCGCGATCGCCTGGAGGACTCCGTCGGGGGAGAAGCGGGGCTCCAGCACGATGCTGGCCCCCAGCGACAGCGGCATGAGGAACAGGACCGTGCCACCGTAGGCATGGAAGAGCGGCAGCACGGCCAAGAACACGTCGATCCTCGACACATCGAGCACCTGCCGGAAGCTCTGGAGATTCGCGAGCAGGTTTCCGTGGGTGAGCAGCGCACCTTTCGGTCGCCCCGTCGTGCCCGACGTGTAGAGGCAGACCGCGACGTCTTCCGCGGCGCCCTCGACGTCCGCGACCTGCATGGGGTCAGGTGGCGGGAACACGAGCGACGCGTCTCCCGCAACGGTGCCGGCGAAGGGTGCATTCAGCACGACGAGCGGGACCGGGCGATCCTGACGCACCGCCGAGAGCATCGGGAGGCTCAGATCCAGGCACACCACGGCCCGCGCGCTGGAGTCTTCCAGTACGTACGTCAGCTCGTCCGCTTTGAGAAGGGGATTCAGCGGCACGACGGTGGCACCGGCGGCCAGGATGCCAAGGTACCCGATCCCAAATTCGGGGAGATTCGGCGCGATCAGCACGACGCGATCGGACGCCCGCACCCCGGCACGGATCAGGAGCGCGGCCGTGCGCGCCGCGGCATCGGCTAACTCCGCGTAGGTCAACCGCCGGTCGCGGCAGATCAGCGCGGTCCGATCTCCGGCCTGGGCCACCTGATCCCGAAACATGGTCAGCAGCGTCATGGCCGGCGCATCCCCCTGCGCGGCAGGTTAGAGGTCGGGGTGATCCGCAATGACAGACACGAAGGCCTTGGCGAGTGCGAAATCGAACTGGCTCCCGCTGAATTGCTCGATCTCCTTCAGCGCGTAGACCCGCCCCGGATCCTTCCGGTAGCTCCGGTCCGAGGTCATCGCCTCGAACGCATCGGCGATCTGGATGATTCGCGCATTGAGCGGGATCGCCTCGCCGATCAGGCCATCCGGGTAGCCCGACCCATCCACCCGCTCGTGATGGTGGCGGATCACGTCGGCAACGTGCGAGAATTCCTCGATCTGCCCGACGATTTCCGCCCCCTTCACCGGATGCGTTTTCATGATGGCGAATTCCGCGCCGGTGAGGCGGGCGGGCTTGGTCAGGATCGAATCGGGAATCCCGATCTTGCCCACGTCGTGCATCCAGGCGGACAGCTCCAGGACATAACGCTCCTCGGGCCCGAGCCCGATCGCGTCGCCGATCAACAGGCTGAGCCGCGTCACCCGGTCGGAGTGGCGGGCAGTATAGGGGTCCTTGGCATCCACCGCCGACGCGAGGGCCTTGATGGCCTCGAACATCACCTGCGCTTCCCGCTCGCGCAGCCGCGCCACCTCCATGCGCCGCCGGGTCAGGTTGCGCTCGACCACAATCGGCAGTTCTTTGATATCCACCGGCTTCGTCACGAAATCGCTCGCCCCGCGTAAGAGCGAGGTCTTGGCCAATTCGACATCAGGGTGCCCCGTGAGCAACACAACCGGCATATCCGGGCGCATCGCGAGCACGATTTCGGTCAGCTCGAGTCCCGATAACCCGGGCATCGTCTGGTCCGTGAGCATCAGGTCGAAGTGCTGCATGCGCAGCAATTCGAGCGCGTCCGCGGCGGATGCAGCCGCGGTGACGTCGTAGCCGATAAACTTCAGACATTCCTTCAAAGCGTTGCGCACCCCCTCCACATCGTCGACCAGCAGCAGGCGTGCAGCACGGGAATCGCTCATGGACGGTCCAGGGCTCCTTGGATTGTCAGTTCAAGAACTCTTTCAAATGGCGCGTGCGCGCCATGCGCTGCAGCTTCTGTTTGGCCCGCTCCTCGATCTGCCGCACGCGCTCCCGCGAGAGCTGCAGGTGGCGGCCGACCGTCTCGAGCGTCTGGGCGTCCTGGGCGCCGAGGCCAAACCGGAGTTCGATCACTTCGCGTTCGCGCGGCGTGAGCTGTCCGAGCAAGCGCTCGACCTCTTCCCGGAACGCCTGGCGGATCAGATCGTGGTCTGCCGCCGGGATCATCCCCTGCCCGGTCAGCACGACCCCGCTGCCCTCGCCGCCGTCCTCGGCCAGCGCCGACTGCCCGCCCGTGGCTCGGAGCAACTCCTCGAGCTCGGCGGGGGCGAGGTCCAGTGCCTCTTCGACCGACGCGGTGCTCGCCTCACCTTGCTGGGCCTGCGCGAGATCGGCCTGCACCTCGCGGACCTTGGAGATCAGTCGGGCCTTGCGGATCGGCAGCCGGACCGCCCCGCCGCCCACGGCGAGGGCCTGCATGATCGCCTGCCGGATCCACCAGACGGCATAGGTGATAAACTTGACCCCGTGCTCCGGCCGGTAGCGCCGCGCCGCTTCCAGGAGGCCCAGATTGCCTTCATTGATGAGATCGAGGAGCGACAGGCCGCAGCCTCGATACCGGAGCGCGACCTTGACGACAAACCGGAGATTCGCTTCGACCAGTTTCCGGAACGCCCGCTCATCCCCGGCTTGGATCTGGGCGCCGAGCACAAGCTCGTCCGCCTTGCTGAGCAATGGAATGCGCACGATCCGGCGCAGGTAAGCGCTCAGTGTGTCGTCCCGGATCTCGTCGAAAAACGAACCGCGCCGTCGGGCCATGCCCTCTCTGTTGACCGGCCGGAGCCGCCGGCTCAGGGCTTCGGGCTCACCACCACGAATCGCGAATTGCCCTCGCGCAGGACCAACAGGAGCAGATTCGTCCCGCGCCGGAGCTGCCGGGCCATCTGGACGAAGTCCGCCGCGCTCTGCACCGGCTTACGGTTCGCCTCGGTGATCAGGTCACCGGGCTGGAGCCCCGCCTTCGCCGCCGGACCGCTCTCGTCCACGCTTGAGACCACCACTCCCGCCTCATTGCCCAGATTGAGCTGGCTCCGGATCTCGGGCGTGAGGTCTTGGACGCTGAAGCCGTAGCGCTCCGCAGCCGCCTCGGTCGGCGGGCCGCTCGGCGCCGCGGCCGACAAGTCGGCAGGCTGTTCGCCGAGGACAATGGTGAGCGTCATCGGCTGTTTGTCGCGGACGATCTTGACGGGCGCCGGCTGGTTCACCGGGCTTTTCGCCACTTCTCCCTGCAGTTGCCGGACGTTGGTGATCTTGACGCCCTTAAACTCCTGGATGATGTCGCCCGTCTTCATGCCGGCTTTCTCCGCCGGGCTATCCTTCATCACGTTGCCGACCAGGACGCCGGAATCGGGCGGGACGCCGAACTGGCTGGCAAGATCCTCGCTCAGGTCTTGGATGCCGATCCCCAGCCAGCCGCGGACCACTTTCCCTTGCGCGATCAAGCGATCGGAAATCTCCCGCGCCATGTTGACCGGGATTGCAAAGCCGATACCGTGGCCCGTCGCCGAGATCGCCGTGTTGATGCCCACCACTTCTCCGTTGAGGTTGATCAGCGGTCCGCCGGAGTTTCCGGGATTGATCGAGGCATCGGTCTGGATGAAGTCCTCGTACATGGTGATGCCCATGCCGGTGCGGCCGACCGCGCTGACCACGCCGACCGTCACCGTCTGGTCCAGGCCGAACGGATTGCCGATCGCCATCACCCATTCGGCCTGCCGCAGCTTGGAGGAGTCCCCCAGTTTCGCGGTGGGCAGGTCGCCCTGGGCATCCACCTTGATCACGGCAAGATCGGTCTTCGGGTCGCGGCCAACGACAGTGGCCTTGAACTTCCGCTTATCGCCGAGGCGCACTTCGATCTCGTCCGCCTGCTCGACGACGTGGTTGTTGGTCAAGATGTATCCCCGCTTGTCCACGATCACACCCGAGCCCAGGCTGTGGCGCTCGCGTTGGGGCTGCTGCTCGCCACCGAAGAAACGCTCGAAGAACTCGTCCCAGGGGCCGCCCCGCGGCAAGCCCGGCATCTGCGGACGCTGTGGCTGCCCCTCGCGGCCCTCGCGCGGCTTCGGCCGTTGCGTCGTGGAGATGTTCACCACCGAAGGCTTGACCGATTCGGCCACCTGCACAAACTCGTTCTGAATGCTCTGGAGCAGGCTGTGCGCGTTCTGTGCATGTCCGGGTGTGGCCAATCCCAGCACGCTCACCACGAGCACGAAGGAATGCCAGATGCGAGTGCCTCGCTGTCGCGATCCCTGAGAGTTCACAGTGCAGACCTCCTCATTGTAGGCTGTGCTGGGTTGTAGCATAGGGGTTAGAGGCTGTCAAACCGGGCGCGGCTCTCGCTAGGCCCGATGTGTCGGCCGTCGTCCTGCCCCGATTCAACCGCTCCGCCGTCGAGGATGACTTCGTCCCCCACACGCGCCGAGCGGCTCTTTGCGAAATCCCCTTGATTGACGAACAGCTCCACATATCCACTGCTGCCGACGAGGGCCGCACTGCTCCCCGCCGGCACGCCGCCGAAGTGATCCACGAAGGCTAGCGGCTGTCCGGCGTGCCACACGCAGACCCCGCTCGCTAAGCTCTCGCCGGGAATGTTGGTAACGCAGTTGCCGAAGCGATCAACCCAGATCACCTCGCCCTGGACCTGCCCATGCGCGTGGCGTGCCCGCGGCAGTGTCAGGCGCACCGGATCGGCGATCAGCGGACCAAACCGGTCGGGGGCGACGCCCGCCGCCAGGTGCCCCGCGACGGGCGCGAAGATGTCGCGGCCGTGGAACGAGTGGCTCACCGGGTGGCGCCAGAATTCCCCAGCCGTGAGCTCCCGGACCGCGCTCTGGCGTGCCCGCTCGAGTGGCGCGGTCAGCAGCCCGTTGTCGGGGGCGACGAAGAATTGGCCATCGATCAGGGCGAGCACGGGGCGGCGTGGACCGCCGACGCCCGGATCGACGACCGCAACGTGGATCGTCCCGGGCCCAAAGCACGGTCGCACGCCCTCGAGCAAGAAGCTCGCGCCGGGCACGTCATACGGGCGAATCTCATGGCAGAGGTCGACGATCGTCGCGCTCGGGCAGCGCGTCAGGATGACGCCGTGGAGGCAGCCGACAAATCCATCCTGGTGGCCAAAATCGGTGAGCAGCGTGACGATCGGCATGGATTCCGCCCCGCTGCCGGCAGCGGCGGGCGCCCTTTTCCGTTGACTTTTCTGATCAGAGCGACTACAAAAAGGTCCGCTGCCCAAGTGGCGGAACTGGTAGACGCGCTACGTTCAGGGCGTAGTGGCCTTAAGGCCATGGGAGTTCGAGTCTCCCCTTGGGCACCAACCGTTCTCCTGCCTGTACCGCCCAGCAGCAATCCCATTCAATCGCGACTGATCAATTCCCAATGGCCAACCAAATGTCGTCGTATGCATTGGTCATTTATTCATTGGCCATTCGTCATTCCGGCATCACTTGAGCCGGTCGTCGTGGACCTCGGTTTTGGCTTTGGCATCCAATTCCGCCATGACCGCTAGCAAGGCCTCGCGCTGCTTCTGCTTGACCACCATCTCCTTCAGCTTGTCCTTAACTTCGTCGTACGGCTGAACCGTCGTCGTATGCGGCCCGGCCTTGATGACGTGGAACCCGAACTCGGTTTGGACGACCTCGCTGACCTCGCCCTCTTTGAGCTGGAACAGGACCTGTTCGAATTCCGGACTCGCCTGGCCGCGGGTCAACTCGCCGAGGTCGCCGCCCTTGCTCGCACTGCCCGCATCTTGCGATCGGGTCTTGGCCAACTCCTCGAACGACTGCCCGGCTTTGAGGTCGGCTTCGACCTGATCGGCTTCGGCGCGGGTTTTGGTCATGATATGGCTGGCCTTGACCGATTCCTGCGTGAACTGGGCCTTGTTGTCCTCGTAGGCCTTGCGGACCTCGGCGTCGGTGACCTGCGTGCTGGCGTTCACGCGCTGCCGCAGATAGGTTTCGATCAGGACCTGCCGCTGCGCGACGACGATCCGCTTCTGGACCTCGGCATTCTGGTCGAGCTTCGCCGCCGTCGCCGCCTGCATCAGGATCTCCTCCCGCACCAGGGCCCGCAGGATCTCCGGATACCGCTCGGGCGCGACCGGGCCGCGCTCCTGCTCCAAAATATCGACCCGTTGCTTGAAATCGTCGTAGGTCAAATCGACCCCGTTCACGCTGGCCACCACCCGCTTGGGATCCGCCGTGTCGTCTTGCGCGGCGGCGCCGGCGGGCGCCAGCCAGAGCACTCCGACCACGAGGCCGAGGCCTATCCATCGCTGCATTTTGCGTGTGCCTCCCGTGAGTGTTGAAAGGATCGCGCGAGGGAGCGTACCGTACGAACTCAGGGGCGTCAATCGGCCGCTATTCGGAGGAGCGCCGCCAGCTGGCCGGCACGCCGGGGGCGCGGCGGGCGCGCCGCGTGGGTTGTTCGCGTCCGGTCAGGACCAACACCTCGGCCGCGACTTCTTCGATGGACTTGTCGGTCACGTCCACCAGCGGCCAGCCCGCGCGGGCGCAGAGCGTCTGCGCGTACTCCAGTTCGGCCCAGATCTGGCGGGCGTCCGCATACGGGAATTTCGGCGGGGTCTCCATCGCGAGGACACGCGAGCGCCGGAGCTCGAGCAACCGCTCCGCCTTGATCGTCAAGCCGATGACCTTGCTGGACGGCACTCGATTCAGCTCTTCGGGCAGCGGGAGACCTTGCACGATGGGCACATTGGCGACCCGCAGGCCGCGCAGGGCCAGAAACATGCTGAGCGGCGTCTTCGAGGTCCGTGACACCCCGACCAGCACCAGATCCGCCTGTAGGACACCTCGCGGATCCTGCCCGTCGTCGTGGCGGACCGTAAAATCCATCACGTCGAACCGCCGCCGATATTCGGCGTCCTCGTCGCGGAACAGCCCGGGAGTGGCCAGCGGCTGCAAGGCCAAGAGATCCTCCAGCCGCAGGAGCAGGGGGCCGAGCAGATCGATGGTCGGCACTTGCCGGGCCCGACCTTCCGTCAACAGTTGCGCCCGCATATCCGGCGAGACCAACGTGTGGACGATGAGGCCCCCGATCTTTGCGGCTTCCTTGACGGCACGCCGAACATCCTCGAGCTCCCGCACCTGGGATTCGATATGGAGCCGAACCTCGGCGCCTCGGAATTGGGTGAGCGCGGCCCGCACCACCATCTCGGCCGTTTGGCCGGTTGCATCCGAGACGATGAAGATCGGTGGGGCCAGCCGACGAGGAATCGAGCGCTTTGTCGAGCGCTCGCCGGCTCTCGGTTGTGGCTGGCGTGGCACACACACGCTCCGTCGATTTCTGAGAAGATGGTTGAGCATCCGTGGCTAAGCCCTCGCCAGCGGTTGAATGAATATAGACGAGAAACCTCTTCTGGGGAAGCAGATTTGTGCTTGGAGGTCCGTGGGGCGGGACGTCAGCGTAGGTGGACGTCGCGGATCAACGCGGTTTCGTCACAGCAATGAAATTTCGCGCACTGGATGCAGTCCTTCCAAATCTTTTCTGGCAATTCGCGTTTGTCCAGCTCCCGGAAACCCAGGCGGGCGAAGAAACCGGGCCGGTAGGTCAAGGCAAACACCCGCTTGATCCCGAGCGCCGCGGCCTCGTCCAGGCAGGCCTGCACCAGCGCCGTCCCGAGCCCTTTTCCGCCGTGCGCCTCGTCTACCGCGAGCGACCGGATCTCCGACAAGTCTTCCCAGTACACCGAAAGGCCGCACACGCCGATCACCTCGCCGCCCGACTCGGCGACCACGAAATCGCGGAGGTTGCGATAGACCTCGTTCAGGGTGCGGGGCAACAGCTCCCCTTTGCGGGCAAACTGGCCGAGCAAACGCTGGATGGCGGGTCCATCGGTCGCGCGCGGTTTCCGGATCCGCGCACCAGCCTCCGTGGTTGTTGCTCCTCCCCCGCGCTGCACACCGTGCGCTTCCGGTTGCCGGTCGCCAGCCATACGCGCCTCGCCGATCACTGTGCCTCCGATGCCTTCCAGGGTAACCGACCCCGGCTCCCCAACTGTTCCGCCAATCTTAACGGGACACCCAAGGAAGTGTCGGATGAGCTCGATGGCGCTCATCAGGTGCCCCGTGATCCGCGAGGTGGTTAGCCGCGAGGTGCCGGTGGCCAGGGCCATGGGGAGGATCAGCTGGTCGGCAAGGTACGGGTCGCAGCCTGCCTCCGCAACGAGGAAGGCCAGCAGCTCCGTGACGGCGGCATCGGCAACCGCTTCGGCCGGCCGGCCTCGCTCTCCCAACGCTGTCGCACCGCCCCACGCGTCCTCCGCGTGGCACGCCAGGAAGAGGCAGCTGCCGGGGCTCGCCGCGACGCCCTCTTCCAGGGCGATGTCCCCGCTCCAACCGGCCGCGGCAAGGGCCGCCAGCGCACGGTCCCGCTGGCGCTCGGCAATGGATCGGGGCAGCCCGGCCACCGTCGAGATCCCGCGGATGGACTCGGGCCGGGTCCCGCGGACCAGGTGGATCGCACGCCAGGGGCGGCGGGGTTCGATCGTGACCACGATCTCGCCACCGCCCCGAGGGAAGAAGCCCCAGCGGCGCAGCGCAACGTGCGCCTCGATCCCCATCCGTCTGAGGGCAGGAAACAGCACGGCGTCGAGATAGTGTACCGGGGGACTCCAGGGGACGTGCGTGCCCCCCGTCAGGGTGAGTTCGGAGGGACCCTCCGCGCAGGCGAGCGGCCACAACAGGCAGTGCAGGACCAGCGTCGTCGCCCCGGCCGTCCCAATGTCGAAGCGATACCTTCCCGGTCGGATCGCACCGGGCGTGAACAGCACGTCCTGCGAGCCCAGGACGGCACCCTGCAGCGTGCCGTCGACGATCTGGGCCAGGGCCTCGGCCGCGGTCACATGCTGGGGCTTGAGCCCGGGCGGCTGCCGGCGCGCCCGGATGCCGCGCAGGCGGACGGAAGTGCCGGTCACGGCCGCCAGCGCCAAGGCGGTGCGGAACACCTGGCCGCCGCCCTCCCCCGCACCGGCATCGACCTCAATGACATTCAGCGCACGCATGCCGGCACTTCTACCATCCGCACATTTGTCATGTCAAGTCGCCATTCCTGCCCACAATATGGCTAAGGGGCTGAAAATGGGGCGCAAAATGCTGAAATGCCTTGACAGGAGCACCCCCCATCACTAGAGTGTCGCGCGAATGCGTGCCTGCTCACCCGACTATCCATTCATGCAAAGGAGGCCGCTGTGAAGCCGAAGGTCCTGGTGACGCGTAAGGTCTTCGACGAGACCTTGGCGCTGCTCGGCAGGTACTTCGAAGTCGAATCCAATCAACGCGACGTCCCATGGACCCCGCCCCAGCTGGTCAAGAAGCTCCAGGAGAAGTCGGGCGCGGTGATCTTACTGACGGACATCATCGACGAGCGCCTGTTGGCGCAATGCCCCGACTTGAAGATCGTCTGCAACATTGCCGTGGGCTATAACAACATCGACGTGAAGGCCTGCACGCGCCGCGGGGTGATGGCGACCAACACGCCGGGCGTCCTCGACGACACGACCGCGGATTTCGCCTGGACGCTGCTCTTGGCCGCGGCGCGCCGCGTGGTGGAATCGGATCAGTATTTCCGCAGCGGCAAGTGGAAAGGTTGGGGGTTGATGCAGTTTTTGGGGCACGACGTCCACCACAAGACGCTGGGCATCGTGGGCCTCGGCCGGATCGGCCGCGGCGTGGCGCGCCGGGCTCGCGGCTTCGACATGCGGGTGATCTACACGGACATCCAGCGCGCCGACGAGGCAACCGAGCGCGAATACCAGGTCATGTACGTGGATAAGCGCACGCTACTGCGCGAATCGGACTTCGTCAGCCTGCACGTGCCGCTGCTCTCGGACACGCACCACTACCTGTCCGATGCGGAGTTCGGGTTAATGAAGAAGACGGCGATTCTCGTGAACGCCGCCCGCGGGCCAATCGTGGACGAGAAGGCCCTCGTCCGGGCTCTCAAGTCCGGGAAGATTGCCGGCGCCGGCCTGGACGTCTATGAAAAAGAGCCGAAGTGTGAGCGCGCCCTGCTGTCTATGAAGAACGTGGTCGTCGCACCGCACACCGCCAGCGCCTCGATCGAGACGCGGAGCAAGATGTCCACCATGGCCGCCCAGAACTGCATCGCCGGCCTGAGCGGGCAGCGCCCACCCAATCTCGTCAATCCCGACGTCCTGAGCCGCTGATCGTCCTGTTTCCCCTCCGTAAACACCACGACCCGACGCCGCACGCGGCCGCCGGGTCGGTTGTTTGCGCGACGTCCAGCGTCACATCTTATATTTGCCGAAATCCTCAGGCTTCAAGTGCTCCAGCCATTCCTTCCACTTGTCCGTCTCTTCCTTCTCTTCGGAAATCTCGACGCTCTTCGCCTGTGAGACGACTTTCTCGGTGACGAAGATCGGGGCATTCACCCGCAGCGCCAGGGCAATCGCGTCGCTCGGGCGCGAGTCGATGTTGATCACCGTTCCATTCTGGTTCAGCTCGATGACGGCGAAGAAGGTATTGTCCTTGAGATCGTTGACGACGATCTGGCGCACGCTGGCCCCCAGGCCGTCCAGCATGCTCTTGAGCAAGTCGTGGGTCATCGGGCGCGGGGTGGTGACCTTCTCCAGCTCCAAGGCGATCGCGTTCGCTTCGAAGATGCCCACCCAGATCGGCAGCGCCTTCCGCTCGTCCACGTCCTTGAGGATGATGATCGGCATGTTGGTGATCGGGTCCAGCGCGATGCCACGCACCGTCATTTGAATCAGCATGGCGCCCTCCTAGCCCTGCTCCGTGCGGAAGAAGGGGACCAGCTTGTCATACGTCGCTTCCAAATAATCTGGCATGACCTTCGTATCCGCCAGCACCGGCATGAAGTTGGTGTCGCCGGCCCACCGGGGCACCACGTGGACATGCACGTGCTCGCGCACGCCGGCCCCGGCGGCCTGGCCGAGATTTAGTCCGATGTTGAACCCTTCCGCCCCGAAGGCGTCCCGGAGCACCTGGGTGGCGCGCCGCACGCCCTGCATCACCTCGAGCGCATCGGCGTCAGACAACGCCGCCACGTCGGCCCCGTGACGGTACGGAACGATCATCAGATGTCCGTTATTGTACGGGTACAAGTTCATCACGACGTATGAGCGCGGGCCTCGGAAGAGAATGAGATGCTGTCGATCATCGGATTCACGCGGGAGATCGCAGAGGAGACACCCCTCAGCACGCGGCCCGCCGATGTACGCCATCCGCCAGGGGGCCCAGAGCGTCCCGGTCATGCAAGCCCTTGTGCCGGCGCCATCCCCGGCCCACCCGGCTCTTCGAGACCCAGGCGATAGATCGCGATCGACCGAGCCACACCTTTGAATTTAGCATCGCCCACGTACTCTAGCAACACAATTCGCCCCAGCCGCTCGTCGAAGATGCGGTATCCGCCGCGCGCGCCGCCCCCCAGCCATGGCAAGGCGGTCCCGCGCGCGACCAGGTCTTCGACCGTGTCCTGGCTCACCGCAATGCCGCGATTATAGAGGGTCCCCTGCTCGTCCACGCACACCTCGCCGTCGTTCAGGCGGACCGACTCCTCCGCCGCCATCGGACCGGTGGGCGCATCGTCGCCGAGGCGCTCCCCCGACCCGGAGAGCCGCCCCGCGATGTTGACGTTGCGGCCGATCAGCGTGCGGTCGGAGCGGCGGTCGTCCGCCAGGAAATCCACGATCTGCGCCCGCCCGGTATGGATGCTGATGCCGATCGAGAAGGTCGTCCGCCCGGCGGCGCGCAGCTCGGCCATCATCGCCTGGATCGCCACCGCGGCGCGCACCGCGTTCAGCTCGTCCTGCGGCCCCTCGCGCATGGCGCCGAAGGTCACCATCACGCCGTCCCCGGTGAACTTGTCGATCTCCCCGTGGTACTCCTGGACGAGTGTCGCCAGCGGGTCGAAGACGTCGTAGAGGCGCTGAGCCAGCTCGCGCTCGGACACGGCGCCTTCGGACAGCGCCGTGAACCCGCGCACGTCGGCAAAGAGCAGCGTGATCTTGCGCGTCCGCGTGCAAATGTCGGCCTCGGGGACGAAGCGGTACAGCCGCCCGGCCTCGAAGAGCGTGCGGACCTCCGCCTCGCTACGCTGGATCGACACGTCCTTCACCGCCTGCCGGAGCAGGTCCAAGGCCTCGCTGCGCCGTACCGCCTGGATCAGATCCAGGTAGTCGAACACCAGGTCGCTCCAGGTGCGCTGGCTGATCAATTCCAGGCGCTCGATCGGCCCGGGCATGCCGGTGCGCATCCCGCCGGCCAGGGTCGCCACCAAATACATGATCACGTGCCGGTTGAAGAGCGGGCGGGTGCACGTCCGCTCGTCTTCGGCCTCGACGCGAATGCCTGGGGCGTGCCGGCGGAGGACGTCGAGCAGCCGCGGATCCCGCCGGAATAGGAGCTGGCCGAGCCGCTCCCGAAAGGCGATTTGCATCTCTCGGTAATCCCGGTAGAGCAGCCGGAAGCGCTTGTTGGTACCGACCAAGAGCGCCATGAAATCGAGGTCGGCCAGGCGGCGTTCGGTGAGGGGCAGCTGGTCATCGATGATGCTGTCGATCAGGCCGGCATTGAATTCCGCCCCGAGGTTGCGATGCAGGAGATTGCCCGACCGGTGGCGGTAGCGCACCCACACGCGCTCGAGCGTGTTGCGGTGCACGCCCTGCAGGAAGGGATGCATCTGGTATTTGATGTCGGACTTCAGATCGGCTCGGCTAAAGACGTCGCCGATCAGCGCGGCCAAATGCTGGGCGTGCGCCAGCCAAAACAGATTGATCAGGCCCTGGCGGCGCTCCTGCTCGATGATCGTGCTCAGCACGGCTTCCAGTTCCCGCTCGAAATCGTCGAGCGGGGTCACGGTACGGCCGTGCTGCGAAATGGCGCGCTCCCCTGTGTCCGGTGGCTGAGACAGGCTTTGGGAGATGAAGGCGATCAGGTCGCGGCTGGTGCGCCGCAGGCGGGCGGACAGTTCGGCCAGAACCGGCTCGCGATCCTCGCTATCGAAGGGGCCGGCCGGCAGCAGCGGGAGTGGGCTGCCGAACAACTCTTCGATCTCACGGACGTGGCCCGTGATGAATCTGGGCTCGGGGGATACGCGCCCTGCGAACCACCTGCGCATCGGCGTCTCCGACGGTCGGCGGCAAGGAAAAAGCAGGGCGGGCGGCCCGGCTATTCTCTCCGCGGGGCTGGTGGCTAGGAATCCACGAGAACCTTGAGCTCTTTCCCCGGCTTAAAATAGGGGACGCGCTTGGCCGGCACCTGGACCGGGTGCCCGGTCTGAGGGTTACGGCCTTGCCGCGCGCGTCGGCGCCGGACCCGGAAGCTGCCGAAGCCACGCAACTCGACCTTGGAGTCGCTCTCGGCGGCCAGGGCCTGGGAGATGCTGTCGAAGATGATATCGACGACGACTTCGGTGTCCTTCTTGGTCAAGTTGACCTGCTGGGCCACCTTCTCCACCAGATCCGCCTTGGTCATCGCGCGTTCCCTCCATGGCTATCGGTTGCGCACTTCGGGGAACCCGATCCCGCCTCGCCTCGCACTACTCCTCGTCTTCGCCGTCGTCGTCCCGCCGCCGCCGCTTCCGACCATGTTCCTCGTCGGCCACGGATTCACGCTGGCCGTCCTGGAAGGCCCGCAGGCTGAGGCCGATCTTCCGCTCGTCGGCATCCAGCTTGATCACCTTCAGCGTCAGATCCTGCCCCACCTGGACGATGTCTTCGGGTTTGTTCACCCGCTCGCTGGACAATTCTGACACGTGCAGCAGCCCCTCGACGCCGTCCTCCAGCTCCACGAAGGCGCCGAAATCCGTGATGCGGATGATCTTGCCGGTCACGTCCATGCCGACCCGGTAGCGCTCGAGCACGCTGCCCTGCCAGGGATCCTGCTGGATCTGCTTGAGGCCGAGCGAGATCCGGTGGTTGGCCTTGTCCACGTGCAGCACGATCGCCTCGACCTTCTCGCCCTTCTTGAGCACCTCGGACGGGTGCCGGACGCGCTTGGTCCAGGACATGTCCGAGATGTGGATCAGGCCGTCGATGCCCTCTTCCAGCTCGATGAAGGCGCCGAAATCAGCCAGGTTCCGTACCCGGCCTTCCACGCGGGTCCCAACCGGATAGCGCTCCTCGATGGAGTTCCAGGGGTTCGGCTCGGCCTGGCGCATCCCGAGCGAGATCCGCTTGTTGGAGCGGTCCACGTCGAGGACCACGACCTCGACCTGATCCCCGATCGCGACGACCTTGGAGGGATGCTTCACGCGCTGCGTCCAGGACATCTCCGAGATGTGGACCAGGCCCTCGACGCCCTCTTCCAGCTCGATGAAGGCGCCGTAGTCGGTCATGCTGACGACCTTGCCCTTGAACTTGGCGCCGACCGGGTAGCGCTGCTCGACCGCTTCCCAGGGATCCGGCAGCCGCTGCTTGTAGCCCAGCGAGACCCGCTCGTTGGTCCGGTCGAACTTGAGGACGACGACGTCGATCTCGTCGCCGACCTGGAACAGCTCGGAGGGGTGCCCGATCCGGCCCCAGGACATGTCGGTGATGTGGAGCAAGCCGTCCAGCCCGCCCAGGTCCACGAAGGCGCCGTACTCGGTGATGTTCTTGATCTTGCCCTTGATCCGCTTGCCTTCGGCCAGGGTGGCAAGCGTCTCTTCCTTGAGGTGCTTGCGCTCTTCTTCGAGCAGCTCGCGCCGCGAGAGCACGATGTTGCCGCGCTTCTGGTTGAGCTTGATGATCTTCATCGGGAAGGCTTTCCCGATGAGCTTGTCCAAATCCCGCACCGGCCGGAGGTCCACCTGCGAGCCGGGCAGGAAGGCGCGCACGCCGATATCCACGATCAGGCCGCCCTTGGTCCGGCCGAGGATGGTCCCGCTGACCGCGCCGCCCTTTTCGTACAGCTGGGACAGCTCTTCCCAGATCTTGATCTTCTCGGCCTTCTCGCGCGACAGGACGATCAGCCCGTCGCTGTCCTCGCGCTGCTCGAGAAAGACGTCTACCACGTCGCCCCGCTTGGCCGTGATCTCGCCGGCCGGGCTGCGGAATTCGCGCAGGGGGATGAGGCCTTCCGACTTGTATCCGATGTCCACGAGCACGACGTCGTCCCGGACCTCGAGGATGGTGCCCTTGACGATGTCGCCTTCCACGATGTCGCGGAGGCTCTGCTCGTAAATCTCGCGCATCTCCGGGGACGGGCCGCTGCCCTCCATCTCTTCCGGATCACCGGACTCAAGGTCGGTCGAATGCATTTCCGTTGGTGTCATGTACTCCTACGCCTCCTGCGCCGTTTGCTACGCCGTCCCGCCCCGCGATGGGAAAGAGCCGGTCGCTGCGAGGCGGCGCTGCCGCCCCGAAAAAGAGGAAAGGAACGATCCGCCGGCCGGCCGCGATGGCCCATGCAGAGCCGAAGACGCAGCGGGCGTCCTCTCCCAAAGGGATGAGCACGCCCGAACGGCGTTTTCCCGCACGCATGCGCTGGACAGACCACGTCATCCGAGACGGTGCATGATACACGCCCGTGCGGGACCAGACAAGCGGAAAAACCGTATCTGCCCGAGAAATCAGGGCTTATGCGTTTGGAGGAAGCGCTCGACCTCGGTGAGCATACGGGCGAGGACCTGCTCGGGGTCGAGGCCGCTCGAGTCGATCCGGATCGCGTCCGGCGCTGCCCGGAGCGGGGAGTGCTCGCGCGATATGTCGCGGGCGTCGCGGCGCGCGATCTCGTCGTGCAATTGATCCGTGGCCATCGGCGTCCCGGCCCGTTCGAGGTCCTTGCCGCGGCGCGCCGCCCGGACGGCCAGGTCGGCATCCAGGAAGAACTTGAGGTGGGCATCGGGAAAGACCACGGTGCCGATATCCCGCCCGTCCATCACGACACCCGACTCTTTGGCACAGGCGCGCTGGAGGGCGACCAGCCGTTCCCGCACGGCGGGGCAGGTGGACACAACAGAGGCGGCCTGGTCGATGGCGGGCGTCCTGAGGCCATCGGTGACGTCTTCGCCGTCCACCAGGATGCGGGGGCCGGCCGGCCCACTCACCACCCGCATCGCGGTGCGGGCCGCGAGCGCCGTCAAGCCCGGCTGGTCGTCGAGCGGCAGGCCGGCCCGAATCGCCTGCCAGCCCATGGCCCGGTACATCGCCCCGCTGTCAATATAGACCAGCCCCAAGGTTGCCGCCAATCGGCGCGCCATCGTACTCTTGCCGGATCCCACCGGCCCGTCGATCGCGATGACGAGCCGCCGTGCCGAGGATGCCTCAGTCATGCACGACCTCCCGGAGCTGGGCGGATGGTGCCGCGGCGGCAAGCAGTGCAGCGAAGCCAGGAAATGAGGTCTCGACACACGCAACGTCTTGGACGGTGGTCTCGTCGGACGCAAACAACCCGGCGATCGCCAGGCTCATGGCCATCCGGTGGTCGCCGCGGCTGGCCACTACGGCTCCCTGGAGCGGCGCGCCCCCTGCGATGCAGAGTCGATCGCCCGTCACGGCGATGTGGGCGCCCAGTTTGCCGAGTTCGTCCCGCACCGCAGCCAAGCGGTCCACCTCTTTGACCCGCAGCTCGCCGACGCCGGCAAATTCCGAGGGGCCCCTTGCCAGCGCCGCAGCGACCGCGAGGATTGGGATCTCGTCAATCAGCGCGGGGACCAGCGCTGGCTCGATCGTGACTCCTGAAAGTTGAGTGCCCTGCACCCGGAGATCTCCAATCGGTTCGCCGTCAGCAGCAACCGCCCCATCCGCCGTGATCCGCGCACCCATCCGTTCGAGCACCGCGAGCAGGCCCGTCCGGGTTGGGTTCAGGCCGACGCCGGTGACGGCCAGCCGGGCGCCGGGCTGTGCGGCCACCCCCACCACGAAGAAGGCCGCCGAGGATAGATCGCCGGGAATCTGGATGTCTGCGCCGCTGAGCGCGGTCCCGCCTCGCACGGTGACGGTGGTCCCCTCGCGCGCCGGCGGCGTGCCGAACATGGCCAGCATCCGTTCCGTGTGATCGCGGGAAAGGACCGGCTCGGTCACGCGCGTCGCACCCACCGCCTGGAGTCCTGCCAACAGGATCGCCGACTTCACCTGTGCGCTCGCCACCGGTGTCTTCCAATCAATCCCGAGGAGCGCGCCGCCCCGGATTGCCAGCGGGCACAAGGTGCCGTCCGCTCGGCCGAGAATCTGGGCGCCCATTTTCCGGAGCGGCTCGGTCACCCGGCGCATGGGCCGTTCGCGAAGCGATGCGTCGCCGGTGAGGACACTGAAGAACGGC
>DATJQT010000302.1:0-3300 GCA_035505475.1 Vulcanimicrobiaceae bacterium
TTCATCAAGCCCTTTGTCGAGGGTGCCAACGTGCGACTGGCGGTCGTAAGCCCATTCGCGCGCGGCGTCGGTGTGGTGAACATAGAGGCAGAAGCGTGCGCCCGGTCCGGCGGCCGTCCACTGGAGCATTGGCAGGTCGCCGTCCGAGTTGCCGAACGCGGCGATGGGACGGCGGCCGATGTGCTCGTTGATGCCGACGGGTTTGCCGCCCTTATCGTCGAGGAAGTTCAATTCCGCCAACCGCACAAGCACGGGCTTGCCATCACGCACTTCGAACTTGGTCTTGATGCTCGATCCAACCACCTGCTCCGGAGGGATGCCGTATACCTTTTCGGTCCAGGGGCGCATGAAATCGATGCCGCCGCCAGAGACGATGAAGGTCTTGAAGCCGTTCGCGCGCAGGTAGGCGAGCACTTCGAGCATGGGCTGATAGACCATCTCGGTGTAGAGCCTGCCAGTCTTGGGATGTTTCGCGGTGGAGATCCAGTCCTTCACGATCTGATTGAACTCATCGGTGGTCATGCCCGCATGCGTCGCCATCACGAGCTGAACGATGGCCGGTTCGCCGCCCGCGAGCGCGCCTTTCACATCGCCCTTGAGCAGCGAGGAGAACGGTTCTTTGTCCTTCCACTCAGGGTGCTGCGGCGCGAGGGCCTTGATCCGGTCCAGGACGAAGAAGAGCTGGAAATACATCGGCTGCTCGGCCCACAGCGTGCCGTCATTGTCGAACACGGCGATGCGTTCCGGGACGGGGACGAAATCGGGCGAGCCGGGTTTCGTCACGTTCTCAACAAAGGTAATGATGGATTGCTTGGCCTTGCCGTCGTTCCATGAGGGCAACGGGTCGGCGGCGAGCGCCGGCAGTGCGAAAGTGATTACGAAAAGAACGGTTGATAAAGCGAGCGTCCTGAGTTTCATGATGCTCCCTCCTTTAGCCGGTTCATATTGCCTGAGTTTGATGTATAACGCTCTTCTTTTCAGGCGCCGCACCCGGATCGGACGGGTGCGCCCCGGTAGGTTGCATTCGAGTTACATGCGACCCAACGTTACGTGCCCCTCGCGCCTTCCCCGCCGGTTTGTCCAGAACCCATGCTGAAGCTTCCGGCTCTCTGGCTCGGTAGGAATTCCTTGAAAGTGGCGAGGCACTGGACGACTGGGTCCCGACCCCTCAGGAACTGCCCCGGGCACGTCCACGGCTTGGTGCCTCGCCGCCGTGTTGGCAGCACGGCGGCCGGCCCTTGCGTCATTTCTCGGCCCGATCCGCTTCCCGGATGACGTCCACCTGCCCCGCGCGCACCGCCTTCTTCAAGATTGCATGGTCGCGCTCGGTTTGGTCAGCGTAGGCGCTGGCGAATGTCGCGATGGCGGTGTCGAAGACGTCGCTCTGGCCGAGGTAGCCGCTGATCTGCGCCGGCGCGCCCGAGCGCGAATGGGCCCGCGCCAGCGCCCACCCACAGAACTCGGCGTACTCGACCATCCAGCCCGGACTGAACACGTCGATTTGGGCCCCGACCTTCATGTCCCTGAGCTGGCGCAGGTAGAAATGCCGGCCGCGCTGCCCCTTGGCCCAGCCGAGGAAGATGTCGCTCGCCGATTGCATGAGGTGGTAGCCATTCACGATCCGCTGCCCCTGATTCAGATAACCGCTCTTGCCGGCATAGGCCTCCAGCACCGAGGGCAGCGCCTCCTTGACCTGGAGGAACAAGGGATCCTGCGGGCTGGCCATCAGGAGTGCCACGTAGCAAGCGGTCCCGACGCTGCCGACGCCGACCACCTTGATCGCGACGTCTTGGAGTTCGTACCGGTCGAAGAGGACCCGCCGGGCGGCCTCCAGCGATTCCCGGTAGTCGGCAAAGGCTTCGCGGGCGTCCGCGAGCGACACCTGCTCCCGCTCGTCCCTGGGATGGTAGATCAGGGGCGGGTTGTCCTTGATGGCGGGCGTTTTGCCGCTGCCCGCTGCGAGCTTGGGAAAATCGTGCTCCGGCACACTCCGCGCGCGGGCGGAGGCCAGCCGTTGCTGGGCTCGCTGGCGGGCCGCCTTGTCTTTGACCGCCAGGAGCAGCTTCTCGGCGTCGATGCTGGCGTACCAGACCTCCAGCGCCCGCATGCCGCTGTATTCCGCCATCCGTTCCCGGTACGCGCGCACACACGCCAGCACCGCCTCGCGCGCATCGCCTGGGCGAAAGCCATTGTTGCGGCACGCCAGGACGACACTGGCCGCGAGGCGCTTGACATCCCACTCCCAGGGCGCGGGGAGGGTCTCATCCAGATCGCTGATGTCGAAGACGAGCCGGCGCTCGGGTGTGGCATACACGCCGAAGTTGAGCAGATGGCAGTCGCCGCACGCCTGCACGCGTAGACCGGTTGCCGGCGTGCCTGCCAGGTCTGCCGCCATGTTGAGCGCCGCGCCCCGGTAGAAAGTGAACGGCGTCTGCACCATACGTCCGTAGCGCAGGGGGATCAGCTCGGGGATCCGCCCCGCGTTGGACTGCTCCAGCAAGCGCAGCGGGTTCGGACGGTTGGCCGGTGCCTGCCAGACCGCATGCGAGCGGCGCGGGCACTTCTCCCGCAGGTGCTTGCCGGCTGCGTAAAGCTCAGCCAACGACGGCCGCGAGACGGTGGCGAGGAGCCGAGGTGTGGGTGGAGTTTTCATGGCGGCGGTGTCCTTTCCATTCGTCCGCATCGACCGGGGATCGTGGGCCATCCGCCCGTGTTTGACCGACCGCCGCCGATGATCCATTCGTCGAGCGCTTCGGCATTCGATGTGACGGGCCCTATCTTCCCCTTCCTGGCCAGGAGCGGCAGTAAGATGCCGATGGCCGCCGTCAAACCCGCGCGGCCGGTGCGGCCCGCAGCGGGCGCTCGCGGCGTCACCGCGTCCACCGGGGCCGGGACTCGCCGACGGGGGCCGGCCGGCCGGTGCGGCCGCGCTGCTCCCCTCGTGGCCCGCCGGCGTCGCTGGCCGCGGCCTCCAGGCCGCAGAGGCGCCGGAGGGTGGTCAGGAGGGCGTCCCCGGGGTCCGTCTTGCGGAAGGCGGCGACACACTGGGGCGTCGGCCAAGGCGGCTGCAGCGCGGGGGAATCGTGCGCCGTGAGGAAGACGATCGGGGTGGGATCCTGGACGGCGGCGAGCCGCTGGCTCAGCTCCAGCCCGGACATTCCCGGGAGCTGCACGTCCAGCACCAGGCACTCGAAGGCCGGGCGGCGCGTGTCCGTCAGGAAGGCTTCGGCGGACGGGTACACCACCGGCTGCAGGTGGGCGGCCCGCAAGAGCCGGCTCAGCGCGCGGCCCACGCTCTCG
>DATJQT010000303.1:0-5823 GCA_035505475.1 Vulcanimicrobiaceae bacterium
CCCTTCATCGGCATGCTGGTGGCCTGCCTTGTTTGCAGCGCGTTCGCGAAAAGAATCGAGGTTGCCAAGCTGTACCATTTCGACAGCGACCACGATGGGCTGTTCCGGAGAAGAAGGTAAACCATGGGCCACCTGATCCCATTCCCGGATGGCCGACAGTGAGTGCCCCGGTGAGGGTTGCGCATGTCGAACAGAGCCTCTGGCTCGACGGGCTGACACGCGACATGGTGGTGAGCGGCGCGCTGGACCAGTACATCATGCAAGGGGTGGTGACGGGAGCCATCGTCAATCCGGGGTGTTTGCACGCGACGATCAGAACCAGTACGACGTATGACGCGGTCATCCGGGACGCGTTCGACCGACGCCTCTCAAGGGAGGAGGCCGTGCTCGACCTGCTCCTCGATGACGTCGTCCGGGCCGCCGACCGCTTTCGGCCGATGTTCGATCGAACGCATGGAGTCCATGGGTGGGTCTCGCTCGAGTGCACACCCCTGCTCGCTGGCAACGCTGGCCGTATGCTCGCCACGGTCCAGGATCTTCATGGGCGGGCGAGGCGGCCCAATGTTTTGTTCGGCATTCCCGGAATCCAGGAGGGACTCTCGGCAACAGAGGAAGCGATTCTTGCCGGCATACCGGTCAACGTGGGGCTCCTGTTCTCGGCCGAGCAGTACATCGCGGCGGCCGATGCGTTTTTGCGCGGTATCGAACGGCGCATCGCTGGCAGCCTGCCGCCGAACGTGGCGGGGGCGGCTTCAATCGTCCTGCATCAGTGGGGTGGCGTGCGTACCAGGCGTTCCGGCGCGGCATCCACGAATCAACTATCCTTAGCGATAGCCGAACGCACATATAGAATGCATCGCTTGCTTCTGAGCTCACCGCGTTGGCAGCGGGTCCAGGAGGCAGGGGTCCGGCCGCAGCGGCTCCTTTGGATGTGTGGAGCGGACGAGGCCCCCGCCACCCTATTCACCGCACCAGCTACCGTGCACGCCGTCCCCGCGCACCGGCTCAAAGCCATTGCCGACCTTGGCATACACGACATCACGCCAGCGGATGGTGGAGGCTGCGAGGCCGTGTTGGGATCGGCCATGCGGTCCGGCATGGACATCCCTGTGGAAGCCGCTAGGCTTCAGGCGAACGGGCTCCATGGGCTCGTGATGTCCTGGAAGAACCTGCTGGCCGTGATGGCAAGGAAGGGCGCCGCCTGCACAGCCATGTAGCAAGCCGTGGGAGCCGCTTGCCATTCATGCAGTAACCGTGTTGCAAGGAGAGGTGCCCGGTGATGCCAGTTCCGCGCTTCCCCGCACTTTTTCAGGTCAATACCCGCGTCCGGCTCAGCGAGCTGTCACCGGCCCTCGGCCGGCCGGCCATGCTCGACGACATTTCCGATGTGGACCTCGACCAGTGGGCACGGCTGGGATTCGATTGGATCTGGCTGCTCGGGGTCTGGCAGACGGGCCGGGTTGGCCCGGCAATCTCCCGGGCGAACCCTGAATGGCGGCGAGAGTTTCAGGCGCTCCTGCCGGACCTACGTGAGGCGGACATCTGCGGGTCATGCTTCGCCGTCCAAACGTACACGGTGCACACCGATTTTGGCGGCGACGCCGCGCTCGCCCGGCTACGCGATCGGATCCATGTACGGGGGATGCGCCTGCTCTTGGACTTTGTCCCGAACCACACCGCGCCGGATCATCCGTGGGTCGCCGCCTATCCCGATTTCTACATGGCTGGGACGGCAGAGCAGCTCAAGCGCGAGCCCCAAAACTACTGTGAACTGTCCCTGCCCGACGGCCCTCGGATTCTGGCCTACGGGCGCGATCCCTATTTTCCCGGCTGGCCGGACACGCTCCAACTCAATTATGCCGAACCGAAGCTCCAGGACGCTTTAGTGTCGGAGCTGCTCCGCATTGCCGAACAGTGCGACGGGGTGCGCTGCGACATGGCGATGCTGGTCCTCCCCGAGGTGTTCGAGTGGACCTGGGGACGGCGGCCGCCGGAGTTCTGGCCACGCGCCATTGCCGCGGTCCGGGAGCACCACCCCGCGTTCCTGTTCATGGCCGAAGTGTACTGGGATTTGGAGTGGGTGCTCCAGCAACAGGGGTTCGACTACACCTATGACAAGCGCCTCTACGACCGCTTGCGCGATCAACGGGCTCGACCGGTGCGCGAGCATTTCCTGGCCACCCCGGAGTTTCAGCGCAAATCGGCCCGATTCCTCGAGAACCATGACGAGCCGCGTGCCTCGGCGACGTTTGGCGCTAATGTCCATCGGGCCGCGGCCATGTTGACGTTCTTGTGCCCCGGACTCCGATTCATTCATCACGGACAACTGGAAGGCAAACGGAAACGCATCCCCGTCCATCTGGCGCGCGGGCCGGTGGAGCCACCGGACCCCGCGCTCCAGGAATTCTATGCGGCATTGCTCGGATGCGTGGCCGACCCCATCGCACGCGACGGCGAATGGCGCCTCCTGGAATGCCGCCCCGCCTGGGACGGGAACTGGACCTGGGATGGCTTCATCGCCTTCTCGTGGGAGGGGCCGAACAATCGACGCATGCTCGTCGCCGTGAATTACCAGCCGAACCAGGGCCAGTGCTATGTCCGCGTCCCCTTCGAGGACCTGTTCGGAGAGACCGTCCGGCTCAAGGATCGGCTCAGTTCGGCCGCGTACGATCGCCCCGGTCATGATCTGGCCGTCCCGGGCCTGTACCTCGATCTCCCGGCTTGGGGCTATCATGTCTTTGATGTGGAGGTGAGGGAGGGAAGAGCATGCGGGCAGAGGTGACGCTGTTCCTGGGCACGTTCACCACCCTGCTGGCCATCATCAACCCGTTGGAAGCGTTACCGGTCTTTCTCCGGCTCTTGGACGGCAAGGACCAGGAGACACACCAGACCACTGCTCGCCGCGCCTGTCTTTACGCTGGCCTCCTCATGGTGTTCTTTCTCGTGTTCGGCAACCTCACGCTCCGGCTGTTCGCGGTGCCCCTGAGCATGGTGCGGATGGTCGGTGGCCTGGTCCTCATCCGGATCGGCTTCAGCCTGTTCATGCCGTCGCCAGGAAACGACTTGGTGGGTAGCGCCGGGGCGGGGTCGGCGGACGGGGACTTCGCCTTCGTGCCTCTGGCGATGCCCCTCATGTTCGGCCCGGGTGCGATTGCCACGATCATCGGTATGTCCGCGCTCGTGAAAGAAGAGCGCTCTTTGCTCTCGTTCCTGGCGATCTTCGCGGCCATCGTGGCAACGACGTTCATCACCTACTTGGTGCTCGCCTCGGCCAAGCGGGTCCTGCGGCGGATCGGCGCTCGTGGAATTGATGCGGCAACGCGCATCGTGGGGTTCTTCGTTTCCGCTATGGGGATGGGATTGATCTTCCACGGGCTGACTGACGTCCTGCAGCGGTACGGGATAGTCCCCCACTAACTTTCTCTGTTGAATGCAGAGGAATGAGCTTCCGGCGGCCGCTATTATCCTGGGGCCGATCGTCGAGTGAACCAAGGCCGAACGCGGCTGTCTCGGCTGCCAGCTCCACCGCGACGCCCTCGAAGAGCATATCCTTATTTTTGAAAATTGTTGGGCAGACGAAGAGCACCTGCAGCGACACCTTCGCTCTGAGGAATACCGCGATCTGTCGCTCGTCATGGAAATGGCGGTGAAATCGCCGGATGTCCGGTTCGACACGGTCACGCATTCCATCGGGTTCGAAACCGTCGAGAAAACCAGGACGAGTTGAATTGCTTACCGACAATGCTAGACGAAAATGGGGCGCAACTTGCACCTAGCCCTGATCCGAAAACAATCTACTGCCAAGACGCCACCGCGGGGCCGCCAAGGACGTCAGATGTAAAGGTCAGGGCCAAACTTTGAGGCCACCGCTCGAGGCCTTGGCGTTCCTGTCTATCGTGCCGTCCTGAACCTGACCACCGTGGCGCCCTCGGCGCCTTGGCGGTTCAAGAATTTCGGATTGGGGCCAGTTGATTGCTTTCCTCGACAGGGTGTCACAGTCATTCCTGCCTTTCCATGAAAAACTGACCCTCGTGCCGCGTGGCGCGGGCGACTCCTTCAATCCGTGATCGAGCGGACGATGGAACATCCTTGACATCAAGAACAACACATCGGCTATGATGCTCCCCACGCGCTGTCACTGGTCGTATCATTGAACTTCCTCCAGTGCGCCACGGCGGGGGCTGACACATGTTGCGCGTATTGATTGTATCCGTCCTCCTGACTCTCGGGCCTGCGATGGCCGCAGACGCTGGTGATTCTACGGTGCCCGGCACGCTCCGCTTCTTCAACCGGGACATCGTCACGTTCCGCGAGACCTATTTCGGCATCCCCCCAGCGGGTCGTGCGGCGCAAGGCGCCCAGCGCATTCGCGAAGCCCTGGCCAAAGGCGGACCCGGCGATGTGGCGATGATCAAGACGCCTGAGGGCCTCACCGTCACCGTGGACGGCGCGTATGTGTTCCGGATCCTGCAGGGCGATCTTGACGCCGAGGACGGCCAGACCTTCGATCAGGCGCGCGCCGTGGTCGGGAAACGACTGACCGAGGCCGTCGTGGCTGACCGCGAGTCGTTACAGGGGGGGCGGTTGATTCGCGCGGTGGCGCTCGGCGCGGCGAGCATGCTGGCGATGTGCCTCATCGTCTGGGGGCTCCGCCGCGTCCGGGGGCGGACGAGGCAATGGGTAGATGGTCATCTTGCCCGCCGGCTTCGCCTGGGGCATGACGAGCATTCGGCAATCCTTCGGGTGGTACGGCAGCTCGGCAGCGTGATGTTTTTCGTGGTCGTTGCCATCGTCATTGAAGAATGGCTGCGCTTCACGTTTGGACTGTTCCCATACACCAGGCCCTGGGCAGAGCGGCTGACCGGCTATGTCGCTGGCATCGTCATGGACGTCGCGAGTGCGACTGTAGAGGCCGTCCCTGGCCTGCTGATGATTGCGGTCATTGCGGGACTGGCCCAGGTCGGCACCCGCGTCCTGCAGACCGTCGCGCGCGGCATCGAGGTCGGACGGTACCGGCTGCTCGGCATCGATGCCGACGTGGTCCGCCCCGCGCGTCAGCTCGCCACGGCAGCGCTCTGGCTGTTTGCGGTCGCTATGGCGTACCCCTATCTGCCCGGCTCCAGCAGCGAGGCGTTCAAGGGGCTCAGCGTCTTGGTCGGCTTGATGCTGTCCTTGGGGGCATCCGGGCTTGTGGGGCAAGCGGCCGGCGGATTCATCCTGACATTCTCGCGCACGCTGCGCGAGGGCGACTGGGTGAGGGTGGGAGACGTCGAGGGCGCCGTCCTGCGTGTCGGAACCTTCGCCAGTAAAATCCGCACGCCGCTCGATGAAGAGGTGAGCATCCCTAACAGCGTGATCCTGGCCACTACCACGCGGAACTTCTCGCGCCCAGCGGCGGCCGAATCCTCGATGCTCGAAACCTCGGTGACGATCGGCTATAACGCGCCCTGGCGCCAGGTCCACGCACTGCTCCGGGAAGCGGCGGCGCGGACCACAGGGCTCGAGCGCGAGCCGGCGCCTTTTGTGTTTCAGACCTCCCTCTCCGACTTCTATGTGCAGTATTCGCTCCGCGTGCGCCTCAAAGACCCGCTGCAGCGGCCTGCGGCCTTGAGCGCGCTGCACGCCAATATCCAAGACCTTTTCAACGAACACGGCGTGCAGATCATGTCGCCGCATTATCTCTCCGATCCCGCCGCACCCGTCGTTGTTCCGAAAGAGCGGTGGTTCGATCCGCCGGCGACTGCCTAGGCAACTTGCGGTTACGACGGGTTGAATGTCCTTCGCTCTGCGTCCTCTGCGACCCTGCGAGCGGAGTGTGTCGCA
>DATJQT010000304.1:0-4676 GCA_035505475.1 Vulcanimicrobiaceae bacterium
CGACCTCGCTCAGCTCGTATCTCACGAACCGGTAAGCTCTGCTGAGAATATCAAATACGGAATCAATCTTAACGTCCAGCTAGGCAACGAACATCGTTATGAATGCCATGTTGACTCTAATCCTATCGAAGGCCTCCTGTATGTCACAGAACACCCCTCAGGAACTGGCGGCGAGCTTGTGATATCCAACTGTGGAGACGTACGTGGTATGGATGAGATCGATCGTGATGCGACGCGAATCTTCCCACTGGCCGGATACCTCATCTTCTTCGATGCGCGAGAGTTCACCCACTACGTTAGTCCCCTTCGCCGACCGGAGGATATACGCATTGCGGCCGCAATGAATTTCTATACCCCATCATGTCCAGAAAGTGCTAGGCCAGCCGATCTTAATCGTCACCTATTCGGCGTCGACTAAGACTGTGGAGGTAATCCGAACCCTGATCGCACGATTTCGGGCAGAGAGCCAAAGCGGGTCTTCGAAGTTACTAACCAGAACGTAAGTTTTTGGAGGTTCTGGTTATTCGTGATAAAATAGCCGTATGGCACGTAAGGGGCGACGCTCCAGTAGAGATGAACGCATCGATGCGATTCGCCTGCTGGAACAAGGATATACCAAGGCGCAGGTGGCCCGGATTTTCAATGTCACCGAGTCGTCGGTTTACGGCTGGCAGAAGGCGTACCGCGAAGGCGGACTGGCAGCGCTATCGACGAAGATAGCGTCCGGCCGGAAAAGGCTGCTGACCGATAAGCAGATGCTGGAGCTGTCCCGGTGCCTCCGCCTGAACCCTCGCCAGCTCGAGCTCGATTTCGGCCTGTGGACCAGGAAACTGGTCCGCGAGCTGATCAGGACGAGATTCGGGATCGATTACTCTGAACAGAATGTCGGCCGGATCCTGAAGATGCTCGGCTTCTCCCCGCAACGCCCGGTGTACCAAGCTCTGGAGCGTGATGAGGGGAAACGGCGGATATGGATGGAGGAAACATTTCCGGCTATTAAGGAACGCGCCGAGATGGAGGGGGCGAAGATCTTCTTCGCAGATGAGGCGGGATGCCGGACCGATCACCACTCCGGGAGGACGTGGTCGCCCGTTGGCCAGACCCCGGTCGTGAGAAATCCCGGGAAACATGAGTCAATCGGCATGGCATCGGCCATAAGCATGCGCGGTGCGATGTTCTGGATGACCTTCGACGGAACCATGAACTCGGCGCTTTTCACGGAGTTCCTGGAACTCCTAATCCACGACGTCGACGGCAAGATATTCCTCATCGTGGACAACGTCAAATATCACACATCTAAAGAGACCAGCGAATGGGTGAAAGAGCACAGGGATCGTATCGAGCTCTTCTTCCTGCCGTCTTACTCCCCGGACCTCAACCCGGACGAATGGGTCTGGAAAAACGTGAAGAACGACCATATAGCCCGCGAGGTCCCGCAGCGGCCCGGTCACCTCTTTGAAATCGCCAGGCGAGCGCTCCGAAGGCTTCATGCGGCCCCAGCGAAAATCCAGGCATTCTTCGCGGACCCTCACCTCGCCTATATCCGTCGTGCCTATGCCTGAAATGGGAGAACCTCCAAAAATCTAATTTCGTCTTGGTAACCGTGGTGGCGCTTCCTCGTGATTACTCCGCGTGTTGTTTTGGGAGTGCGGTCTGATAGCCGACGGGTGCCGCGTGTGCAGGCGATGCGGACGCGGCGGCGCTGGTTTGCGGGGTTGCGAAAGCCGTAGGCGTGGCGGCCCTCAAGTTTCGCGAGGCGGTTGAGGCTTTCGCTCGTGGCATTGGTGATCCCGGTGGTTACGGCGGTGACGATCTCGTTTTCCCAGCGGGCGATAGTGCCCGCGAGGGTGAGAAGCTCGGGGATGTCCTCGTGGCGGGCGCTCCAGTCGTAGAAGGAAAAAAGCCTGTCGCGGACCTGCCGCTCGCACGGCGTGGACCCGGTGACACGGGCGCGGAGCTTGAGGGCGTCGCGCAGTTTTCCTTGGCTATCCAGGTGATGGCGATCTGCTGGCCCCCGGCGCTGGCGTCGAGGGTACCGATGATCTTCTCGAATTGCTCCGGGGACAGGTTCTCCAGGTTCCGGTTGAGCAGGTGCTTGATGCCGTACTCGGGATCGCCGGCCCTGCCGCGGCGGCCGTACATCTCCCGGATCGCGCGGCGGCGCACGTCGCCTGTTGTCTTGACGGCGAGCTGGACGACGTGGAACAGGTCCACGGCGACCTGGGCGTTCGGGAGCATCCGCCGGACGGCGGACAGGAAGATCGCGCACATGTCGATCGCGACGACCTGCACGCCGTCCCGCCAGGCCGGCGTGGCGCCGGCCAGCCAGTACGCGGTGTCATCAGCGGTGCGGCCCTCGACCTGGCCGAGCATGCCCTGCCTCCCATCCAGGTCGTAGAAGCAGACGTGCCACCTGTCTGCCAGCTGCACGGACTCCCCGGTCAGCTCATCGGTGCGCCAGCGGGGCCGGCCGCGGCGGTGCTCATCGATGCCCAGGTGCGCGACCGGAGCAGGAGGATCGTCCAGTACCTGGTCAGCGCCCTGCGCGAACGCGCCGTGCACCGACGGCCAGGAGATCCCGGCGTCCCGGCCCGCCTCGGCGGGGGTGATCCCCCGGTCCGCCACCTCCGCGGCGGCGTGCTCCAGCAGCCGGCGGGTGATCGCGCAGCGCGGCGGCACCTGCGGCACCCACTCGGTGAACGTCCGCCGCGGGCACGCCGCCTCCGCGCACCTCATTCGCCGCTTGACCAGGCAAAGTTCCACATCGTGACCGCAGGCACGGACGTCGCGCGGCCTCGTCGTCACGTACTGGTGCACTGTTTCGGAAACAGTCCCGCACCCCGGGCACACGGCGGGCAGCGTGATCCTCGCCCAGACCGCAAGCCGCCCGTCGTCCCCGCGCTCGGCCTCCGTCACCGCCACGCCGTCCATCCCGAATAGCACCGACGCCGTATCCTTTGCAGGCGCGGGCTCGCTGTCCTTGAAAGTCACGAGTCAGGATCTTCGGGCCCGCGCCCGTATTTTCGGCGCACGGACACGCACCATCATGTAACCCTCGGGTCACGATCCGTCGGCCATCCTCACCCCTGCAGTGCCACCATGCCGTTCCTACCCCGGTCACGCACCGTAAAAGAGCGGCATACAGACCACGGCCCAGTTCGAAGACCCAGAAAAACCAGAGGAAAGTTAGAGATTGGCTGGGCGGGCTGTCGTACCAGCCAGCCCGGTGTGCCGGCGGTTGCCCGAGCTGGCAGCAGTCAGCGGACGTTGCGGTACTTCCGTGCTGCACCTTGCGCCGCCCGGGACACCTCAGGCCGGCCGCCTCCGGACAGACGGTGCCAGGGATGACCGGCCGCGCCGCAGGTAACCAGGTGCGGTATGACCACACCCCCGGTGCCCGAACCCACCCCACCCCGCACCGATACCTCCCGAGCCGGCACCTCCTGCCCCGATCCGGCCCCGCCGCCCGGCCCGCGCCCGGACCCGCCCATTCCCACGCCCGAACCGCCCGACCCCACACCTCCCTGGCCACCCGGCGCCAGCAGTCCTGAATGACGACCAGCCCGCGGCGCCGGACTGGCCGGGCAGGTCACCCGGCCGATCGGGCACCCCGCCTACGGCCGCGCACCAGGGCTGGCACCTGGCCGCCCTGCTGCCCCGTTACGCGACGCCATGAGCGTCAAGCGCCGCCTATCGGGAGCACGGCCATGACGGTGCTGCCCCGGCCGCCAGCGACACGATCGTGAGCATCAGCGTGGCAAGAAACCGCCGTAGTGACTCCGCGCTCACTCAGCCATCGCCACGGTCAGTGACCGCGCTGGAATGACACCGACGCCCCTCGGCGCAGAACGAATATTTACTGTTTGCCCTGACCTGGGCCACGGCTGAGGCCTGAGCGGCGGCGTACGTTGCTGACCTGTGGGTTCATCTCCGGGTCGGGCGGAATCTGCGTACTAATTCAGGGTCCCAAGGTTGCCCGGTGGCGTACGTGCGGACCGTCTTCGCGGTCTATGAGGTCGCGTGCGTGACGCAACCGCGCCCGTTCCTCCGGTGCTACGAGCCGCGCATATGACCCGACCGCTCAGCGCCTCGTCTCGTATCTGGTCAGCACGATGCCGCCAGGGAACGTCCGCGTCTCCACCAGGTTCAAGCTGACCCAGCTATCCAGCGCCGTGAAGAACGGCGTGCCGCCGCCCACCAAGACCGGGTAGGTGGCCAGTGCGTACTCGTCGATCAGCCCGGCCCGCATGGCAGCCCTGGCGAGCGTCGCGCCGCCGATGCCCATCGGGCCGCCGTCCCCGGCCTTGAGCCGGGTGATCTCGTCGACCGCGTCGCCGGCGACCAGGCGCGTGTTCCAGTCGACCTTGTCGATCGTCGAGGAGAACACCACCTTCGGTGTCTCCCGCCAGCTTTGCGCAAACGCGATCTCCGCCGGGGTGGCGTCGGGCTGCTGGTCGCCGGTCGGCCAGTAGGAGCTCATCGTCTCCCACAGCTTGCGCCCGTACAGCGACAGGCCGCTCGCCCGCTCCTGGTCGAGCCACCACTGGAACAGCTCGTCGCTCGGCGGCCCGCTCCAGCCGATGTCGTCGCCGGGTGCGGCGATGTAGCCGTCCAGGGTCAGGTTCATGCCGTAGATCAGTTTCCGCACGACGCCAGCCTCCCGTGAGTCGGTCTCC
>DATJQT010000305.1:0-8409 GCA_035505475.1 Vulcanimicrobiaceae bacterium
ATGCCCATCAGACTCGCCGTGCCCTGGTCTTCCGCCACCGCGCGGATGGCCTTGCCGATCTTGGTCCGGTTGACGAGCAGCCAGAGCGCCCAGAGCATGAACAAGGCGCCGAAGATCACCACGATCGACTTCACCGGGATATCAATGTTCTCCGTCAGACTGATCCGAACATTGAGCTGGTCCATGGTGGGATAGACCAGGTTGAACTGGTTGTTCCAGAGGCTCTCGAACAAGCGGATCGCGTCCTGCAGAAAAAAGGAGACGCCGATAGCCGAGATCAGCGGCACCAGCCGCGGCGCGCCGCGGAGCGGCCGGTAGGCGACCCGCTCCACCGTGACCGCCAGCAGCCCGCTCGCCGCCATCCCCGCCAGGAGCAGCACCGCCAGGATCAGAAAGGGCGAGACCGCCCCGAGCAGCGCCCAGCGCTTCAGGGTGAGGAGGATCTCGACCCCGACGAACGCCCCCAAGATGAAAATCTCGCTGTGAGCGAAATTGATGAACTCCAGCACGCCATACACCATCGTGTAGCCGAGGGCGATCAGGGCATACATAAAGCCCAGGATGATCCCATCCAGCAGGACCTGGGGAAAGATCGCGATCAGGAGCGGGATGTCCATAGTCACAAAAAAGGGGAAGGGCTGTCGCCAGCCCTTCCCCATCGTTGGGGTGGGTTACTTGGCCGCAGGCGGCGCGATTTCCTTCCGCTCCAGCAGTTTGTTGCTGTCCCACTTGGCCGGATCTTCGGAGACGACCTGCAGAATGAAGTACCCGGCCTTCTCCCGGTCCCCCTTGCTATCGAACGCGATGTTGCCGGTGATCCCGGAGTACTTGACCTTGCGGACTTCCTTGGCGACCAGGTCGCGGGCCGGCAAGTTGCCGCCCGACGCCTTGATCGCGGCCTCGATCGCCTTCAGGGCGATGGCCGCCGAGTCATAGGATTCCGCCGCATACGGCTCCGGCGACTTCTGGAACTTATCTTTGTAGGTCTTGGCAAATTCCTTCGCTTTGGGATAGTACGCCACCGGGCCGGCGGCGGTGGTGTAGAACATTCCCACCACGGCCGAGCCGGCGATCTTCGCCAGGTCCGGAGAGTCCACACCGTCCGGGCCCAGGAACTTGGCCTTGATGCCCTTCTCGCGCGCCTGCTTGAAGAGCGGGCCGGCCTGCGAATAGATGCCGCCGAAGTACAGCATGTCGGGGTTCTTGGCGCGAATCGGCGTGAGAATCGGGTCGAAGTTCGACTTCTCTTCCGTCCCCTCGAAGCCCATCACCTCGATGCCGAGCTTCTTGGCCCGATCGCGGAAGAACTCGGCGACGCTCTGGCCGTAGGTGGTCTTGTCGTGGATGATGTAAACGCTCTTGACCTTCTGCCCTTTCGCGAATTCCGCGCCGACGTCTCCCTGAACGTCATCACGCCCGCAGACGCGGTTCACGTTGGGCAGGCCGCGGTCGGTGATCTTGGGGTTGGTGTTGGCCGGCGAGATCTCGACCAGCCCGACTTCCTTGTACACCTCGGACGAGGGGATGGCGACGCCCGAGTTGTAATGCCCGACTACGGCCAGGATTTCCTTGTCCGTGATCATGTTGCGCGCGTTGGCGACGCCGACGTCGGGCTTGGCCTGATCGTCGAACGGCACCAGCTCGACCTTGAAGCCAAGCTTCTCGATCGGGCCCTTGAGCTGCTCGATCGCGAGCTGCGTCCCCAGCTTAATGCCCTCGCCCACCGCCGCCTGATCGCCCGACAGCGGGCTTTGCGTCGCGATCTTGACCGTGCCCTTCGACTGCCCCGCGCCGGCCGGCGCCACGGCCAGCACACCGACGAGGACCGCAATACACAGCACCCAGAACCCGGATCGTCTCATGGTCGGCCCCTCCATTTCGAGGTCGGTGGGCGGTCGCACGACCGCCCGTTCAGTGCGCCAGTTCCGAGACTTGCGAGCCAGAAGTCACGCGATCTTAGGGTGCCGGTGTCCAACTGTCAACTAACCTTCTGTCCGAGGCGAGCCGCCTTCGCTCGGACCACCTCGGCCCGGAATTGCCGCGCCGCCTCCGCGACGTCGGGAGCGCCCGCGATGGCCGAGATCACGGCGGGGGCCGTCGCCCCCGCCCCAATGACAGACGCGACATTTTCGAGGGTAATCCCCCCGATCGCGACGAGAGGTAGCCGCACCGTATGTCGCACCTCTTCGAGCATGGTCAGACCGCGCGGCGTGTATCCGGTCTCCTTGCTGCTGGTCCCGAAGATCGGCCCAAAGCCGATGTAATCCGCCCCGGCATGGATGGCGGCCTCGGCCTGCCTGCGGTCGTGGGTCGAAACGCCGAGCAGACGATTCCCCAGCAGCCGTCGCGCCGCCGTGGCCGGCAGGTCCTCTTGGCCGACGTGCGCGCCATCGGCATCCACCGCCAGGGCCAGATCGATCCGATCGTTGACAATGAACAGGGCGCCGTGCGCGCGGCAGAGCGCGCGGATCGCCAGCGCTTCGGGCAGGAGGTCGCGCAGCGACTCATGCTTCTCGCGCAGCTGGATCATGTCGGCCCCGCCCCGTAAGGCATCGCGGGCCACCGTGACATGATCACGGCCGAGCGCATCCTGCCGCGCGGTGATGACGCAGACATGCAGGCTCGCGAGATCGGTCATGTGCGCCCCAGCAGGCGGGGCAGGAACTGCGTCGAGGTCCGACCGGCGCGAAAGTCCGCATCCTCCAGAATGCGCCGGTGGAGGGGCACCGTGCTCTGGATGCCTTCGATGTGCGTTTCGCCCAGCGCCCGCAGCATGTAGGCGATGGCCTCGCCCCGCGAGGGCCCGTGGACGATGATCTTCGCCAGCAATGAATCGTAGTACTGGGGGATCGTGTAGCCTGCGTAGGCATGCGTGTCCACGCGCACGTGTGGGCCACCCGGCAAGCGCAAGGCCGTGAGCAGGCCGGGGGTCGGCAGGAAACGCTCCGAATCCTCGGCGTTGATCCGGCATTCCAGGCTGTGACCCGACAGCGTGACGTCGGCCTGCGTGAAGCCGAGCGGCTCCCCGGCCGCAAGGCGGAACTGGCTCTGGACCAGGTCCACTCCGGTGACCGATTCGGTGATCGGATGCTCCACCTGAATCCGGGTGTTCATTTCCATGAAATAGAACGCACCGGAGGCGTCGAGCAGAAACTCCACCGTGCCGGCGTTCCGGTAGCCCGCCGCCTTGGCGACCTGGAGCGCCGCCTGCCCGATCGCCTGGCGTCGCGACTCGTTGATCGCCGGGGAGGGCGACTCTTCGAGGAGCTTCTGGTGCCGGCGCTGGATCGAGCACTCGCGCTCGCCCAGGTGCACGCCGTTCCCGGCGGCATCCACTAACACCTGCACCTCGATGTGCCGGGGATTGGGGAGATACCGCTCCAGGTAGACGGCCGCATCGCCGAAGGCGCCGGCGGCTTCGGCGGCCGCCGTGGCCAGCGACGACTCCACCTCGTCCGGCTCGCTGACCACGCGCATGCCCTTGCCTCCGCCACCGGCGCTGGCCTTGATGATCAGCGGGAAGCCGATCTCGCGGGCCAGCTTCTTGGCCTCTTCGAGATCCCGGATCGGGTGGCGCGTCCCCGGCAGGATCGGCACCCCTTCGGCTTCCGCCGTGCGGCGGGCCGCCGATTTGTCCCCCATCAGGCGGATGCTCGCAGCCGGCGGGCCGACGAAGGCGAGCCCTGACCGCTCGCAGATCTCGGCGAACTGCGCGTTCTCCGCCAGGAAGCCGTAGCCCGGATGAATCGCGTCCGCCCCGGTGATGAGGGCGGCGCTGATGATCCGATCGGGCTTGAGGTAGCTCTGGCGGGACGGCGGCGGGCCGATGCAGACCGCCTCGTCCGCCAGCAGCACATGCAGCGCGTCGCGATCGGCCTGGGAATAGACTGCCACCGTGCGCATGCCCAGATCCCGGCAGGCGCGGATGACGCGCACGGCGATCTCACCGCGGTTGGCAATCAGAACTTTGGAGAACACGCGTGGTCGAGATGTGGCCGCCCGGTCAGGCGGGCTCCACCAGGAAGAGGGTCTGGCCGAATTCCACGGCGTGGCCGTTTTCGACCAGGATGCGCGCGATCCGGCCGGCCACGTCGGTTTCGATCTCGTTCATCAGCTTCATGGCTTCGATGATGCACACGACGCGCCCCTTCTGCACCACGTCGCCGTCCCGCACGTAAGGGTCCGCGCCCGGCGCGGGCGCGCGGTAAAACGTGCCGACCATCGGAGAGGTGATCGGCAGCAGTCCGGCAGTATCGTCAGCTGCCGGTTCAGTCTGGGGAACCGGGGCTGACGGGGAGCCCGGCACGAGGGGCCGCCGGGACCGCGGTGCAGCATCGGTGCGCCGACGCAAGCGGACGCGTCGCTCACCATCGGCAACCTCGAGCTCTTCGAGTTCATTGGAGCGCATCAATCGGATGAGGGATTTCAGAACCCGTAGGTCATTTGGGTCCATGCGTGCTCCCGTCGCGCTTCGACACGCTCACTAGACACGTCATCACGCAGATGGGCCAGTTCGCAAACGACCTACGCGCGCTCGATGTAGCTGCCGGTTCTCGTGTCCACCCGCAGCTTATCGCCGGTGTTGATGAAGAGCGGGACCTGAATGACCGCCCCGGTCTCCAGCTTCGCTGGCTTCGAACCACCGGACGCGGTGTCCCCGCGCAACCCTGGGTCTGTCTCGGCCACGACCAGCTCGACAAAGGTCGGGATTTCGACCGTCAGAGGGGAGCCGCGGTGCGACATGATCGTGACGACCATTTCTTCCTTCAAGTAGTCGCGGGCACTTCCGAGTTGTGCCGGCGTGAGGAAGAACTGTTCGTACGTGTCGGTATCCATGAAGTGGTACTCGTCGTCGCCCGCGTACAAGAACTGCGCGTGCCGCTCTTCCAGGTTCGCCGAGTCCACCTTTTCTTCGGTCCGGAACGTCCGCTCGGCGATGGACCCCGTCCGCATATTGCGGAGCTTGGTGCGATTGAAGGCGCCGCCCTTGCCGGGCTTGACCCACTGATAGTCCACGACGATGAAGGGCACCCCGTCCAGCTCGATCTTCATTCCGGGCCTGAGATCCCCTGCCAGAATCACGTGCGCTTTCTCCTCTCCCGCTGTCCCGCACCGCCGGAGCGCTGCTGGGCGAGTCCGACCGCCGCGCGCAACCCCAGCAGATAACTCTGCAGGCCGAAGCCGCCGATGATCCCTGCGGAGACCTCGGCCGTCAGCGAATGGCGCCGGAACAAATCCCGGGCATGAATATTGGACAAATGGACTTCGACCACCGGCAGGCCGACGGCTGCGATTGCGTCACGCAGCGCCACGCTGGTATGGCTGTAGGCCGCCGGATTGAACACCACGGCATGCGCCCATTCCCGACCGGCGTGCAACGCGTCCACCAGCTCGCCTTCGCCATTATATTGCGCGAACCGGATCTCGCAGGCGAGTTCTTTCGCGAGCTGCCGGAGCGCCGACTCCACGTCGGCCAGCGTGACAGTTCCGTACACGGACGGCTCGCGGGTGCCGAGCAGGTTCAGGTTGGGGCCGTTCAGGACCAGGACTCGCACCATCAGGCACCTGCCAGGGAAAACAGAAGGCGGTTTGGAGGCCCCGGAATGACTGGGCCTCAACCGCCTTGATGTCGCTACCCTTGTGCGTCGTGGAGGGCGTTCCGAAGCTCGGCTCGGTCAAAAATCGGCGCGAGGGTAACACCCCCCACCCCGGGTGTCAACACGAATTGCAGCACGCCGTCGCGCATCTTCTTGTCCCGAACGACATAGTTTTCAAGCACTTCCGGGGATAGCGTCCGGTCCGGAAGGCACCCGAGCCGGGCGAGCAGGCGGCGCAGTCGCAGCAGGTCGGCGTGCGGACACAGGCCCCGGCGCACGGACAGCGCGGTGGCCACCACCATGCCAAATGCGACGGCCTCCCCGTGCGTCACTTGCCCGTAGCCGAGACCGGCTTCGAGGGCGTGACCGACCGTATGCCCAAAGTTGAGAACGGCGCGGACATGGGCTTCCCGCTCGTCGGCCTGCACCACTTTCGCCTTGATCGCGCAGTTGCGCGCCACGATGGGCTGCAGGACCGCGGGCTCGCGCGCCAGGACGCGATCAACCTCGCGCTCGATCTGCCCGAACAGATCCGCATCGGCGATCATCGCATGTTTGACGACCTCGGCCAGCCCCGAGTGGAATTCCCGGTCGGAGAGCGTGCGGAGCGCCAATACATCGGCAACGACCAGGCGCGGCTGCCAGAATGCGCCGACCAGGTTCTTACCCTCGGGCAGATTGACGCCGGTCTTCCCGCCGACGCTCGAATCCACTTGGGCCAGCAGCGTGGTCGGGACCGGAATGAAGGCGATCCCGCGAAACAAGGTCGCCGCCACGAAACCTGCCAGGTCGCCGATGACGCCCCCACCGATCGCCACGATCGCCGAGCCGCGATCCAGCCCGGCGCGCGCAAATCCCCCCCACAGCTCGGCGGCATGCGCGGGGGACTTCGTTGCTTCCCCGGACGGCACGGTAAGGACGCAGGCCTCAAAGCCCGCCTGTGTCAGGGCATCTGTCGCCGTTTTGATGTAGCCATGGGTGATCAACTCGGGATGCGTGAGGACACCCACCCGGCGGCCGAGACGCAAGGGTTGGAGGAACTCCCCCAGGCGGCCGAGCAGCCCGGGACCGACCTGGATGTCGTACGCCCGATCGGCGAGCGTGACACGCACCGTATCCATGCCGTTCATGCCTTCGCTACTCCGGTCAGTCGCGCCGGGGTCGCGATCCCGAGAATTTGATCCACGACATCTTCGATCGTCGCACGCGACGTATCAAGCATCGCATCGGCCTGCGCATACGCGTCGGCCCGCGCAGCCAGCAGGCTGCGGATGCGTGCCGGGGCATCGCCTTGCAGCATCGGCCGATGCGCCCCCGCGCCGGTTCCCACGCGGGCGAGAATCGTGGCGGGGTCGGCGGTCAGTGCGATCACCACGCCGCACGATCGCATCCGCTGCAGGTTGACGGGGTTGACGACCGCCCCGCCGCCGGTGGCGATCACCGTTCGGGACATGCCCGCAGCCCTCGCGACCATCAGGGCCTCCAGGTGGCGAAAGGCGGGCTCGCCCTGCTCCTCAAAAATACGCGGGATCGGCATTCCGGCCTCGGCCGTGATCAGGTCGTCTACGTCCACAAAGGCATAGCCGAGCCGTTCCGCCAGACAGCGACCGACCGAGGTCTTGCCGGTCCCCATGAACCCGACCAGCACGATGTTCCGGCCGCCGTGGACCACGTGTGGCGTGCCCGCAGATGCCTGCATTATGCCCCCGTGACACGTCGACCGACACTATACCCACAGAGCCCGAGCGTGTCGAGCAGCACAAACACGATCGCCCCGGCTCGAACCCGGGGCGATCGATGAAAGCGAACCCGCACACCCCGATCCCGAAGGACAGGGCACGCAACGTTATGAAGAATGGCGGCAGGCCGTGCGAAGAACGGCTACTGCTCCCGCTCGTGGGAGGTCCCGCACTTCTCGCACACCTTCATCATGCGCGGGCGGGTGAGGATCACCTGGGTCCAGATCAGCTCGCCGCCGCACTGGCAGGTCCCGATCGACTTCCGCGCAGCGCCCTGGCGAGCCACCTTCTGTACTTTACTCTCAGCCATGTGTAGCCGCTCCCTTCTGCTGCTTCCGCAGCTGACGTGGGGCACCCCGCCCCTCTTTGTGTTTGATCCGCGCGGCGCGAAAAGGATTCGCGCAAAAAAACCGGGAAATTTTAAAGATTTGTATGCGGAAATGCAACAACAAAATGCAGCCCGCCGGAACATGAATCGGAGCGCTCCGGCGGGCGCACAATCAACCTTTTCTTAACTACTTGCGGATCGGAGCTGCCGGCTCGAAGTGCTGGCCCATGCCGAGCCCGGTTCCCGGTTTGAGGAGCTCCGGGCGCTGCTTGGCGGCCTCGCGTAGCGGCAGCAAGAGCCGGTCCTTCGGGTACATGAAATCTTCCCGCTGGTAGGAGGCCAGCTCGAACTCCTTGCCGAGGAAGATTGCATCTTCCGGGCAGGCCTCCTCGCACATGCCGCAAAAGATGCACCGCAGCATGTGAATCTTGTACGTCTTGGCGTACCGCTCGCCGTGCGAGACCCGCTGCTCGTCGGTATTCTCGGCCGCTTCGATGTAAATCGCATCAGCGGGACACGCCACGGCACACAACTCGCAGCCCACGCACCGCTCCAGTCCGTCCTCGTCTTTGACGAGGAAGTGGCGCCCGCGGTACCGCGGGGCGAGCGGCAAGCGCTGCTCCGGATACGCGACCGTCACCGGTTTCCGGAACATGTGCTTGAGCGTCGTGGCCAGGCCCTGGGCCAGCTCACTAAACATGCAGGCTCCTTGCCGCTCAGCGGAGTTGCTTGACGGCGGCGTTGA
>DATJQT010000306.1:0-8984 GCA_035505475.1 Vulcanimicrobiaceae bacterium
GATTTGCCAGTCCCGGGCGCTGACGTCGTTGGCGCAGGTGTAGCCGAGCACGTATTCCAGCGCACGGCTCCGCGGCACGCTCTTGCAGGTCCGGCCGATCACGACGGCCAGCTCGCCCTCGTAGTCGACCTGGTCGGATGACAGGGTGCCGGGCAGCCAGATGGGTTCATCCGGGTGCTGGACCGCATTGGGTCCCTTGGCGAAAACGATCGGGTGGTCGGGTATTTTGATTTTGCTTTCTTCGGCGTGGCGCCGGTAGTTAATGCCGATGCCCCAGATCATGGCAGGCTCCACCGGGGCCAGGGTCCTGCGTACGTCGGCCGCCCGGGATTGGACTCGGAAGCGGGTGAAGGGATTGCCCTCGATTCTCCGGGCGGACCCATCGGCCTGCAAAGCGGCATAGCCGACATCGTTGTTGGAATCGGCATAGCGAATGATCTTCATGGCGCACAAGTCCTTCGCCCAAGCGGGCGGCAGCGCGCACGGCAATGCGTGGAAGAATGGGGATTCATGGGAGGACTTGCCAAATCCGGGGGTGTGGATACACGGGTATGATGATGTATATTTACGGTGCAAGCAAAAGATTGGCCGGGAGCGTCCGCGGCGGGGCGACGCCCGTCCCGGCCTGATGCGGCGATGAACCCGCTCGATTGTTTCAGCCTCCAGGGGAAGGTCGTGGTGCTCACGGGCGGCGCGGGTCTGTACGGCCGCGGCTTGGCCTCATTCCTGGCGCGGGCGGGGGCCACCCTGGTTCTGGCGGCCCGGGACCAGAAGGCCTTGGCGGCGGTGGCGGCCGAGGAGAACCAGCAGGGGCACACGGTGGAGGCCGAGGCCTATGACCAGGGCGAGGAGAAATCGGTGCTGGCGTTGTGCGATCGCGTGCTGGCACGGCACGGGCGGGTGGACGGGCTGGTCAACAACGCCGTTGCCCGACCGATGGCCGGGATGGACGACCCGCTGGACCGGTGGGAAGCCTCGATGCGGGTCAATGCCACCGGCCTGTTTGCCATGCTGCGCGCATTTGGATCGACGATGGCGAAAAACGGCCGGGGCAGCATCGTCAACATCGGCTCCATCCAGGGGATGGTGGGCGCCAATCTATGGCTCTACGAGGGGACCCGCCACGGGACCATTCCCGATTACTTCTTCCACAAGGGCGGCATGCTCAATCTCACCCGTTATTTTGCGGCCATCCTTGGGCCGCGGGGGGTGCGGGTTAATTGCGTCTCTCCGGGCGGTTTCTTCGCCGATCAGGATCCGGTGCTCGTCAAGCGCTATGAGCAGATGACCATGCTCGGTCGCATGGCCGGGCCGCAGGACTTGGGCGGCGCGGTCGTGTTTCTGCTCAGCGACGCGGCCGCGTACGTGACCGGGGCCAACCTGGCCGTCGACGGCGGCTATACCGCCAAATAGGCACCGGGTGCCGCCGGGCCGGGGTTCGGCTCAGAGCGTTACGTCCCGACCGCCGTGGTCGCGACTCTCGTTGGCGGCCTCAAGAAAACGGGTCAGCTCGAGGGTTTCGGCCGCCGGCACCGGCGCGGGGCCACCGCGGAAGAACTCCAGAATGGCGACGGTCAAACCCAGATCGGGGCGGCGGCCGGCGGCGACGTCGACCCAGCGGCTGCCGGCTTCGCGGTGCACAACCCCTCCGAAGGCATTGTTGCCGGAGCGATTGCCGCGAATCACTCCAAGGCGCCCGTCCCGCCAGGTGCCGATCGCGAGTTCGTGCGTGGGTGTGGCGGTCACGCGGACGGCGGCGCATCCGGGGCCGAGGGCGGCGAAGAGCATCTCTGCGGTGTGAATGCCATACCAGAAGAAGCCCGGCTGGGTTGGCTGCAGATGCAGGGGGCCGAAGAAATCGGCGCCGATGATGGGCCCGCCGGCGCCGTCCGCGAGGACCGCCTGCAGCGCGCCGGCGAAACGCAGGCTGGAGCTGCTGAAGATGGGGGTGCCATGCCTGGCCGCCGCCGCCACAATGCCCCGCGCATCGGCGGTCGTCGTAGCGAAAGGCTTGTCCACGAAGACGGGCTTGCGCAACGGCGCGATCGCCTCGAACTGGCGCAGGTGCACGCGCCCATCCACCGAGGTGAGGATGACGGCGTCGACCGCCTCGGCGACGGCTTGCGGCGATTCCAAGATCGTCACGCCGTACTGATCGCGCAGCTTTTCGGTGTACTTGGGAACGCGATCGATGCTCAGCGGAAAATCGGGAGAGCCGCCGGGATAAGCGGCGACGATCCGGCCTCCCGGGAGGTGGTCGGCTTGCGCCGGATCGTTGAGAAGGCCCGCGAAGCCTTCGACATGCGAGGTGTCCAGACCAATGAGTCCGATGTTCATATCCCGTACCGGTCGCCGTCAGGACGCAGGGGGCGCCACGAGCCGCTCCGCGTTGCGCCAATAGATCTTTTCAACCACCTCGGCCGGCAGGGGCAGCGTCTGGAGGAACTCGTGGAGCTTTCGTTCATAATAGTCGCGGCCAAACAGGAGGCGGTCCGCATAGCGGGTCACGAAGGAGACGGCGTGGCCGGCGTCGCGCTGGAGCGCGGTGCGTCCGGAGCCGGCGGAGAGGTCCGCGTAGAGGTTGGGGTGGGCGTCGAACAGGCGGTAGAGCCGCCCGCCCGGGGTCACCGGCCCATCGGGGTATTGCTTGGGGTCGCGGTCGGCATCGCCGCTAATCTCCCGCCAGAAGCCAGGAGCATGGCCGATGAAGTTGGTCTCCGGACAGGCTTCCAGGGCGCGCTCGAGATTGGCGACGGTGCCGCCGAACCACAGGGGCTGATATTCCCGCTCTCCTTTCGGGGTCGCGAGATAGGGCACATCAAGGTGCAGCACGACGGGCATCTTCAGCCGGCCGGCGGTCCGGAAAATCTCCAGACTGCGCGGATCATCGAAGAGCTGGCGGTATTTCCATTCGCCGCAGATCCGGACGCCGTGCATGTGATGCGCGGTCTCCAGCAATTTGGCGGCATGACGCCAGATCGGATTGGGGCAATAACCCAACACGAATCGGCCCGGGTACCGGTCGCGGGCCGCCAGCAGCTCGCTGAGCGGCATGCCCGGGTGGGAGTTGCCCTCGAGCTGGATCGCGGGGTTGAAGTAGGGCTGGTAATCGGCGGACTCGAATTCCGCGGGACCCAGGCACCAGTTCAGCAACCAGGCATACGCGATCCCATGCGCATCGCAGTCGGCGATGAGGCCGGCGGCGTCGCGTTGATGCCAATTCACATGTTGGTGGGAGTCGACGATCTTTGCGGGAAGAGACATTGGAGATCGGGCTTGATTTTGGATGTATACACATGGATACTCAGTGTCGACATTTCTTTGTCAACACGGATATGACCGCCAGACGCATCGCGCGGAAAAAGCGCACCATGCCCCCGATGGGACTGGGGGAATGCCTCATCGGAGCGGAGGAGCGGCGCCTCGTGCTGCAGGCGCTCAGGAACAAGGAGCTCTTTCGCTATTATGGCTTCAAGCCGGGGGCGGCGCCACCGATGGTCGCGGCCTTGGAGCGCGAGGTCTGTGCCGCCACGACGGCCCGATTTGCGTTGGGAGTCACGAGTGGCACAGCCGCCCTGGAGGTGGCGCTCGGGGCGCTGGGCGTTGGCCCCGGCGACGAAGTGATCATCCCGGTCTGGAGCTGGATTTCGTGTTTCACCGCCGTGGTGCGCATGGGAGCCCGTCCCGTGCTGGCCGAGGTCGACGACACCCTGAACCTGGCACCCACGGAAATCACGCGGTTGTCCACGCCTGCCACCAAGGCGGTGCTCGTGGTCCACTATCAGGGCGTGCCCGCGGACATGGATGCCATCATGGCGGCCGCCCGCGGGGCCGGCATCAAGGTGCTGGAGGATTGTGCGGAGAGCGCGGGGGCCCGGTACCACGGACATCCGGTCGGGGTGATCGGCGACGTCGGCACGTTCAGCCTGCAGGCGCGAAAGGTTGTCACGGCTGGAGAGGGCGGAATCGTGGTCACCAACGATCCGCGGCTCTACGAACGCGCCGTGCGGATGAGCGATGTCGGGCAATACCGCGCCTTTCACGAGAAGCTGTGCCCGGGGGTCGGCCCGGCGTTTTCGGGCGGCAACTACCGGATGAGTGAACTCTCCGGCGCGGTCGCGCTGGCCCAGTGGCGCCGGCTGCCGACAATGATTGCGCGCCTTCGGCGCCTGCGTGCCCGCCTGATGAAACAGATTGGGAAACTGCCGGGAATGGCGTTCCGGCGCATCCCCGATCCGAGCGGAGACCTGGGATTTGAAACCTATCTTTACCTTCCGTCGGCGGCGGCCGCGGCGCGATTCCGCGCCGCATTGACGGAGGAGGGCGTCAACTGCACGCAGCATACCGGAACCTATTGTCACTACGCCCGGCCCTATTGCCTGAGCGGCCAGGCGCACGCGCCGGGGGCGTCGCCGTTCGCCCGGATTTCGCCATGGCCGGCCGAGGGCTATCGCGAGGGCGATTTCCCGCGGACCCGGGCCCTCATCGAGCGCATGGTGGCGATTCCGATCGGAGTCCTCTACGAGCCGCAAGACATCGACTCCATTGCCGCGGCCATCCGGCGCGCGGTGCCCGCGTCATGAGGCCGGAAGCTGGGCCCCCAGTCCGGGACACGGAATGGCCAGCGCTGTTTGACCTGCAGGTCAACGGCTTTGCCGGAATCGATTTCCAGCGACCCGATCTCGATCTGGCCTCCCTGCGGCGGGCGGTGAAGGCGCTCCGTCGCCACCACATCCACCGCATTCTCCTCACCCTGATCACCGATCGCATCCAATCGCTCGGTCGCAAGCTGGAGCGCTTTGAAGCCTTCCGCGCCACGGACGCCGTGGTCGCGGAGACCATCGTCGGCTACCATCTGGAGGGGCCCTATCTCAGTCCGGTGTCCGGCTACCGCGGGGCGCATCACGCGTCCCTCATGCATCGACCGGCGGTGAGGGAACTGGAGCAGCTCTGGGGTGCGTCGGCGGGCCGGGTAAAGCTGATCACCCTGGCCCCGGAATGGCCGGGCAGCGAGGAGTTCATCCGCGAGGCCCGCCGGCGGAACATTGTGATCGCGCTGGGGCACACCCAGGCGGGGGAACGCGAAATTGCCCGCGCCGTGGCGGCCGGAGCGACGCTCTGCACGCACTTGGGCAATGGCGTGCCGCAGCGGCTGCCGCGGCACGACAACATCGTGCAAAGGCTGCTCGCCCATGACGAACTGACGGCGTGTCTGATTCCGGACGGGATTCACCTGCCCCCCTTTGTGCTCAAGAACTTCTTCCGGGCGAAGCCGCCGGGAAAGGTGGTGCTGGTCAGCGATTGCACGTCCGCCGCGGCGGCGGCACCGGGACGCTACACGATCGGCCGCATGGAGATCGAAGCGAGCCCCGATGGCGTCGTGCGCCGGCCGGGGCAGACGAATTTCGCCGGATCCGCTTTGACCCTGGATCGTGGCGTCGCCAACGCGGCGACGTGGCTGAACCTCGCCCCCGGCGCCGCCTGGCGCCTGGCATCCACGGACGCAGCCGACCTCTTCGGCGTGAAGTTGCCGAACCTGGCCCAAACCCCGGCAATCGGATGACACGCGCGCCGGCCGGCCAGCAGCTGCAGATCGAACGCTTGGCGGTGGAAGTCCATGCGGACCGGGGCGCAATGGGCGTGAGCGCCGCCAACGCGGCCGCCGGCTATCTGAGGATCCTCCAGCAACGCCGCCGCCCGGTGCGCGCCGTCTTTGCCTGCGCGCCCTCCCAGAATGAGTTTCTGGCGGCGCTCGCCCGGGCGCCGGGAATCGATTGGGCCGGAGTCACGGCCTTCCACATGGACGAGTACGTGGGCCTGCCGTCCCGTCATCCGGCGAGCTTCCGGCGGTACCTGAAGGAGCATCTGACCACCTTGGTGCCGCTGGGACAGTTCTACGAAATCGCGGGCGATGCCCCCGACGCGGAGGCCGAATGTGCGCGGTATGCGGGCCTGCTGCGCCAAGCGCCGATCGATCTGGTCTGCCTGGGCATCGGCGAAAATGGACATCTGGCATTCAATGATCCGCCGGTGGCGGACTTCCACGATCCGCTCGCCGTGAAGATCGTCGAGCTCGATCGGGCCTGCCGGGAACAGCAGGTTCACGACGGGTGCTTCCCCAGTCTGGGTGAGGTGCCGCGGCGCGCGCTCACGCTGACCATCCCCACGCTGGTTTCGGCGGCGCGCCTATTTTGCATGGTGCCCGGTCCGCGCAAGGCGGCGGCCGTCAGGGCCGCGCTGACGGGTGGCGTGGAGACGGCATGCCCGGCATCGATCTTGCGCACGCATCCGGCCGCCACGCTGTATCTCGACCGCGATTCGGCCGCCTTGCTCGCGCCGCCCGGGAAATGAAGCCGGCGTTCCCCTCATCTTTCACCTTCATCTCCGACGAGGTATCCCAGGACCCGGCGGTTGTGGTGGCGTTTGCGCGGCGCCATGGTCTGGCGGGCTTCGAATTGCGCAGCATGTTCGGCCGGCAGTTTCGCGATCTGACCCCGGCCGACATCCGGGAGATCCGGCAGCGCACGAACGATGCCGGTATGCGGGTGGTGGGCTGCGCCACGCCGGTGTTCAAGTGTCCGCTGGGTTTGGCCCACGAGTGCGAAGCGCACCGCGACATCTTCCGCCGCAGCGTGGAGACAGCGCAGGCGCTCGACTGCCGGCTGCTGAGGGTTTTCACCTTTCTGCGCCGGAGCGAGCGGGCGACCGACGACGACGTGGCGCGGGCGGCGGCGGAGATCAACGCCCTGTTGCCCTTGTGCCCGGAAGGCATCCGGCTCGGGGTGGAGAACGAGGCCTCGTGCATTGTCGCGACAGGCGAAGAGGTGGGGCGATTCCTACGGAGCGATTTGGCCCCGCAAGTTGGCATTATCTGGGATCCGTGCAACGTGCTCTACGTGTCCAGCTTTACTGACGTCGCGACGGCAGGTTTTGCCTCCATTGGGGGAAAATTGGCGCACGTCCACGTCAAGGATGCGTGCCGCGAGCGCACCGGGCCGGCCGCGTGCCCCGTCGGCCGGGGCGACGTCGGCTGGCCGGCTCATTTCCAGGAGATCGCGGCCACGGGTTACGCGGGACTTTATTCGCTGGAGACGCACTGGAGAAGGCAGGCATTGGACCAGAAAGAGCTCCATCTGCCGGGTGGATATGGGTTCTCGGCGGGCGGGGAAGCGGCGAGCGAGACTTGTCTGGCCGAGATCGGGCGGATGGTCGCCGGGGCATGAGTTCGGCAGACTCGATTGGCTACGGCTTGGTCGGCGTCGGGGCGATTGCGGAAGTGCATGCCGCGGCGCTGGCTCGTGTCCGGGGAGCGCGCCTGCGAGCGGTGTGCAGTCGCGACTTCCCCAGGGCGCGCCACTTCGCTGACCAGCACGGCGTGGACGCTGAGCGCGACCTGGCCGCGCTGTTGGCGCGGTCCGATGTCGACGTGCTTGGCGTCACGACCCCGAGCGGCGCGCACGGGGACAGCGTGCTGGCGGGCTTTGCCGCCGGCAAACATGTGCTCTGCGAGAAGCCGCTGGAAATCAGTCTGGCGCGCGTGGACCAGTTGCTCTTGGCGTCCAGGCGGCACGGGCGGCGCCTGGGGGTCGTCATGCCGGCGCGGTTTGGAGACGGAGCGCAAGCCGTCAAACGCGCCGTCAGCCAGGGGCTGCTCGGGCGGCTGACCCTGTGCAGCGCAGATGTGAAATGGTGGCGAACGGAGGACTATTACCGCGCGAGTTCTTGGCGCGGCACCTGGAATGGGGACGGCGGGGGAGCGTTGATCAACCAGGGCATCCATGCGGTCGATCTCCTCCAGTGGTTCGCCGGGGAGGTGCGCCGGGCGACGGCCCTGACGGCGACATTGGCGCACCCGGCCATCGAAGTGGAGGACACGCTCACGGCGGCCGTGGAGTTCGCCAACGGCGCGCTTGGAACGGTTGAGTGCGCGACGTCATGCGCTCCGGGTGGCGCCCGGAGGATCGAACTGTGCGGGGACCAGGGGACGATTGTCCTCGAGGATGACCGGATCGCCCGCTGGGATCTCGCGGGAACCGGGGCGGGGAAGGCGGGCCCGCCGCCCCCCGCGCCATCGCAGATCGGCGGGGGCGGATCCGATCCACGGGCAATCGGCGTCGAGGGCCACAAGAGAGTGATCGAAGACATGACCGAGGCAGTACGGGAGAATCGCTCCCCCCGGGTCACCGGGGAAGATGCGCGGAAGACATTGGAAGTCATAGAGATGATTTATCTGTCATCACCCATGGCCGCTTTGCGGGCTATAAGGCTTGCTGCGAATCGTGAATCGAAAAGCTAAAAGAAGTTGACAGGTGAGTAATGCTGTATACACGAGGATGCCCAGTTGCACCCGTGTGCAATAGCCTCCCATTACCCCCAACCGCCAAGTCCAGAACAGTGGCCGGCCATGCAGCATCGCTTCTTGGGTGTCGCGCTACCTGCGGTAGCCAAGACGGCGCGACATGGCCCGGATGCCGTTCGGGTACACCAACCAGAGATCACAGCACCTCGCATCCAATATCGGTATCGCACTCTGCGGCCCTTCCTCTCCGAGGAGGAAACGCCTCATCTAACAAGACCAACGCCAACCCCCCATACATCCAGTCCCCAATGAACCAGATATTCTCCGCACTACGCACGAGATTCGGCGCGATTCTCCCCATCGCCGCCGGAGTCTTCTGCACCCTGACGAGCTTGGCCCAGACGCCAAGCGCCGACTCCACGAGCACTTCGGACGAGACCAAATCGACCGAGAGTCAAGTGGTGAAGATGAATCCGTTCATGGTCTCGAGCGACTCCATCAAGGGCTACGTCGCCTCCGACACCACCTCGGGCTCGAAGGTCGCGATGAAGATCCTCGACGTGCCCCAGACCCTCAGTGTCATCACGCGTGAGGCGATGGATGACTCCGGCCTGAGCGATCCGAACGCCCTGTTCGAGACCTTTGCCGCCGGTGTCTCCAATCTCACCGGCCCCGGCATCGAGGG
>DATJQT010000307.1:0-9304 GCA_035505475.1 Vulcanimicrobiaceae bacterium
TACTGTCGAGTAGTATAGCATCTTGCCCGAGGTGATGTTCCCCGTCGCGGGCGGGCTGGGGTGGAGGAAGCCACAGAACAGGAAAGCAGACTCGACGACGCCGAGCGCACTGCAGCGAATGAACGCGGCCCTCGTATTTCATATTCGGCATTGCAGGGAAATGGTGATCCGCTATCTCCAGCGCCGAAGAGTAACTGCTTGTTCGTCTCCTCCCGAATGCGAATACCCGTCCATCCCCGCCAACGCGCCTTACTCAGAAGCCTGCTACTCGACGATGCTCAGGATCTTTCGATGACCCGTGGTTCCCGATTCGTGTGCAAACAGCCCCACCCCTTCGAGGGTCAGTGACGTCTGGCCTCCTTTTCGCGTGAGAGAGGAGAGCGCCACCGACGCGTGCACGGAGAACGAGTTCACTGGCCCGAAAACAAAGACCCGCGGAACCCGTCCCCCCCGAAAGCCCCAACAATCCAGCGGGATCATCCGTCCCCCGTGGTCGCGAGGGAAACGGAATTTCCGATTGGGGCCTTCCCACCCCCTAAAAGTGAGTGTGGGGCCCCTCGCGCGCCTGGTCGACACGATGGGTTTCCCGTTTTGGTGAAGCCCCCCTTGATGCGAACCCCTGTTGCGCCTATATTGTTGACGAATGCGTCCTCGCCAACGATGCTCTGAGCTCGAATACGCGCCGTTTTCCGCAGGCAGTTGCGCCGGGCACCGTGGAAAGGAGGGGGCGCACGGAAGACCCCAGGCGGCGCTTGATCTGGCACGGCATGTGCCTGTTCTTGATCGACCTCCTCACCGGCTTCGTCGAACCGCAGGTTACGAATGTGCGCAATCGTACGCCCATAGGTGTTGGGGCGTTGATCTCTGATGGCATGTCTTGCAAATGCCGATGAAGAGATCAGAGGGATCAGTCGGCCGCGCACAAGGGGTAATAGCCATGAATTATTCCGGGCGCTGGACAGCCGGACGGGTGATCGCGGCCATCATCACATGGACGCTGATCAGTAATGCACTCTGGATCCTGATCGTTGCCGTGTCCTCCCTCGTAGCCGCCGCGCGCTGGGATTGGGAGATGGTAGGCCGGCACGGTCTGCGCGGACTCTATGCATGCCTGACCGCCGCCGCTGTCGTATTGGTCTGCCGCTCTCTCTACTACCGCACCGCAGAAGGCCGCGGACGGTAGTTTCAGGAATCCTCCGACGAGCTGGGGCGGTTCTCGAATGCTTTCGCGGCCGGTGCCGATCTGACCCCGCTGCGTGATGCGATGAAAGACTGCGAGCGGCGGCGCACAGCGCCGCAAGACGAACTCCCCACGCTGATCGCGAACGAGCCAGTCGTGAAGGTGGACCTGCGGCAGATCCAGGGCGAGTTGCGCAAGCGCCTCGACGGCTGGCGCGGCCTGCTCACGCGGCAGGTGGCGCAAGCACGATGGGTACTGCGCAAGCTGCTTATCGGGCGGCTGACGTTCACGCCGAAGAAAGACGCGAACGGCAGAAACTCCAAGTTCTCAGGTCAGGGCATGCTGGGGCGATTGCCTGGGGGAATTGCGTTTCCAGGGGGCAAGGAGGACCCGATGGCCTTTGTACAGTTGACATTAGCGGGACTGTCCGTGTGGCGTAGATCTCCTCGGAGCAGTCTATCCGAGAACTTGTATCGGCCGATCTTTCTTCTCCCCCTGTGATCTGGTCAACGTGATCTGGAATCCGCCGGATTTTCACCTGCCGGTCACGGCACAGCGGCAGCTGTTTGCGCAGGAACAGGTTCTGGGCCCGCCAGCCCGGTCCGGGACCGGGGACCGGTCCCCAGGGGCCGCATGGGATTCATCCCGAGAGCGGTCACTATCCGGACAAGATGAACATACCCGGCTCTTCCGATGGCATGAAGCCGAACTCGCCCCGAGACCCCCAATGTATGTTCCTGACGCCAGACGGAGGAGTTTATCAGTACGAATGCATGGCGGATGGAGTTTTTGCGGAGGACAGCAGTCCGGCCATCGCAATCCGGGTGGAATGGGCTGGAATTCGCCGAAAGGGCGGGAGCATACTATCGTTTTCGACGGGGAATTTGGGCAGCGATACAAGGACAGAATAGACTGGCCGGGAAAGAAGAAGAGTGTCACCTCCTGCGGAGGCCCTGCAGCGTAATCAAAAGATGTTTTGTGACGAGCACAGGGCACTTTCATTTCGAGTGCGGGCCAGCTGCGGTGTTCCCCTCTAGGAGGTCCGCCAACTCTGGCGACACGTTCTTAATTGTTTCCTTATCTTCTGCGAGTTGTGCCGCCTTCCCACAGATGTACCCCGGTATGGCGAGGACGAGAACCATTATCACCACACCCAAGAGCGCCGTGATGGGGTGGCTGCCGAGTGCACTGGGCAAGGAGCGGTCCGCCAAAGCCCACCCCAACGCGTAAATGGCCGCTGCGAGCCCAAAAAACCCTAAGGACCGGTGGTTGCGCATCCAAGCTTCCTTCTCGGGAACGGGAAGTCGAGCTTGCCGGGGAGATGACGCTTTTTCAGTTCCGCCCTTGTCGTGCGGGCGGCTGCCACTTCTCCGCCACCTGCACCGTCTCTTCCAGTTCCTTGCGCGAACCAATACCGATCGAGATGAGATCGTTCGGCTTGGCCGCCTCGGCCACGAAGTGGAGGCCCTCGCGCTCGGGGCCGGTCGTTCCCGAATACTCGCAACTACTGCCTTCGTTGATCTTTCCTACGACCTGCATCAATGGCCTATCTGAGATTGGTGCCCGATAACCCGAACCAGGTTCAGATGAAAAACGAACCGCCACCGAAATTTCCACGGCTCTATCTACTATTGTAAATTGTAGATGCTGAACGGTGGATAATTGAAGCGAGCGGCAGGATGGGCCTCAACCACCCGATCCTCCAGCGACCGCGCCTGCCTCGAGGCTGAAATGCCGTGCAATCTGCTCAAAGGCGACGACTTGCTTCCGCTCCCAATCGGCACCGTACCCCAGTTCGCGCGCCATGAGCGATGCCACACCCGGAGTCATCTGCCGGGCCGCCTTGGCGTTTAAGAACAGGGCGCGTGTCCGTCGGCACAACACGTCTTCCACCGTCCGCGCCATTTCATGGCGCACGGCCCACACGACCTCGGCCCCAACGTACGGCAGTTCTCGGGTCAGGGGCTGGGCCAGTTCGGGTACTTTCTCCATCAATTCCCTGATGGCGGCCGCGTCAGAGCCATAAAACGAGAGCTGTCCGAACTTCTCCGGGTGCGGATGAAACCCGTGAATGTTCAGCTGCCTGGTGACGCATGCCCGTTCCGGGAGCTGTCCCAGGGTCGCAACCTGATTGACGCAATCCTCGGCCATGTGTCGATACGTCGTCCACTTCCCGCCGGCGATGCTGAGGAGGCCCGATGCGTCGATACGGATGGTGTGATCGCGCGAGAGTGCGGCGGTGTTGCTTGCTTTGCCGGCCGTCACCAGCGGGCGAATCCCGGTGAAGACGCTGAGCACATCTGCCCGGCTGGGCGCTTTGTGCAGGTACTGCCCGGCCGTTTTCAGGATGAACTCAATTTCCTCCTCTTGCGCCGACGGCTCGAGAGTCGCCTCCGGTATCGCCGTGTCCGTGGTGCCCACCAGCGTGTGGCCATGCCACGGAATCGCAAACATGACCCGGCCGTCGCTTGTATGCGGCACCATGATGGCCGAGTCGCCGGGAAGGAATGAGCGATCGAAAACGAGGTGGATGCCCTGACTTGGAGCAATCATTGCCTCGAGCGACGGGTCCGCAAGCCGGCGGACTGCATCCGTGAACGGCCCCGTCGCATTGACGACCACGCGCGCCCGCGCCGTAAACTCATCGCCGCTCTCCACCTCGCGCGCAATGACCCCGTCGATATATCCGCTGGCGTCTTTGGTCACACCGGCGACTCGGCAGTAATTGAGGAGCGTCGCGCCTTGCTCGGCCGCGGTTGCCACCATGTTGATGAGCAGACGCGCGTCGTCAAATTGGCCATCGTAGTACACCACGCCCCCGCGGAGCCCCTCCCGGTTGATCGTCGGTAAGCGCTGCAGCGTGTCCTCCCGGGACAGGATCTGCGATGGGCCGAAGCCGTACTGGCCGGACAGGACGTTGTAGAGTTTCAGCCCCAGCCCGTAGAACGGCGCTTCCCACCAGTCGTAGTTCGGCACGATGAAGGCGAGATTGCTCACGAGATGGGGCGCGTTCTGGCGCAGGATGCCGCGTTCTTTCAGCGCTTCCATGACTAGCGGGATGTTTCCCTGCTCGAGGTATCGCACGCCGCCGTGCACCAGCTTCGTACTCCGGCTCGAGGTCCCCTTGCCGAAATCACTCCCCTCGAGCAGGAGCACGTCATACCCCCGCGCCGCCGCATCGATCGCCACCCCCACGCCCGTGGCGCCCCCGCCGACGATGATGAGATCCCATGCCGCCGGATGCGCGTGGAGCCGATGAAGCATTTGCGCCCGCATCATGTCCATCCTCCTTTCGTTGAGCACTCGCCGCGTAGGCACCGCCCCTGGGCTCGTGCGGGGGGACTCAGAAGCGCTTGGTCTCGACCACCGGGTCATCGTGCCGAGGCAGCAGCCCGGGGGCGGGCTGAGCGCAGGCGATGGCCGCGCCCTCACGCGCGAACAGCGGCAGGCGTTCCAACGGCGCAGCCACCTCGTGCCACTGACCGCTGGCGTAGGACTGGTCGGTCTCGAAATCGAACCAGCGCCCGCTGCCGGCCAGGGTCGGCAGGTACAGGCGGCGCGTGATCGCACCGGCTTCGACCACCGGCGCGACCAGCAGTTCGCGACCCAGCATGAACTCGTCACAGTCCTGCAGGCACTGGGCGTCCTCCGGGAAATCATAGAACGTCGGCCGGATGATGGGTTCGTGGTGCTGGCTCGCCCGCTCGAACAACCCCCACATGTAGGGAATGAGGCGGTAGCGCAGCCCGATGGCGCGCTTGACGGCCGCCGTCACCGAGGGATGCATCCACGGCAGATTGTTGACGCCGCCTTCCTTCCACGAGTTCATCACCATGCGCGGGTTCAGGCTGCAGGCTTGCACCCAGCGCAGGAACAGTTCCGGATCGGGCGTCGGCCCGTAGAAGCCGCCCACGTCGTGCCCCACGTTGAACATGCCTGACAGGCTCATCTGCAGGCCGGTGCGGATATTCCACTTCAGGGTGCGCCAACCCGTCGTGTTGTCGCCGGACCAGGTCTGGGCATAGCGCTGGATGCCGGGCATGCCCGCGCGGGTGACCGTGAACACCGGCTCGTCCGGGCGGTACGCACGCTGTGCCTCGTAGGTGGCTCGCGTCATCAGCAGGCCCTGCAGCGGGCGCGAGCGGTGCAGCGGCATGGGGTGGCCGAAGCCGGCGGCGACCGCGTCCTCGTCCTGGATCGCGTACTCGTTGTTGTCGTTCCAGCCCGCGTCAATGCCGTATTCGAGGACCTGGGCCTTGAGGCCTTCCTGCCACCAGTGCACGGCCTCCGCACGGGTGAAGTCCAGATGCGAGCCCTGGCCGTCCCAGAACGGCTCCACCACCGGCGCGCCGCCAGGGGCGTGGCTGACGAAAGCGCCGCGATCGCGTGCCTCGCCATAGGCTGGGTGGTCGTCGAGTAGGCAGGGCTTGATATTGGCCACCATGCGCATGCCGTTGGCATGGAAGCGCGCATTTACACCCTTGGGATCAGGGAACTTCTCGCGGTTCCACGTGAACACGTAGCGGCGTGTGCCACGGGTGGAGTAGCCGGAACCGTAGTGGAAGGCAGACACCGGCACGCGCTCGGCCACGGTGCGGTCGATGAAGGCTTCGAGCTGCTGCTGCGCGTCGGGCGCATCGACCAGCCCCATCGCGGTCTGCCCGAAGCCCAGGCTCCAGCGGGGAGGCAGGTGGGTGCCGCCGATCAGCGCGACAAATTGCGCGATCACCTCGGCGGGCGTCCGGCCGGCCATAAGGTAGTAGTCGAGGTCGCCGTCGTCAATTTCGACGTACCGGTAGAAGCCGTGGTAGTTGTCATGCTCGCAGCCCAGGTCGAACGTGCACACGGCCATGGTGTCGTAATAGATGCCGACCCACCGACCCTCGGGCGAGCGGCTCAACACGAAGGGCCAGTGCTTGTACAGAGGGTCGCCATGCTCGGGGTCATACCCCAGGGAGTCCATGGCGGCGGTGCGCAGACGGCGGCCGTGCAGGTTCAGGGGACCCGTCTTGTCGCCGAGACCGTAGAAGTGCTCGCGCGGGTCGCGTGCCAGGTAGTGGCGCACTGCCCCCGTGCGCGCGTGGCGGAGATAGGCCGAGGTGGGGCGGTCCTGCGCCACGGGTTGGTCCGCGCCGACCGCCCGCCACTCCAAGCGCAGCGGCGCGACGCGTAGGCGCACCTGCAGGCGACCGGTGGCCAGGGTGTCTGCGCCGTCGGCCTGTCCGCGGGTAACGGCAGGGCGCTCGAAGCCGGCGAGATCCTCGCGTGCGCGGCCGTGCCAGGGCACATCCCGGCTAAAAGGACCCCCGGGGCCGGCAGCGCCCCCTAAGGGCGCGATTGCCCAGGTGCGCGGTTCGCGCCAGCCGCCCTGTGGGCGCAGGGTCACGCGTGCCATGGTGGGCGAGAGGAAGCGCACGCTCATCTCGGCGCCGTCGTCGAGGCGGCTGATGGCCGCGAGGTCGTGGCCTTCGCCTTCGAATGCCCAGCGTTGGGCCTGCCAGGGTTTCATTCCTGCACCTCCGCCGCGATGGCGCTGTCCCTTTCAGGAAAGAGGAGCCTTCTCGGGCACATCTTCGGCAGTCGTCACGCAAGTCCCACGGCGGCGGCCTGGGCGGCGAGAGCCAGTTCCATAACCTTGAAGCAATGCGCCTGCGGCATAGCGGTCTCGGTCCGCTCGTGGACATCCCTGATGAAGCTGGGGTAGTAGGGGAGCGGCGCGTCGGCGCAATCGATGTACTGGCTGGCATCCCGCGTCACGAGAAACAGGTGATCCGTTCCGTCGCGCCCGGCGAGATCGACGTATTTCCGGATCTCGATGAAGCCGTCGGTGCCGAGGACGGTGAGCCGACCATCACCCCATGTGGGGAGTCCGTCGGGCGTGTACCAGTCCACGCGCGCGTACCCGCTGGCATGGTCACTCCGGACCAAGACCTCCCCGAAGTCCTCTAGTCCGGGGCATTCTGGGTTCGCGTAATTCGCGACGGCGCTCGCGACCACTGCGGCGTCGGTCGAGCCCGTGAGGAACAGAAATTGATCGATCTGGTGGGAGGCTAGATCGCACAGGATGCCGCCGGTGCGGGCGCGCTCGAAGAACCACGCCGGCCGCTGCGGCTTGTTCAGACGGTGCGGCCCCAACCCGACGGTCTGCACCACCCGGCCGATCGCCCCCTTGTCGATCAGTTCCACGGTGCGGGTCACCGCACGGACCGCGAAACGCTCGGAGAAGGTGACCGACCAAATACGCCTGGTCCTGGCCTGCGTGCTCCGCACCTGCGCCAGCTGTTCCAGGGTCGTGCATCCAGGCTTGTCGGACATCACGTCCTTCCCGTGCTCCATCGCCGCGACGGCAATCCCTGCGCGGCGATCGGGGACCGCGGCCGTGACAATGACGGCAACCGAGGGATCCTCGAGGAGGCGCCGTTGGTCCGCGACCCGCGCGACGTGCGGGAACTGCTGCCGGAAGACTGCCAGCGCCGGCGGCTCACCGTCCGTGTACCAGCCGACGCATGTGCACCCGAGGTCGAGCAGCCGCCCGACCTGCTCGTACACGTGCGGATGGTCGATGCCGATCACGCCGAAGTTGAGATCGCCCTTTCCCACCATATCGCCCCTCACGGTCATTGCCAGCGGATCAGCACTCCCAGGTGCGCCTCGGGGTTGTCTCGCAGGAGGTCGTGAGCGCCGAGTGCCGGCTCAGCGCTCAGTTCGTCGGTGATCATGCCATCCGTTACAAGGTCGCCAGACGCCATCAGATCCAAAGCGAGCGTCAGGTTCCGCAGGCGCGGCCAGGGGTGATCGGCCTGGAAGGGCAACGCGCTTTCGTGCGCGCCGATCAGGCGAATTGCCTTGCGATGCAGCAGGCTGTAGGCATCGAGGACCACCGTGCCGCGCGTGGAACCGAGGAGCACGACACTTCCGCCGTGGCGCGCGAGGTCCAGGGCGATCGGGAGGACCGCCGGGCTCCCGGTCGCCTCGACCACGATGTCTGCGCAGGGAGCGGCAAGGGCCCGCCGGACCGCGGCGGCCGGCTCCTCGTTTGAGGCATCCGCGGGGACGATCCCGTACACCTCGGCCAGCTTGAGCCGTGCTGCGAGTCGATCCATGCCCACGACCGGTCGCGCACCGCCGAGACGGAACAGCTGGCCGGCAAACAGCCCCACGAGCCCGAGTCCCAGGACGACGACACGGTCGCCGAGTTGGGGCGGCGCAAGACGCAAGGCGGTGAAGGCGATGCCCGCCAATCGCGCGAGAGGGGCCCGGCTGGACGGCACCGCCGCCGGCACGGGCACTATGGCGTGCGTCCGGGTGTCGGCAACGGCAAGCGTCCCGTGACCGGCTTCGATGAGCACTCGCTCCCCCTCGGCCAAGCCTTGCACGGCGGAGCCGACGGCCGCCACCTCGCCGACCAAGGCGTACCCGGGCCGGTGCGGCATCAGCGGGAACGGCGGCTCCGGCAGGCTGTATCCGATGTGGGATCCCGTGTAGATGGCCAGCTCGGTCCCCGGGCTCACCAGGCTACAGATCGCACGGGCGATTACGCTATAGGTCTCGGGCGGCTCGGGGACCTCAAACTCCTCCCAGGCCGTCTGGTTGATCGCTGGAAAGAGCAGGCGTCGTGCGCGCACGATCCCTCCCTGTCAGCCCTTCAGGCCGGTGGTGGCGATGCCGCTCACCAGGTACCGTTGGAGCACGGCAAAGACCAGCGTGATGGGGACGATCGAGAGCACGGTCATGGCCAGGACGTAGTGCCAGTCCGTAACCAACTCGCCCCGGAAGCGTGCCAGGCCGAGCTGGAGGGTGAAGAGGCGATCCTGGTTGATGACGATCAAGGGCCAGAGAAAATCGTTCCAGCGCCACATGATGGAGAAGACGGTCAATACTGCCAAGGCAGGCCGCGCCAGCGGGAGGACGACCTGCCAGTAGATCCGGAACTCGCCCGCGCCATCCATGCGCGCGGCCTCGAGCAGCTCATCCGGGATGGTCAGCATGTACTGCCGGAGCAGAAAGACACCGGTCGGCGTCGCCGAGGGCGGAATGATGATGCCCCAGAGCGAGTTGGCCATGCCGACCTTGGCGATGATCAGGTAGACCGGCAGCATGATCACCTGTAGCGGGATCATGAGG
>DATJQT010000308.1:0-1409 GCA_035505475.1 Vulcanimicrobiaceae bacterium
ACCGAGAGCCCGTCGGGCCGCGCGAAGTTGGCCGTCTGCTCGCGCACCACCTTCATGCCGGGATACTTGGCAATGACGTCCTTGGTCCCCTGCGTGCGGCCGATCTGCGGCGCCGTCCCCATGGTGCCCATCAGGATGGCCACGTTTCCCTTGCCGCCCAGCTTCTTGGCCACGAACTCCGCCTCCAGGTTGCCGGCCACCACCTCGGGAGACGCCACCGCCACCACCTTGCCCGCCGACAGCGCGGAGTCGTCCGGCTTGCGGTTGAAGTAGACCAGCGGGATGTTGGCCGCCAGGCACTCCTTGGTGATCGTCGGTGCGATGGTCTGGTCCACCACGTGGATGAGAATGGCGTCCACGCCCTGCGTGATGAAGTTCTCCACGATCTTCAGCTGCTCGTTGGGATCGCCCTTGGCGTCCCCCGTGACCACGTCGATGCCGTTCTTCTGCGCCTCGTCGGTGAGCTGGTCCAGTGCGTAGCGCATGAAGACGTCGTTGAACTTCTCTATGGTCACGCCGAACTTCAGCTTTTTCTGGGCGGTTGCCACGAACGGCATCGCCATCAGCGCGACCAGCGCGATGAGAAGAACCTTCCTCATACCACACCTCCTCCGAACGGTCTCTTGCGTCTGCCTATGCAAACGCTTGCATTCGAGTCCGAAAAGGACCGGACTTTCGCAATGTGACTATGAGTAACGATGGGGGCAAACGATCGTCAAGGAATTTCACTCCCGGCGTCCTCCTCTGGTCGATCTCCGTCAGCGGTCCGGGTCCGGCGTCACCTGGTCGCGCAGCAGCGCCGCGAGGTCATCCACGGCCTTGAGGAACTGCCGCAACGTCCGAAGCGTCGCCCCAAACCCGTCGAACTCGGCGGGTGTCATGCCCTTTTCGTCGTAGGCCCGGCGGAAATCCTCGAAGCGCTCGCCGAGCTCGTGCAGCACGGCGGGATCGACGGGCCGGTCCATGCGCGGCTCCACCGTCACCTCCGAGCTGTTGAACCGCTTCTGCCACTCGTACGGCGGGGAGATGACCACGTCTCCGCCAATGAACTCGCTCCAGTGCAGGTGGTTTCGAAACGCGGCGGAGAGCAGGCGCAGGCGGTAGCCGCGCTCCCGGTACAGGCGGTAGGCCTTCTTCATGACCGCCACGCCGGCCCAGTCCAGGATGCGCGGGTCCACGATGAGCCCGGCCTTCTCCGTGACCACCTTGAGCCAGTCGTCCAGCCGCCCCACCATGAGCGTGCAGACCGGCCCCATGCGGCTGATGTCCTTGCCCGCCTTCTCGCGGCGTTTCAGCCCGCGTTCCACCGCCTCCGCCACCGCGATGGCCTGCGGGAGCGTGAAGCTCACCGTGGCGTTGATGCTGATGCCGCGCCAGGTGGCTTCCTCGATGGCCTCGATGCCGGCCCG
>DATJQT010000309.1:0-15199 GCA_035505475.1 Vulcanimicrobiaceae bacterium
CCGTTGGGCAGCCGCATCGTGGAAACCATACCCTTGCTGCTCGAGAAGCTGCCCACTACGATCTGATGCTTGTTGAGATCCGCCGACGTGTCTGCGACGGTCAGGACCGGGATCCGCAGAAACTCGGTCTTCGTGCCGGGCCAGCTGAGCCGCAAACCGTTCAGGGATCCGCCGACCGAACTCGCGGTTATCTCGGGTTCTTTGTCGGTCTGGGCATAGCGGTACCGGCTGGAAAAGTCCAGCGTGCCGGCTTCGATGACCGCGCGGATACGATCTGCGTAGTAGGGCGCGTACTTCTTGAGGAGCACAGTCTTGCCTTCGATCTGACCGTCCACCGTGAGGGGGATCAGTGAGAAGCCGCCTTCTAGGGCCAGCGTTTCTGCGGCCTCTGTCCGCATGGTCACGCTATAGGTGCCATTGATGTCGTGGCGCGTACTGATCTGCTTCAATGTGACATCGACTGGAGCCAGCGTCGTCCGAAACGCGGTCGCCGGGACGAGGTCCGTGACCTGCACGGTGGCGCCGGACACGGTGAGCTCGTCCACATCGAGGAGCAACTGATCGCCAGCCACAGGCGCGCTTTTGTCTTTCGGGGTGCTCGACGCTTTTGGCAGCAAAGTCTGAAGGTTGGTTCCCCCATCCTTGTCCCGCCGCACGAACAGCTCTGGCCTCTCCACCGCGATGCGCGAGAAATAGGCCATCTGGGCAAAAACGCCGATGGAGGCGATATCGATGTCGATGCTCGGGACGTGCACAACGGCCGCTCCCGTCTTCTCCTGAATCGCGAGATCCTGGAAATTCAGGTTTCCTTTCACGGTCAGGCTCTGTCCACCTTTATCTGAGCGGATGAACGCGACGACGAGCTTGCCGTTGAGGCGCCCCGAGGGCATGGCGAACGTCAGTAACTCCGGGGGCACATAGGCGAGATAGAATGGGAGATCGAGGTCCTGGATGGCTACGTCCAGTGTCGTTTCTTCGGAGTCGGCGAACGGCTTGGTTTTCCCCTGCAGAGAGTACCGCGTTCCGTTCACGACGACTGACAGACCCGGTTCCACAAACCTCTGGACGTAAGAGGGAATGTTCGACAGGAACGGAATGCCAACACTGAGGTCGCGGATCGTGTGCTTGCGCTGGGCGATCTCGTCGAGGAAATCGGCGCTGCCGTCCTCGATCCGGATATTGTTCAGCGAAAACCGCGGCGGCTTGCTGGAAGGCGCGGGCGCAGCCTTGGGGGCCGGGAGCAGATCGGAAAAATTATAACTCTGGTCCGCCCGACGGACGACTCGGAGGAACGGTTTGGTCACGCGGATCTCGCTGATGACCGCGGCCCAACGGAACAGGGACGAGCTTTCCAGGTTGACGTAGAGACGTTCGAGCGATGCAAAGGTCTCGTCGCCTTTCGGTTCCTTGACGGTCAGCCCCGAGATCGTGGCAGCCAGCGTGAACGGGTTGAATGACACCTCGCGCAGCGTCACGGGACGATGGAGGGCCTGGCTGAGCTGACTGACGAGAACGGACTTGAGGATTGGTGGGACCGCAAAAAATCCCACCACGGCTACGAGGGCGGTGAGCGCGACCACGGCAATGACAGCTCTGCGCCAGTACGCACGAACGAATTCGAAACGCATGGCACCCTCTCCTGGACTACGGGGAGAGAAACAAAAGGCGGGGACCCCAATCCGGAATCCCCGCCGGCCTGCTCAGCGCGGCAGGCCGGGAATTTTCACCCCGCGCCCTTGGGCTGCCGCGATCGCTTCCGGGTAGCCGGCATCGACGTGGCGCATGATGCCCGTTCCGGGGTCGGTCGTCAACACCCGCTCCAGACGCACTTCGGTGTCAGGCGTGCCGTCTGCGACCACGACCATGCCGGCGTGAATGGAATAGCCAATGCCCACCCCGCCGCCATGGTGGACGGATACCCAGGACGCGCCTGCGGACGTGTTCAGCAGCGCATTCAAAATCGGCCAGTCTGCGATGGCATCGCTCTTGTCCCGCATGGCCTCCGTCTCGCGATTCGGTGACGCAACCGACCCGGCATCCAAATGGTCGCGGCCAAAGACGACCGGTGCCTTCAGTGCGCCGGACCGAACCATCCGGTTTACCAGCACGCCCAAGCGGTCGCGTTCGCCGTACCCCAGCCAGCAGATGCGCGCCGGGAGTCCCTGGAAATGCACGCGCTCGCGCGCCATGGTGATCCAGCGGACGAGCGACTCGTTGCTGCCGAACTCTCGCAGGACCACATCGTCGATGGCCGCGATATCCGCCGGATCGCCGGACAGCGCCGCCCAGCGGAACGGGCCGCGACCTGTACAGAACAGCGGGCGAATGAACGCCGGCACGAAGCCGGGAAAATCGAACGCATTCGTGACGCCGCGGCTCATGGCCTGCGCCCGGATGTTGTTTCCGTAGTCCACCACGATCGCTCCGCGGCGCTGGTACTCGAGCATCGCCTGCACGTGCACGGCCATCGAATCCAAAGCCCGGTTGATGTATTCCTGGGGATTGGTCCGGCGCAGCTCGCGGGCGGCCTCCAGGGTCAGACCGGCCGGAATATAGCCGTTCAGAGCATCGTGGGCCGAGGTCTGGTCGGTCACCATGTCGGGAAGGATGCCGCGCTTGAGCAGTTCGGGATGGACCTCGGCGGCATTGCCGACCAGCCCGATGGATGTTGCTTTCCCAGCCTGCTTGGCATGGAGCGCCAGGTCCAGTGCCTCGTCCAGGTCGGTCGCCATCACTTCGCAGTAGCCGGTCTTGATCCGCTTCGCGATGCGCTCGGAATCCACTTCGATGGCGAGGATCACGCCGTCGTTCATCGTCGCGGCCAGCGGCTGGGCCCCGCCCATCCCGCCCAGGCCGGCGGTCAGCACCAGGCGGCCCTTCAGGCTGCCGCCGAAATGCTTGCGGGCGGCGGCCGCGAACGTCTCGTACGTCCCCTGCAGAATGCCCTGGGCGCCGATGTAGATCCAGCTGCCCGCCGTCATCTGCCCGTACATGGTTAGCCCGAGGGCTTCCAATTCGCGAAACTTCTCCCAGGTACCCCACACCGGGACGAGCATGGCGTTGCTGATCAGCACGCGCGGTGCATACGAGTGGGTGCGGAAGATTCCGACCGGCTTGCCGGACTGGACGAGAAGCGTTTCGTCGTTTTCCAGGGATTTCAGACTCTCGACGATCCGGTAGTAGCATTCCCAGTTCCGGGCGGCTTTCCCGGACCCGCCATACACGACGAGGTCTTGCGGGCGCTCGCCGACCTCGGGGTCGAGGTTGTTCATCAGCATGCGCATGGCGGCTTCTTGATGCCAGCCCTTGCACGTCAGCGTATTCCCGCGCGGCGCGCGGATCGGATCTTTTGGCGGCTGATTGGAAATCATGGGCCGACCCCTCCAAGCGGAACCGCAGATTACGCAGATTTCGGACTGGGAATACCGGACCTGAGGCTTAACCGTGATTATCTGGCGGTAGTATAATCGCTCGACGAAGGCGTTGCAATGGAAGGCGGACGATACGGCAGTGCTTCCGGATTCCGGTTTGCTGGCTACTTCTCATGCCCCGAGGTAGGCCTGTTGAACCTTGGGGTCGGCGGCCAGTTCCACCGCCGAGCCGGACAGCGTGATGCTGCCGGTTTCCAGAACGTAGCCGTGCGTCGCGACAGCGAGCGCCTGCCGGGCGTTCTGCTCGACGAGGAGAATCGTCGCTCCATCTTGATGCAGCGCACGGATCGTGTCGAAGGTCTGCTCGACCAGTTTGGGCATCAGTCCAAGCGAGACCTCGTCGAGAAGGAGGAGCTGGGGCTTGCCGACGAGCGAGCGAGCGATCGCAAGCATCTGCTGTTCGCCGCCCGACAAGGTCTTCCCATACTGGCGGGCCCGTTCGCGCAGCCGGGGAAAGAGCGCGTACGCGCGCTCCAGGGCAGGGGCGATCTCTGCGTTCGGCAGCGAGTACGCGCCGATGCGGAGATTTTCTTCCACGCTCAGGTCGGGGAGAATGCGCCGGCCTTCGGGCACGAGGCTGATCCCCAGCCGGGCGCGGCGATGTGCCGGCTCTGCCGTGATGTCCCGCCCCTGGTAGAGGATGTGCCCGGCGCGGGCGCGCTGCAGGCCCATCAGCGCCCGCAGGATGGTGCTCTTGCCGGCGCCGTTCGCCCCAATGATCGTGACCAGGTCGCCGGCGTGGACGCTGAAGCTGACACTCCGGACGGCGGCGAACTCGCCGTAGGCGACTTCCAGGTTGCGGACCTCGAGCAGGGCCGTCATCGGGCCGCCTCTTCCGCCTTGCCGAGATACGCCTCGATCACCTGAGGGTCCTGCCGAATACTGGCCGGATCGCCTTCGGCAATCTTGGTTCCATGATCGAGGACGACCAGGCGAGAGCAGACGCCCATGACGATGGGCATGTTATGTTCGATCAGCACGACGGTGATCCCCTCGCGATTCAGCGTCCGGATCAACTCCAACAGATGGTGCGACTCTTCGTGACGTAGGCCACCGGAGGGTTCGTCGAGCAGCAGGAGGCGTGGTTCCAGCGCCAGCGCCCGCGCGATTTCTAGCCGCTTCTTGAGGCCGAGCGGCAGGATGCCGGCCCGCGCGTCCTTTCGACCGGCCAGCCCCACCTTGTCGAGCAGGAGGTTGGCTGTCGCCCGATGCGCCGCGGTGTCGTAAGGGCCCAGCGAACGCCGCAGGTCTGAGTAATGTGCGTGACCCAGCGGCACCAGCACGTTTTCGGTCAGCGTGAGATTGGCAAACGGCCGGACGATTTGAAACGTCCGCCCGATGCCCCGTCGCGCAATTTCGAAAGAGGGCAGGCCCTGAATCGCTTCGCCCCGATATCGGATCGTCCCTGCAGTCGGCGCCATCGTGCCCGAGATGCAATTGAAGAGCGTCGTCTTCCCAGCGCCGTTCGGGCCGATCACGCCGAGAATCTCGCGTTCTTGCACCGCGAAGCTGACGTCCTGCAGCGCCGCTACGCCGCCGAATGTCTTGGTCAACCGCGCAATGTCGAGCAACGGCATGGTCGTTCCTTACCGAATTCCAACGACCCGGTTGGGCCGCAGGGCACGCCAGCCACGGACCACCAGGCTGCGCTCGCCCAGAATGCCGTCCGGCTGAAAGCGCATGAGGAGCAGCAACAGGATGCCGTACAAGAACGTTCTGTATTCCATTGCCGGCCGGGAAATCTCGGGCAACGCGCCTAAGACGATTGCGCCAATAATCGGACCGCGCAGCGTACCGATCCCGCCGAAGACGACCATCGAGAGAATCACCATGGACTGACCGAAATTGAAGTTCACCGGCATGATGAAGGTGAGGAAGTGCGCGTACAGACTGCCCGCGAAACCAGCGCCCGCGCTGCCCAACATGAATGCCAGGACCTTGAAGCGCACCACGTCTATGCCCATCGCGCCGGCGGCGTGCTCATCTTCGCGGATCGCCGACCATGCCAATCCGGTCCAGGATCGCATGAGCCAACGGTCGGCTGCGATGGTGGCGAGGATCACGAGGACGACTAGTGTGAGAAACCCCGTCTTCTCTAGCTCGCGGCCAAACAGGGTCGGGGCATTGATCCCGCCAATGCCCATCCCCGCGCCGAAGAATGGAATGTAGAGAAACACCGCCTCGACCACGAAGTTGATACCCATGGTGGTAATGGCCAGGAAGTCCTCGCGGACCCGGAGGCAAGGGATGGCGAGAATGGCACCCACGAGGGCCGCCATCGCGCCGGCGGCCAGGAACGCCGGCCAGAAACCCCACCCCGCTTTGGTGTAGAGCAGGGCAGAAGTGTAGGCGCCGATGCCCATGAACGCGGCATGACCCAGCGAGATCTGGCCCGCATAGCCCGTGATGATGTTGAGGCTGAGGGCCAGAATGACGTAGATCCCGATCGTGATCAGGACCGTGACGACATATCCGCTCAACATGAAAGACCCGACAGCGACAGCGACAGGGACAGGAACGTAACCCAATCCGCGCCTTCCGCTGTCGCTATCCCTGTCGCTGTCGTCATTTCAGCCCCTCCCCAACAACCCGTGGGGGCGGAACATGAGGACCAGGATCATGGCGACAAAGGCGAGTGCGTCGCGCGGGAAGGGAATAGCGACCACCCCGATCAGCAGCGTCTCCGCAAGACCGATTACGAACGACGCCAGCACGCTGCCCGGAATATTGCCGAGGCCGCCCAGGACGACGATCGCCAGACACTTGTAGGCCGGAATGCTACCCATCGTCGGCCAGACCTGGTTATCGTAGACCCCGATCAGGACGCCGGACGCACCTGCGAGCGCAGAGCCGATGATGAAATTCAAGGTCACGACGGCGCGCGTGCTTATGCCAAAGGTGGATGTCGTCTCGGCATCCATTGCGGTGGCCCGCATTGCCAAACCGATTCGGGAACGCGACAGGAGCAGCCACAGCAGTCCGAGCAACACGAGTGTGACGACCAGGATGACGGTTTGCGGCGCGCTGAGGCGCAACGGGCCGAGCGCCAGATTCCCGAACTGCACTTCCGCATCGTAAGCCAGGGCGTACGGGCCGGCGACGATGCGGAACCCTTCCTCCATGGCGATGAAGAGACCGATGCTGCCTATGAGCGGCACGATCCGGGGCAGGTGCAGGAGCGGGGCATAGAGGAAGCGCTCGATCAGCACACCGACGATCGCGCAAACCACCATGGCGGCGAGGAGCCCAATCCAGAAGCTCCCGGTCGCTCGATATGTAAATAGGCCGACAAATGCGCCCAGCGTGTAGATCCCGGCATGGGCGACGTGCAGCACGCGCAGCACGCCGTACACCATCGTGAGCCCGAGTGTCGTCAAGGCGTACACGGCGCCGGTGGCGATCCCGTTTGCAATCTGTTGCCAGAGCATACGGACGAGTCCCTAAAGCATAAGACGAGCCACGAGCCGAGGTGCGCCTTTTCGCCTCTTCTCCCCTGCGCCCCTGCCCCGATGCTCCCGTGCAGTTCTTCGGCTGCCCCTATCCGAAATCCCTATCGCCGACGGTGAAAGAAAGCGGGGGGCTGAGGATCCAACCCCCCGACTCTGTTGCTATCCCTGTCCCTGTCGGGTATCGTTGTCGCCCTATTACTGTCCCGGCGGGGTGATCACCTCTGGATTGTCCACGACGCCGTGATGCTTGAACTGCCCGTCCTTGACGACCTGGAACTGCACGGGCTTGACCACCTCGCCCTTCGAGAAACGGCTGAGCTTCCCGGTCAGGCCGTTGTAGTCCTTGGTGTCCAGCAAGGCCTTGATGATCGCCTTGTGATCGGTCGTGCCGGCCCGGCCGATCGCGTTGACCAAGATCATGAACGCATCATAGCTGGACGCGCCGACCATGTCGGGATCAATCTTGTAGGCGGCCTTGTAATTCTTGAGGAAATTTTGCACGACCGGCCGCGCGTCACCGCGGTCCAGGTTTGTCGCGATGATCACGCCCTCGGCATCCTTGCCGGCCAACTCGATAAACTTCGGCGAGTCGAATCCCTCTTCCGCCAGGATCGGAACATTCAGGCCTAGCTCCTTCGCCTGCCGTACGATCAGGGCGGCGACATCATAGTAACCGGCGGCGAAAATGAGGTCCGGCTTGGACTCCTTGATCCGGGTCAGGAAGGGGCGGAAGTCCTTCTCGCCGGGGTACTTGTACATCTGCTTATCTGTCACCTTGGCCCCGAGCTTCTCGGCCCGCTTGATGAACCCGGCGGAAATCTCGCGCCCGAAGTCGTTGTCCATGTATATGACTGCCGGGGCCTTGCTCTTCAGCTTCTTTACCGCGTATTCCCCGGCGGCGCCGCCTTCGACTTCGCCTAGGAATCCGTTGCGGAAATTGGATTCCCCGGATTTGGTGACATCCGGGTGCACGGCATAGCCCGCCACCATCGGCATACCGGCCTTGGCAAAGATCGGGGCGGTCACACGCGTCGGGCCGCTGTAGGAGCCGCTCACGACCCCGGCGACCTGGTCTTTCTCGATCAGCTTGTTGGCGATCGCCACCGCCTCTTGCGGGTTCAGGCGATCGTCATAAACAATCAATTCGATTTTCTTCCCCATGATGCCGCCGGCCGCATTCACCTCTTTCACTGCCAGTTCGACCGCTTGCTTCGCACTCGCACCGTCCGCCGCGACAGGGCCGGTGATCGGCGCAAAGAAGCCGATCTTGATCGTCTCCTGTGCCAGAGTGGGCGTCGCGGCGCAAAGCAGGGCCGCCAGTACCACGACCAGCACTCCCAACGTCTTTGAACGCTTCAGGTCCATCGAACCTCCTCCTTTCCAGCGTCAGATCGGCCAGGCAGGTTCCCCGGCTTAAACGGGCCAAATTAGGCCACGGATGGGGGACCTCGTCAAGCGCTTCCCATCGAAAGCAAGGTCCGCCAGATGTTTCAGCCAGAGATTGCTAGAGCAGGGGGCCGCTGGCCTGAGTGACCGCCGCGAGCAGCGCACCATCCTCTATTAACGGCAGGACCCGGTCGAGGTCGGTGCGCAGGATGCGATCTTCGGCGAGGTGCGGGACGTGCTGCCGGATGCAGGTGTACGCAGCCTGGGCGCCGCGGCCGGCCTTGAGCGGCTGCAGGAAATCGAGCCCCTGCGCCGCGCAGAGGATTTCCAGCCCAACGAGTGCCGTGAGCCGGTCGGTGATCTGAGCGGCCTTCACGGCCGCCAGCCAGCCCATGCTGACGAAGTCTTCCTTGCTGCCGCTGGTCGGGATCGAGTCCACCGACGCCGGTGAGGCCAGCAGCTTGGTTTCCGACGCGAGTGCGGCGGCGGCGATTTGCGCCACCATGAAGCCGGAATTGAGGCCGCTCGCTTGCACGAGGAATCCCGGCAGGTCGCTGAACAGTGGATTGACGAGCCGCTCGATCCGCCGCTCGACGAATCCGCACAATCCGGACAGCGCGATCGCAAAGGCATCCAGCGCAAGCGCCACGGGATGGCCGTGAAAGTTACCGCCCGACAGGATGGCGTCGGTTTCGGCAAAGACGAGCGGGTTGTCGGTGGCAGCATTCAACTCGCGGGATAGGGTGCCTTCGACGAAAGTCAGGACGTCGCGGATCCCGCCGTGCACCTGCGGGATGCAGCGGAGCGTGTAGCTGTCCTGCACCTTGCCGCAATCCTTGTGAGACAGATTCACTTCGGATTCCTGCAGCAATGCGCGCAGATTTGCGGCGGTCCGGATCTGCCCAGGGTGCGGCCGCACGGCCTGCAGCCGCGCATCGAACGGCACGAACGAACCACGTAGCGCTTCCAAGGTCATGGCCGCGGCGATATCGGCGAGGGCAACAAGCCGCTCGGCCCGGCAAAAGGCGAGGGCGCCGATGCCAGTGAGACCGCAGGTGCCGTTGATCAGTGCCAGCCCCTCCTTGGCCTTGAGGGCCAATGGTGAGAGCCCCGACTTCGCAAGGGCCGCGCGGGAGGGCAGCCGCTCGCCACCGTAGCAGGCTTCGCCTTCGCCGATCAAGACCAAGGCAAGATGAGCGAGTGGGGCAAGATCCCCGCTTGCCCCCACCGACCCGCGCTCCGGGATCACCGGGTGGACTTTGCGATTCAGCAGTTCGCAAAGCAGCTCGATCACCTCGGGCCGCACGCCCGAGTATCCTTTGGCCAGGACGTTCGCGCGCAGCAGCGTGATCGCGCGGGTGTCCGTCTCGCCGATCGGGTTCCCAATCCCGACGGCATGGCTGCGCAGCAGGTTGGCCTGCAGTTTGTCTCGGTCGCTTGCCGTGATGAAGACATCGCTGAGCGGTCCGAAGCCAGTGCTGACGCCGTATACCAGCCGCTCGGCGGCCAGCGCCGATTCGATGGTGGCGCGCGCCATTTCGACTTTGGGGCGGGCAGCCGGGTCGAGCGCGACCGGCTCGCCGTGGCGCGCCACGCGCTCCAGTTCGGCCAATGTGAGTCGTTCTCCGTCGAGCAGTATGGTCATGGCGATCCTCCGGGGCGATCATCGGATACCGGGGCGACCGCCGTCAACTGCAAAGGTGGCTGTGAGGAGGGATGTGATTCGGGAAATACGAACTGATCGCTAGGTCTTGCTGTCGCTATCACTACCACTGCCGCCGCCGCTCCCGCCGCTCAAGGCATCGCTGATACTGTCGAGAATCGAGCCGCCGTCGCCGGTGGTGTCCGACCCGCTCTCGCCCCGATGCAGGAGGCCGCCCAGGATCCCCGATCCGCTGCTTGTCCCCGAAGACGACGAATGCGAAAGCCGTGTAGGACATGGAAGAAATGAGGGCGTACACAGCTTATCGACGGCAACGGCTCTGTCAAGCGGTTTGTCCGCCCGGTTGAGGCATTGGGCGTCGAGACTTGTTTTTCGGAGGGAGATGGTCTATATACATCGCGGATCAGCAAAGGACGTGGAATGGATCCCACCTATCTGTCTCGCATTCAGTTCGGCCTCACTGCCTCGTTCCATTACATTTACCCACAGTTGTCGATCGGGCTGTCGGTCATTCTCGTCCTCATGGAAGGGATGTACCTCCGGACGCGTGTGCCGCTGTTCCAGCAGATGACCCGCTTTTGGACACGCGTGTTCGGCCTGACGTTCGCCCTGGGCGTGGCGTCCGGTGTGGTCATGGAATTCCAGTTCGGCACGAACTGGTCCACCTACGCTCGCTTCGTCGGCGACGTCTTCGGCAGCGCGCTGGCGGCGGAGGGCATCTTTGCCTTCTTTCTCGAATCGGGCTTTCTCGCCGTGCTCCTCTTCGGGTGGGAGAAGGTGAGCCCGCGTGTGCACATGCTCTCGACCGTGCTCGTGGCGGTCGGGGCGCACTTCAGCGCGATCTGGATCATCGTCGCCGACTCTTGGATGCAGACGCCCGCCGGGTTCCACATCGTGCAGGGGGCGCTGCGCGCGCGCGCCGAGACGGTCGATTTCTGGGCGGTGGTCTTCAATCCCTCGGCCATGAACCGATTGACCCACACGGTACTGGGCGCCTGGCAGGCCGGAGCGTTCCTTGTCCTGTCGGTCAGCGCCTACTACCTGCTCAAGGGCCGGCACCAGGAGTTCGCAAAGGCCTCGATGCGGATCGGGCTAGTGGTGGCGCTGACGGCCTCGCTCGGGTCCTTGGTGAGCGGTGACGTGAGCGCCCGGATCGTGGCGCGTTATCAGCCCGCCAAGCTGGCGGCCATGGAAGGGTTGTTCCCGGCATCTGGTCCGGCGGGTCTGAGCCTGCTTGGGTGGGTCGGGACGTCCGAGGCAGACAGCCTCACGGTGCGTGTTCCGGGAATGCTCAGCTTCATCCTGACCGGCAATCCGTCGGCACCCGTCCAGGGGTTGGAAGCCTTTCCCCCGGCGGATCGTCCGCCGGTCCAACCGGTGTTCCAGACCTTCCACGCCATGGTCGGCATCGGGACGCTCTTGATCGCGCTGAGCCTCTTGGGCATCGTCCTCTGGTGGCGTGGTATGCTGTTCGAAATGCGTTGGCTGCTGTGGTGTTTCGTCTTCGCCGTGCTCGGTCCCGCCGTCGCGAATCAGCTCGGTTGGTTCACGGCCGAAGTGGGGCGGCAGCCCTGGATCGTGTACGGCCTGATGCGGACCAGCGAGGCCGTCTCGCCCACCATCAGCGCGGCGCACGTCTTGGCGTCCATCGCTATGTTTATGCTGATCTACCTCGGGCTGTTCATTCTGTTCATCTTCCTCCTCGACCAGAAGATCCGCCACGGCCCGCTGAGCGACGATCTCGACATGGCGTACCACCCGCGGTGAGCATGATGCCTGACCTCAACCAAATCTGGTTCGCGTTGATTGGAGTGCTGCTGACCGGCTATGCCATCCTGGACGGGTTCGACCTGGGGGTCGGGGCATTGCACCTGCTGACCAGGTCGGACGAGCACCGGCGCGTGATGATCAACGCCATCGGCCCGGTCTGGGACGGCAACGAGGTCTGGCTGGTGACCGGCGGCGGGGCGCTGTTTGCCGCCTTTCCGGATGTGTACGCCAGCGTCTTCTCGGGATTCTATCTGGCGTTCATGCTGGTGCTCTGCGTGCTGATCTTCCGCGCCGTGGCGATCGAGTTTCGCAGCAAGCTACCGATGCACTGGTGGCGCCAGATGTGGGACGTGAGCTTTTCGCTGGCGAGCATCGTCCTCAGTATCCTGCTCGGGGTGGCGTTCGGCAATGTGATTTGGGGCGTGCCGCTCGACACGCAGCGCGAGTTTGCCGGCTCCTTCCTCGGCCTCCTGACTCCTTTCCCGCTGCTGGTCGGCTTCACGACGCTGGCGCTCTTCATGATGCACGGGGCCATCTACATGGTCTTGAAGACCGAGGGTACACTGCACGAGATCACCCGCGGGTGGGTGAACAACACGATCATCTTCTTCATCATTTGCTATGGCACCACGACGATGGCCACGCTGCTCTACATGCCGCACATGAGCGTGCAGATGCGGGCGAACCCGGTGTTCTTCCTGGTGCCGCTCGCCACGATGTTGGCCATCGCCAATATCCCGCGCGAGATTCACCACGGGCGCGATTTCCTTGCCTTCTTGTCGTCCGGCGCGACAATGGCGGGTTTGATGGCGCTGGTCGGGCTCGGGCTGTACCCCAACCTGGTCGTCTCGCGGCCGAATCCCGGGTTGAGCCTGACCATCTACAATGCCGCCTCTTCGCCCAAGACGCTCTCGATCATGCTGCTCATTGCGCTCATCGGCGTACCTATCGTCCTCGCCTACACCTGCTGCATCTATTACATCTTCCGCGGCAAAGTGAAACTGGACTCGATGAGTTATTGACCGGTCACGTCCGGTGTTCTCATAGAAAGGGCATCATGCAGAAGAAACACAACGCAGTGACCCGAGCGGTTGCCGGGTTTTGTCATTATTGTCCCCTCTGCGAATACGCCCGCCAGTACCCCGAATCCTGGGTGGGCCGCGTCCTCCATCATCCGCTGCATGCCGACCACTGCCCGGCCTGGAAGGCGGAGCAAGAGGTCTACGGTCGCACACCGAGGCGGTCTTGATGTCGCTGTTCCTCCCTTCGCGCCTGGATCGAGCCGCCCCAGTCGGCAAGACCGAAAGGAACTAGCATGCAGATCCTGCAATGCGTGCCCAATTTCAGCGAAGGGCGAGATCCGGCGTTCCTGGAGGCGCTCAAGGGTGTGCTGGGAAAGCATGCCGTCAAGCTGCTGGACCTCGCAATGGACAAGGACCACAACCGGTCGGAGGTGAACTTCCTCGGCGCGCCGGAGGCGGTCGAAGAGGCGGCCCTGGCGGTCGCGTCCTGCGCGCTCGACCTGATTGACATGCGGCAACACAAGGGCAGCCACCCGCGCATGGGTGCGGTGGACGTCGTGCCGTTCATTCCTGTGCGAGGTGTCACGATGGCAGAAGCGGTGGAGTTGGCCCGCCGCTTCGGTCGGGCGTTCGCAGAGGCGCACCAGATCCCGGTCTTCTTCTACGAGGAAGCGTGCACCAGTGAAGCGCGCCGCCATCTCGGCGACATCCGCAAGAGCGAGTATGAAGGGATGCTGAAGAAGCTGCAGGACCCCGCCTGGCGCGTGGATGCCGGCCCGCAACGGGTCAACGAGCGGTGGGGAGTCACGGCCGTCGGCGCGCGCATGCCGCTGGTCGCTTTCAACGTCCAGCTCCACACCGGCGATCTGGACATCGCCAAGCAGGTCGCCAATGCGGTCCGCAGCGTCGGCGGCGGGTTGCGCTATGTCAAGGCGGTCGGGCTGCCGACGGAGGAGCCTGGCGTCGTCCAGATTGCCATGACGATCGAGAATTACCGGCGCACGCCGCTTCACCGCGCGCTCGAGCTGATCCGCGCAGAGGCCGCCCGCTACGGCGTGGCGGTGAAATGGTGCGGATTCAGCGGCATGGTCCCGATCGAGGCCTTGGAAGAAGTGGTGAGCTATTACCTCCAGATTCCCGGCTTCCATTCACGGCAGATCATCGAGTACCACCTTCTCCCCGAGTAGCCAATCTGGCCCTTCTTTTGTGTTGACAAGCGCTGTTGCTATGGCACCCTCCCTTCAGGGCCGCGGGCTACGGGAGGGGGAGCCTGGCGGCCCTTCATTTTTCCTGCTGCATCCCCACACATTTCCCCACATCGGCTTGACTCGCCGCACGGCCTCTGATATCAACGCTCGAAACCACGCGAGGCCGGCATGTGCTCCGACCGCGGAAGCTCCGGCGGCATTTTGGCGACGGTGCCCGATCATCGGGTGCGTCGCCATTATTGTTATCACGGGCTGCGCAGCACGGGCCTGAAGCGACGCGTGCTCCAGCCGTAACGCATCAGATCGTGAACGGAAGGGCAAGGGCCAACAGGGGGCAGGCCATGTTGAATGCAGGCATGACCGCGGGCGAGCGGCTGGACCAGGCGCGGCTGCTCCAGCTCTACGAAACCATGGTGCGCATCCGGGTCTTCGAACAGCGGGCCGAGCAGTTGTTCCTAGAAAAGAAGATCCCGGGGTTCATCCATTTGTACATCGGCGAGGAGGCCATCGCTGCCGGTGTCATCACCCAGTTGCGCAAAGACGACTATCTCACCAGCACGCACCGCGGGCACGGCCACATGCTGGCCAAGGGTGCGGACCCCCGCTGGATGATGGCCGAGCTGTTCGGGAAGGCCGCCGGGTACTGCAAAGGCAAAGGCGGCTCGATGCACATCATGGATTTCTCGCTCGGGGTTCTGGGGGCGAACGGCGAGGTCGCCGGCGGGATTCCGATCGCGGCCGGCGCGGGCATGGCTATCCGGATGATCAAACGCACGGATCAGGTCGTGGCCTGTTTCTTCGGTGACGGCGCAACCAACCGGGGAGCATTCCACGAGGGGCTCAACTGGGCGGCGGTGTACCGCCTGCCGATCGTGTTCGTGGCCGAGCACAACTGCTACGCATCCACCATGTCCACTCCGGAGTCGGTGACTGTCAAGGATCTCGCGTCCCGCGCGCAGGGGTACGGCTTCGAAGGCGTGTCGGTGGACGGCAATGATGTCCTGGAGGTGTACGAGGCGGCGCGGCAGGCGATTGACAAAGCGCGTGCGGGTGGCGGCCCCACGCTGATCGAAGCCAAGACGTATCGCCTGAAGGGCCACTACGTCGGGGATCCGCAGAAGTACCGCGACGCTGCCGAAATCGAGGCGCGCTGGGAGCGCGAGCCGATCGGGCGGTTCGAGCATATTCTGGCGGAACGCCAGGCGCTCACGCCGGATGAGCAGGCGCAGATCTGGTCCCGCGCCGAAGCGGAGGTCGCGCGCGCCGTCGA
>DATJQT010000310.1:0-10448 GCA_035505475.1 Vulcanimicrobiaceae bacterium
GGCCGTGGTCATGACGCACAACTATCCCCATGACCTCGCCATCGTAGGGACGCTGCTCGCTGCCCCCGCTCTTTATGTCGGTATCCTGGGTACACGAAAACGGACGGCCGCCATGCTGCGCGAGTTGAACGCCGACACGAGTCGGGTGCATACCCCGATCGGACTGGACATCGGCGGCGAGACGCCGGCCGAAATCGCCCTATCCATCGCGGCTGAAATCCAGGCAGTCTGTGCGGGCCGACGCGCTGGCTTCCTGAAAGAGCGGCAGGGCCCGATCCACGACCGGGAGTAGTTCGTTATCGGCTAGCGCGCACGGCATCGGGGTTCAGCAATGCACGACGGCCCAATCGAGACCAAATCCCCCCACCCTTCCTTTGCAAAGGGGGGCACGGGGGGATTTGACATGGAAGCCGCCACAGCGGGATATGCTGCGGTTATCCTCGCCGCCGGCGCATCCATCCGGATGGGCACCCCCAAACAGCTTCTCACGTTCGACGGGCGCACCCTGATTCGCCGCACCATCGAAGCCGCCCAGGGCGCGCTTTGCCGGCCGATTCTGGTTGTCTTGGGGGCACACGCAGACCAGATTCGCCCCGAAACTGCTGACCTCGATGTCTTTGTCCTTCAGAATCCCGAATGGCCAGAAGGCATGGCCTCATCAATCCGCGTCGCGATGCAGACGTTGCAAGCACGGACACCTGCGCCCGGCGGAGCGATCCTCACGGTCTGCGACCAGCCTTACGTTTCTAGCGAACACCTGCGCACATTGATCCAGACCAGCCGTTCCAGCCGGCAGCCGATTGTCGCATCCCAGTATGTCGGGATTCTCGGCGTGCCCGCGCTGTTTGCGCCAAACCTGTGGCCCGAGCTATTGGCCCTCACGGGTGAATCGGGGGCGCGATCCGTCATTCGCCGGCACGTTCGAGAGGTGTGCCCTGTTCCCTTCCCCGAAGGCGCCTGCGACCTGGACACCCCCGAAGACATCCTGTCCATCGGCGCCCGCTACTTCGACGCCCCGCCCCGCGAAAGACGCTGAGCATCTCAGGGCGGTTGTGTCTGCGCGCCCGCGTTTCCGCGTCAGTTTTGTGCACAGAAAACAACAATGCCCTCCAGTCGACAGGTTGAAGGGCATGTGTTCGAGATGCGCTTCGGCTACTCGAGACGGTCCACGAGGTTCAACTCCGCCGCGAGCTTCTGCAGGCTGTCCACCACGCTCGCGCTGAGTGGAATCCCTTTCGCCTGCCGCTCCTGGACTTGATAGTACTCTATCTCTCCGGGCAGCCAGATGCGATCCACGCCTTCCATTTTCTCGGATTCGCGGATCTCGCGAATCGCGCGGTCCATCTCTTTCTTGAACGTGTCCGCCGGCTGGAAATTGTCCACACGCATCGCCAGAATCATGTGTCCGCTGTTGTTCCGCGACACGAAATCTTTATTGAAATCCACGACGCTCCGCCCGAAGGCCGCGCCGTTGAGGACGCCCGCCAGCATGCCGATCACCACGTTCAGGCCGTACCCTTTGTAGCCGCCGATCGGCATCAGAAAGCCCTCTGCGGCGCGCTTCGGGTCGGTGAGCGGCTGGCCCTTGCGGTCCATCATCCAACCGATCGGCATCGTCTCGCCCCGCTGCGCGGCGAGCTTGACCTTCCCGTGGGCCGTGACCGTGGTGGCGATATCGAGTACGACGGGCGGTTCCTGTCCGGCGGGGATCGCGATCGAGATCGGGTTCGTCCCGAGGATCGGCTCCACGCCTCCCCAGGGCGGCATGTGGTTGCCGTTGGCGACCGTCATGTACATGCAGATCATGTCATGGGCCAGCGCACGGGTCGTATAGGTGGCGGCCGCGCCGGCGTGGTTTCCGTTGAAGGTGCCCACCCACGCCAATCCCGTTTCTCCCGCCTTACGGATGGCCAGATCGGTGGCGTGCGTGACCACCACCTGCCCAAGCGCGTTGTCGCCGTCCATCAGCGCGGTGACGGGATTCTCGCGAACAATGTGCAGTCGAGGCCGCACGTTCAGGCCGCCGGCCTGAATGCGCTGGCAGTATTGCGGCAGGCGAAAGATGCCGTGCGTCTCGACACCGCGCAGGTCCGCCTCGACAAGCCGCGCGGCGCATGTCGCGGCATCGCCCGCAGGAATATCCACACTCGTCAGCGCACTGACGATGAATCGCTGTAACTGCTCAGCTTGGAAGACCAACGCCCCTCCAGATGCCATGTGCCCTCCCTCTTCGACCGGCTGATCGGCCGGATGTAGAATCGACAGGATTGCGGACGCACGCTAGCAAGCGGCGGAATGCGCTGTCAAGCCCTGGGTGGCAAACGTTCAGGCGGCTGCCCAAAGCGCGTCGCCGTGTCCACGGACAGAGAGCGAGTGGTTATTTCAGGCGGTCGGCAATGGCGTCGAGGCCGGCCTTGGCGCACGCCTCGTCCGTGTCGTTCCCCGGCGTGCCGCCGACGCCGATCGCACCAACGACCTCGGTCCCGACCATGATCGGAAATCCGCCGGGCAGAATGAGGATGCGTTCATTGATATCCGCCAAGCTGGCGGCGTCTGGGTGAGTAAGCACGATCTTCATGAGCGCAGCCGTGGGCAGGCCGAAGCTGGCTGCGGTGTATGCCTTCTTCGTGCTGCTATCCAGGGTGTGGGGACCGGCCTTCTCATCGCGGAGCAGCACGCGAACCAGCCCCGCCTGATCCGTCACGGCCACACTGATATGAAAGTTTTGCTTCTGGCAGACGGCCATCGCTGCCTGGGCGGCTTCGACTGCGAGCGCAACCGGAAGCAGTTTCGCGGTGGGAAAGTCCGCGGCTTGAGAGGTAACTTGCCCAGTCGTCAAGCATGCTAGAATCAGAATCACACCTCCGAGCATCCGACGCATGACTAATCGCCCCTTTCGGTAGTGAAGCGCGAGTTCGGCCTCGGCCCGCGACTCGTTCTTGCGACCGACTATTCGCGCCTCAATAGACGCAGGTTCGCCGGGCTCTGCGCAAGCTCGCCCCGCTCGACCCGATGTGTGACGTCCACGATGGCTGCGTTGACCGGAGTCGGGACGCCGACCTCTCGCCCTTTCGCGACCACGTACCCGTTGAGGTGGTCCACCTCGGTCCGACGGCCCTTCAGCACGTCCTGCAACAGCGACGGCCGGCCGGCCCCGATGCTGCGGCCGCGCTCCAGCCATTCACGGTGGACCGTATCCGCGCCTATACCGCGGGCCGCCTCCAGGTATTGGCGGGCCGGGACGCCGCCGACTGGTTCGACCTGGACCCCCAGGCGCTCGGCAATGGTCAGCGCCTCTCCGGCCACCTGCAGCGTGATCGGAAACACGTCGGCATGCTGCCGCATCTGAGCATTGTCCAGCCCGGTAATTCCGGCCAGGGCGTTCGCCATGCAATTGATCGTCAGCTTCGCCCAGCGCTCGCCCCACAGGTTGGCGGTCGCGTGAGTCGGGCCGACATAGGACAGCAGCTTCACCAGCGCCTCGACCCGCGGCGTCCTCATGCCGTTCAGTTCGCCCAGCTTGAACGCCTCGCGAGTTACCGATCCGGTGCGCAGGACTTTGCCAGGTTCGTATGCCCCTGCCCCAAACGTCACCACGCAGCCAATAGTCCGCGAGTATCCGACGATCGGGGCAACCAGGTCCTCGTTAATGCCGTTCTGCGCCAGGACCGCCACTCCGGTCGGCGAGAGAAGCGGCCGCAGGAAATGAGCGGCCCAGATACTGTCGTACGATTTGACGGCGAGGAATAGTGCGTCAAACAGCTTGCGAATATTGCACGCATCGGCCAAGTGTACCGCCGTGACCGGAACCGTGAACTCTTCATTTTCCGCAGTCACGGTCAGTCCGCGGGCGCGGATCGCCTCGACATGGGCAGGCCACATGTCAATCAGCGTGACGTCGCACTTCGCCCGCGAAAGGTACCCGGTAATCGTGCCCCCGATCGCCCCCGCGCCCAATACCGCAACCTGTTCGAAAGCCACCTGGTCCTCCTTTGGGCCATGCCCGACACTCGAGGAATGACGCCGAAAAGAAAAAGCGGGCGGCACCGATCAGATGCCGCCCGCCGCACGCAGATTTACGGCCTGGGAGGAGCTCCCTGAGGCACGACTTTCATCCAGCCGTGGGGGCAGGATTGGACGTACGGGTAATACCCTTGCGGGTTCTGGCAATAATACCAATACGCCGGCTCTGCCGGGGGCTGGACGACCACCGGCGGCGGAGCCTGCTGGACCACAACCGGCGCCGGTGGGTAGTAATACGGGTATGCGTATGGATATGGCCCCCAATACCCCGGAACGCCAATGCCGATACCGACTGAAACGTGCCCATTAGCCGCACTGAAACCCGGCGCAGCCAACACGAGAGCCAAGGCTGCAAGTACCCAGATCAACGTCATTTTCTTCATCTGAACCCCCTATTGGTACTGCCTGGATTCTGCCCCGAATAGGCAAAGAGCGCAAGGGATCAGTTGCATGATGTGATACGGACAGATGAGCGCGAATGTTTCAAGCGCAACAATCGGCCATATCAAATACTTAGCTCGGCTAAACGGCCAGGTTTTTCTCATTCTTGTACGGCCAATTCTGCGATAAAGTCTTGTTCTCTATCACCGCACACCGAAAAGAGGTGGTGATGTTCTACTTTGACCTGAGCGAAGACGACCGGCAGGTGATGGCGCAAAGCCAGACACCGTTCACCTTCGCGCTGGAGGATGGAGAGTTCACCGACGAGGCCGATGCCCGCGCCCGACTCTCAGGCGAGGTGGCCGCCGCGGCCTATTGGTTAGAGGTATGCGGTGTGGCGGGGATGCGGACTGAGGCGGCTCGCGGCCGCCTCTGGACCGATTACGACGAATCCGGCAAAGCCTACATGTCCCTCCTGGATCGATATCGCGTGGTTCGCGACCGCGACAAGGGTCTCAACCTCGTCCTCCCCAGATAAGATACCCCAGCCTAGGCGGGGACCGCCGCCAGCGAAAATGCCTGCTTCCTTGTGCTGAAACCGGTGGTCGGCGGATTGACAGATCACCCTTAGCCCTTCAGACTCACACACCTTGTCCTGATCCGATTCTCAGTCACGACCAGTTCCATCGATGACTCGAGAGTTTCGGGCTTCCCCGCACACGGCGGCCGGGTTTTGCGGATGGCAAGCGACGTCATTCTGGAAACCACCAGGCTGACCAAGGCCTTCCAAGGATACATCGCGGTCCTCGACGTCAATCTCCAAGTCCGTCGCGGGACGATCCACGCGCTGATCGGACCGAATGGCGCCGGAAAGACAACCTGCTTCAATCTATTGACCAAATTCCTTTCCCCGACCCGCGGCACGATTCGGTTCAAAGGCCGGGACATCACGGCCCTCACCCCCTCGGACATCGCCCGCCTGGGCCTGGCGCGCTCGTTCCAGATCTCAGCCGTTTTTCCCCATTGCACCGCCCTGGAGAATGTCCGGCTGGCCCTGCAGCGAGTGCGCGGCGCGTCCTTCGATTTCTGGCGATCCGACCGCGTCCTGGAGCGATTCAACAATCGTGCGCTGGAATTGCTCGAGGCGGTGGGACTCACGCCGTTTGCCGAGACACAGGCCGCCGCCCTGCCCTACGGCCGCAAGCGGGCACTCGAGATGGCCACCACGCTCGCCCTCGACCCCGAGATGCTGCTCCTCGACGAGCCCACGGCCGGCATGGGGCGGGAGGATATCGACCGGATCACCGATCTGATTCGCCACGTATCCCAGAACCGGACTGTGCTCCTTGTGGAGCACAACTTGGGCGTGGTCGCAAAACTATCCGACACCATCACCGTCTTGGTCCGCGGGCAGGTCCTGGCCGAAGGGAACTACGCCCAGGTCTCGGTCGATCCTGCCGTCATCCAGGCCTACCTGGGAACCGGTCATGCCTGACCCGCTGCTGGCGGTCGCCGGCCTCCAGGCGTGGTACGGCGAATCGCACGTCTTGCACGGGGTGGATTGCGAGGTCCGGCCGGGCGAGGTCGTGACCATCCTGGGGCGGAACGGGGCAGGCAAGACGACTGCCCTGAAGTGCATCATCGGCATGATCGGCCAGCGGACCGGGTCGATCCGCTTCGAGGGCACCGAGACGATCGGGCTGCCTGCCGACCGGATCGCCCGGCTCGGGATCGCATTCTGTCCCGAGGAGCGCGGCATCTTTGCCAGCCTCACGGTTCGCGAAAATCTCCTCCTCCCGCCGGTGGTCCGGCCGGGCGGCTTGCCGCTCGAGGCCGTCTTCGGCCTGTTTCCAAACCTTCGGGAACGCCTCAAGAGCCAGGGGACCACGCTGTCTGGCGGCGAGCAGCAGATGCTGGCCATCGCCCGGATCCTCCGGACCGGCGCCCGCCTGCTCTTGCTGGATGAACCTACCGAAGGCTTGGCCCCGCTCATCGTCCGGTACATCGGCGAGACGATCCGGGGGCTGCGATCCCAGGGATTCACGGTCGTGCTGGTCGAACAGAACCTGCATTTCGGCGCCAGCATCGCCGATCGGCATTACATCATGGAACACGGCCGGATCGTCGACATGATCCCGACCAGCGAGCTTCAGCACCGCATGGATACACTCCATGCTTACTTGAGCGTGTAGCCTCGCGCCGCACGCACCTGGGAGGGGAATATGGCAGGCAAGCTGCTCATACTCGTATCGATCACGGCGTGGTGCTTGACCGGAACGGCCCAGGCCCAGATCTCGGACGGTGTCGTCAAGATCGGTGTCCTGACTGACATGTCCAGCCTCTATGCCGACCTCAGCGGCCAGGGCTCGGTGGTCGCGGCCCGCATGGCGGTCGAGGATTTTGGCGCCGCCGCCAAAGGTCTCAAGGTGGAGATCGTCTCTGCGGACCACCAGAACAAGCCCGATGTCGGGTCGAACGTGGCGCGGCAGTGGTTCGACGTCGACAAGGTGGACGTCATCGTGGACGTCCCCAACTCCGGCGTGGCGCTGGCCGTCAATCAAATCGTCCGGGACAAGGGAAAGGCGTTCCTCGACTCGGGCGCCGGCAGTTCGGACCTGACCGGCAAGGCCTGCTCACCCAACACGATCCACTGGACGTACGACACCTGGGCGCTCGCCAACGGAACCGGCAACGCCGTCGTGAAGACCGGCGGGGACACCTGGTTCTTTCTCACCGCGGATTACGCCTTCGGGCACGCGCTCGAGCGGGACACCGAGGCGGTCGTCCTGCACGACGGCGGCAAGGTGCTGGGCAAGGTCCGCCATCCGCTCAACACGGCCGACTTCTCGAGCTATCTCCTCCAAGCCCAAGCGTCGAAGGCCAAGGTGATCGGCCTGGCCAATGCCGGTGGGGACACCACCAACGCGATCAAGCAGGCGGCGGAGTTCGGCATCGTCAAAGGCGGCCAGAGCCTGGCCGGACTCCTCGTCTTCATCACCGACGTCCACAGCCTCGGGCTGGCGACCGCTCACGGGCTGTTCCTGACCGAATCGTTCTACTGGGACATGAACGATCAGACGCGGGCCTTTGCCAAGCGCTTTGCCGAGCGCAATCGCGGCATCTACCCCACCATGGTCCATGCCGGCGTCTACGCCGCCGTCCTGCATTACCTCAAGGCCGTGACGGCGCTGAACGGCGACGACGGGACCAAGGTGATCGCCAAGATGAAGGGGCTTCCAACCGACGATCCGCTGTTCGGCAAGGGTACCGTCCGGGCGGACGGGCGGAAGATCCATAACATGTACCTCTTCGAGGTGAAGGATCCGTCCGAGTCGAAGGGCCCGTGGGATCTCTATAAGCTCCGGGCGACGATCCCGGCGGCCCAGGCTTTCCGCCCCCTGGACCAGGGGGGCTGCCCGCTCGTGAAATAATATGGGTGCCAAGGTGGGACGGCCCACCCCGGCATTGCGCGCGAGTGCGCCGTCTGGCAGGTGTCGCCGTCAACATCGAGCGTCATGCCTGCCGAAACGACGGGCGCTGGTGCTAGCGCGGTAGACTTCGACGCACGGACACCTCCCATGGGCATTCCGATCCAGGCCTGGTTCGGCCAACTCACGATCGGGCTGATCAACGGCGCGTTCTACGCCCTGCTCAGTCTCGGACTGGCCGTGATCTTCGGTCTGTTGAACATCGTGAACTTCGCGCACGGTGCGCTCTACATGATGGGCGCCTTTGTGGCCTGGTTTCTGTTGACCTATGGCGGCCTGGGATACGGGTGGGCCCTCGTCCTCGCCCCGCTCGCGGTCGCCGCCTTGGGCATGCTCTGCGAGCGCACGCTGCTCCGCCGCCTGGCCAGCCTCGATCCGCTGTACGGCCTGCTGCTCACCTTCGGCCTCGCACTGGTCATTCAAGGCCTGTTCCGCAATGCCTTCGGCTCGTCGGGGCAGCCCTACCGCATCCCCCAGGCACTGCAGGGCGGCTGGAACCTCGGCTTCATGGTGCTGCCGATCTACCGCGGGTGGGTGATCGTGTTTTCCGCCACCGTCTGCGCACTCACCTGGTTCGCCATCGAGCGCACCAAGCTAGGGGCGTACCTGCGTGCCGCGACCGAGAACCCGGCGCTGGTCCGGGCCTTCGGAATCAACGTTCCCCGCCTGATCACGCTGACCTACGGCCTTGGGACCGGCCTGGCAGCCCTGGCCGGCGTGCTGGCGGCGCCGATCTACCAGGTCAATCCCTTGATGGGCGAGGAGCTGATCATCGTCGTCTTCGCCGTGGTGGTGATCGGCGGAATGGGATCGATCCTGGGATCGATCGTCACCGGCTTCGCCCTCGGCGTGCTCGAAGGGCTCACCAAGGTGCTTTACCCGGAAGCCTCGAACACCGTGATCTTCGTTCTGATGGCGCTCATCCTCCTCTGGCGCCCTACCGGGCTGTTCGGGAAGAGTGCATGACGGCGATCGTACCCTCCGAAGTGCAGAGCCGACCGACCCGGACCGTGCCGCTCGCGCTCCGCGCCGCCCCCCTCGGTTATGCCGCCCTGCTCGGTGTCGGTCTGGTCGCGCCGTTCTTCGTGTATCCGGTCTTCCTGATGAAGGTCCTTTGCTTCGGCCTCTTCGCCTGCGCCTTCAACCTCCTGCTCGGCTATGTCGGCCTCCTCTCGTTCGGCCACGCGGCGTTCTACGGTTCAGCCGCCTACGCGACGGCCTATGCGGCCAAGGCCTGGGGCGCTCCGCCGTTGTCGGTGATCCTCTTCGGCATGCTCGCGGCCGGCTTGCTCGGCAGCGCGATCGGCGCCATCGCCATTCGCCGACAGGGAATTTACTTCGCCATGATCACCCTCGCGCTCGCCCAGATGTTCTATTTCTTCTGCATGCAGGTCCCCTTCACCGGGGGCGAGGACGGCATCCAAGCGGTCCCCCGCGGGACGCTGCTCGGCCTTTTCGATCTCCGCGACACGCTCACCCTCTATTTCTTCGTCTTCGCCCTGTTCCTGGCCGGGTTCCTGCTGGTCGGCCGCGCGATTCACTCCCCGCTGGGGCAGGTGCTGAAAGCCATCCGCGAAAACGAGCTGCGCGCCGTCTCGCTGGGCTACAAGCCGGATCAGTACAAGCTGATCGCGTTCATCCTTTCGGCCACGCTCTCGGGGCTCGCCGGCGCGCTGCACGCCCTCGTGTTCCAGTTGGCGTCGCTTACCGACGTGCACTGGAGCCTGTCGGGCGAGGTGGTGCTGATGACATTGCTCGGCGGCCTGGGCACAGAGTATGGCCCGCTCGCCGGTGCCCTGATCCTCGTGACACTGGAGCAGTACCTGGCCCCGTTCGGCGCCTGGGTGACTGTTGCCCAGGGCGCCTGCTTCGTCCTCTGCGTGCTCGTGTTCCGACGAGGCGTGGCAGGAGCGCTGGGGGACTGGCGGCGCAGGCGGCGCGCCGGCCTGCGAGCGCACAGCGCCGCAGAGCGCCCAGACTGAAGGAGTATCTGATGCCGCAGCAGGCTATGCCCGCCAAAGCCGAGGAAGAGGTCCTCTGGTCTCCCACGGCGGAAACCATCGCCCGTGCGAATATCGGCCGATACCTGGCCTGGCTAGAACAATCGCGCGGATTGGCTTTCTCGGGATACGAGGACCTCTGGGACTGGTCGGTCACCGACCTGGAAGGCTTCTGGTCCTCCATCTGGGGCTTCTTTGGTGTGCGAGCCGATCGGCCGTATGAGCGCGTGCTGGCCGACCCGACCATGCCGGGGGCACGTTGGTTTCCTGGGGCGACGCTGAACTATGCGGCACACGCCCTTGCCCGTTGCGATGACCATCCGGCGATCGTCGCCGAATCTGAAACCCGCGCGCCGATCACGATCAGCTACGCCGAGCTGCGCCGGCAGACGGCGGCGGTCGCCGCGGCCCTGACCGCGGCGGGGGTCCGCACGGGCGACCGCGTCGTCGCCTACCTGCCGAATATCCCCGAAACCGTCGTGGCCTTCCTTGCCTCGGCCAGCCTGGGCGCGACCTGGGCGAGCTGCCCACCGGAGTTCGGCTGCAAGAGCGTGGT
>DATJQT010000311.1:0-1121 GCA_035505475.1 Vulcanimicrobiaceae bacterium
TGGCGTTGAGATGATCGGCCGCTGGCATGGCGGCAATGGCAAGGGCTTCGCGATCGCCGAGACCGACAACGCGAAGGCCCTATTCGAGTGGTTCGCGGAGTGGAACGAATTCATGGACATCGAGGCCACTCCACTAGTTGACGACGCCGACGCGGGCGCTGTGCTGCACTCGCTTTACGGCTGAGACGCAGCTAGCCTACGTTCGCTCAACTGGACGCCGCCCGCAGGCAAAAGTTTCGGACCTCCGCCGGGGAATTCACTGAGGTTCTTCTGCTGCCCCCCGACGGACAGCGGCCAGGCCGCAATCGCCGCACCGGCGCGCGTTGGACGGCCGCAAGGCCCTGGCCGGGTGTTATCTATCGTCCGGCGGCCTCCAAGGCCGTCGACGGCTTCCTGCCATCGCGGAAGCGAGGGGGGCCCTACCTCTTCTGGGCCTTGGTCCGGCCGCTGCGCGCCTATTTTTCCCGCGCTTGGCTCGCCGGGCCTGGCACTGTTCGAGGGTCCTCACCCAGCCAGGCCTGTGCCATTCCCGTGGTGGTTATCGCCGTGAACTCCGACCGACCCTCGTGGAATGTCCGATCGCTATCCTGTGAGAACCGGGGGCCGGGATTGGCGGAGGTCGGGTGACGGCCATAGCAGCGTGCCGGACGTGTGGCATTGAGCCGCGTGAGGGTGCGCGATTCTGTGACGGCTGTGGTGCACCCGTTGCGGAGCGCGACGCGCGTGCGGAGTACAAGCAGGTCACGGTCTTGTTCGCTGACGTGGTCCACTCCATGGACATCGCGGCAGCCGTGGGCGCGGAGCGGCTGCGCGAAATCATGGCAGACCTCGCCGACCGCTGCGCGGCAATTGTGCAGCACTTCGGCGGCACGGTGGACAAGTTCACCGGCGACGGCATCATGGCGGTGTTCGGCGCACCGGTCTCATTGGAGGATCACGCTTTTCGCGGCTGCTTGACTGCGTTGGAAATCCAGGTGGAGGCGGCCAAGCTGGCCAAGCAGGTCGAAGCGAGCGACGGTATTTGCTTGCGGCTCCGCGTGGGACTGAACTCCGGTCAGGTGATCGCCGGTGAGATCGGCTCGGGACCGTTCGGTTACACCGCCGTCGGTGAGCAAGTCGGG
>DATJQT010000312.1:0-1146 GCA_035505475.1 Vulcanimicrobiaceae bacterium
ACATCACGTCGTCGATGGTGATTGGGGCTTTCTGACTCGCGCGCGGATTGAGCGCCGCCCATTCCCGCTGGACGACTGCCACCCGAGCGAGGTCTTCCTGCTCGTAGCCGCGATCCTTGAGATAACGCAGCACGGGAATCGTGAACATCGTCGGAGGCCCGAACGTGCCATATGGAGTTTCGAACTGCTGCGGCAGGCTGCCGGCGATCGGGTGCGGAAAACCCGCTGCTGCGACACGGGACCGGCCGCTTTCTCCATGGGTGATCAGCACATGTCGACAGAGGCCCGCCTCAATCGCCGCCATGCCGTGCCTGAGATGCATCAGGAAGGAGCATCCGCCGACGCCCGTGGCGTCGATCCAAGTCGGCGTGATGCCGAGGTAAAGCGCGAGTGACTCCGGTGTCTCCCCGGCGGTCGCGATGCCGTCGATGTCGGAGGGCTTGAGGCCTGCGTCCGCAAGCGCGTTCAACGCCGCATCGGCGTGCAGCTGCAATTGCGAAATGTGGGGCAGCTTCCCCATCTCGGTGGTTTCAGCGGCGCCAATCACGGCCGCGCGCGCGCGCGTCATCGTGCGGCTCCTGCAAGTTTGAACAGCGGCAGGCTGATCTCGTCGTTCACGGGCATGAAAGTGACTTCCACCGGATCGTCGAGCTGCAACAAGGCAGGGTCGCACGGCGTCCCGACGATGTTGGTCAGCAATTTCGGCCCCTCGTCCAGCTTCACTACCGCAATCGTGTAAGGCGGCTCGAAACCCGGTGCGGGCAGGTGCGAAATCACATAGCTGTGCAAGGCTCCGCGCCCACTGGCACGTATCACTTCGATGTTCCGGGAGGTACAGCCGGGGCAGAAGGGGCGCGGAGGAAAGTAGGTCTGGCCGCAGTCCCGGCACATCTGCAGGCGAAGCTCGCCGAGGCGCGTTCCCTCCCAGAAGTGGGCGGTCTCGGGTGTCGGCACGGGCAAGGGGCGGCCAGCGGTCATCGGGAGCTCCTCAAGCGGGCTTGCCGGCCATCAGCAGGGCTTGGTCATATGTCAGCACAGTTTCGCCGCGCTGATTCTTGGTGGTGATGGTCATGCTCACCACGCCACGCCCGGGTTTGTTGGATGCGCGCGTGTTCGTGATGGTCGCGGACGTCAGGACGGTGTCGC
>DATJQT010000313.1:0-12079 GCA_035505475.1 Vulcanimicrobiaceae bacterium
GTGATCACCCACGGAATCTGCCCAGCCTGCCGGGACACCTGGGTTCGGGACATGAAGCTCGACCCGGCCCCCGCCTCGCGAAGGGCCGGCGTGCTGCGCGACAACCCGTAGCCTCGGGCCCTGCAGGCCCCCCAGCCACTCTGCGCTCTCGTGGTGTCCCGAGCCACCTCTCGCCGCCTCCTGGACTGGGGGTGCGAGTGCTTCTCCGAGGCTTGCCCCGGCGAACCGGATACGCTATGTTTCGACGGGAGTGCGGGCGGGGAAATCGAGCTTCCTTACCCTATCGGGCCGTCACGGCAGGGGGCAAGCCATGGGCCTCTTGGATGGGTTGAAGTCGCTGTTCTCGTCGAAGGCGGCGCGTCCGACCGACGATGCGATCCACGTGTACGTCGAGTGCGCCAAGTGCAAGGCCGTGGTCCATGTTCGGCTGGACAAGCGTCACGACCTCAGCGCGCACGAGGGCGGGGGCTACTTCGTCCGGAAAGAGATCATGGACAGCAAGTGCTTTCGTCTAATCACGGCGGAAATCACGCTGGACAATGCCTACCACATCCAGAGCCAGGATATCACCGGGGGACAATTCATCACCCGCGAAGCGTTCGACGCCACACCACCTGCATCGCCTTCAGCATAGTGCAGGACGCCGTTCACGCTTCGACAGGCGCAGCACGAACGGCGCGTCCGCTCGGCTTGAGTCGCGTCGAAGGAGCGCGATCGAAGCTTGTCAATACCGGTTGTCAGTCTTACCGGCCCAAGGCTTCCGGGTTCAAGAGCGAGGCGGGTCGCTCGCCGCGCAGACCCTGGGCCGCGATGCGCGCGGCCCGGCGGCGCAGCTCCGGTTCGGACTGGGCGGAATACCAGGCGGCGTGCGGCGTTAGCAGGACCCGCGGCAGAGTGCGGATCGGGTGGTCCATCGCCAGGGGTTCGGTCTCGAGCACATCCAGCGCTGCGCCCGCAATGCGTCCCTCGCGGATGGCGGCGACCAGGTGGTCGGTGTTGATCAGTCCGCCGCGGGATGTGTTCACGATCACCGCGGTCGGCTTCATCAGTCGTAGTGTTTTCTCCCCGACGATGCCGTGGGTTTCTTCCGTCAGCGGCGAGTGTACGGTCAGGATATCGGCCTCTGTGAACAATCGATCGAGGGTCACCCGCTCGACGCCCAGCGCGGCAAAGGCCGCATCGGGCAGGTATGGATCATAGCCCAATAGCTTCAGGCCAAAGCCCCGGCTCCGGACGGCAACGGCCTGGCCCATCCGCCCCATCCCCAAGATGCCCAGGGTTTTCCCATCGAGGCGATACACTGGCTTGATTGGCGCGCCCCAGCCCTCGGTGCGGACCTGCCGGTCCAGTTCGCCGATGCGGCGCCACCAGGACAAGAGGAGCGCCATGGTGTGCTCGGCGACCTCCTCGATACAGTAATCCGGCACGTTGGCCACCATCACCCGACGTTCCGTCGCGGCGGGGACGTCGAGCGAGTCGTAGCCGACGCCGGTGCGGACCATGATCTTCAGTTTCGGCATGGCCGCGAGCGCCGTGCGGCCGACCTTGGCATAGGTGACGATCAGACCGTCCGCATCCTGGCAGGCGGCAGCGACCTCTTCTTCGGTCCGGCAGCGCGCAATCCGAAACTCCGCCAATCCGGCAAGCTCTTCGCGCTCGGCCGTGAAATCGGTATGCAGCGGGTCCGTGTGAATGACCACCAATCCCATCGCCCACCTCCGGTGAATGAGGAGAATCGGGGGACACGGTATGCCAGAACCGGCAGGCTCTCAAGCGAATTTCGCCGATTGCCTGGTCGAAAAGAGGTCTGGGCGACCGGTCAGGCGCGGGCGGGCTCATGCCCGGTGAGCGGCAGGTCGAGAATGATGCGCCCCAGCTCGGGGATCGGGATGCGTCCTTTCATGCCGATGATCTCGATCCCGAATAGCCGCCCAGTGGCATCCGTGTCCACCAGCATGCCGTCCTCGACCTTACGGGTGCGCGCCACGCTTCCGTCCTGGAACTTGATGTAGAGAGCGTCCGCCTTCGGGTCGTAGCTGATTTTCACGACAGGTCCTTCCAGAATGCGGTGAATACCACCACATGCAAGCGATCGCGGGAAAAAATAACCTCGAGCGTGCCCTTCTCCACCTTCTTGCGCGCGTGCCAGTGTTTTTCCTGGAACGGGCTGAGATGATCCGGCGCCTCGAGGACGGCCTGTACATCGGCCTCGCCGATACCGCGCTCTGCCATCCGGGTCTGGGCGTTATGCGTGAATTCGAGCTGCATGCCGGTTCTCACAAGGCCGCTCGCACAGCGCGGCGCGTTGGGATTTGCAGGAGCAGGTTAACATGTTATACAAGGGCAGCCTGCGTTTCCAGAGATTTCAGAAATCGTTCCCAGGCCGAAAAGTACTCGGCGTTGCCCACGATGTAGATGTCGTTATGGTGTGCCCCGTGGACGACGGCGAGCGTCTTGGGGTCTCTGGCGGCGGCGTACAGCCGCTCGGCGAGCGCGAGCGGGACCACCTCATCTTGATCGCCGTGCAGGATGAGCAGGGGGACGCGGAGCTCGGGCAGCTTGGAGACCGTGTCGTACTTGGTCTGCAACAGCCACAGCGGTACGTACGGGTAGTGGATCCGGGCAACGTCCTTGAGCGTGCTGAACGTGGTCTCGATCACCAAGCCGGCCGGCGGGTGGCGGCGAGACAGCTCGACGGCGACGGCAGCCCCCAGCGACTGTCCGAAGTAGATGATGCGGCGGGGATTAACATCGGATCGCCGACGCAGATAGGCGAGGGCGCCGGTGGCGTCCCGGTACGTGGCGCGTTCGGACAAGCTGAACCGCCACCCCTCACTGTGCCCGTATCCGCGGTAATCGAAGATGAACGTATTCAGACCGAAGCGGCGATGTAGATAGCCGAGGTGGTGCACGCGATGGCTGATGTTACCGGCGTTGCCGTGAAACCAGCAGAGGGTAAAGCGGGCGCCCGCCGCCGGGACGAACCAGCCGTGCAGCATGCGCCCGTCGGCGGCCGGAAAGCGTACGTCCTCATACGCCAGTCCGCCGGCCAGCGGTGTCGTGTGTAGCCTCCGCTCGGGAAAGTAGAGCGCGAATTTTTCCAGACCCAGGATCATGCATCACTCTCGGGCGCCCCGCCCCACGCCGGACAGAATGTGCAATGGCTGCCGCAAGCATGCCAGAGCGCGGGCGCCTCAGCAACAACGAAAGACCGCTCCTGAAAGGCCCAGCACCATGACGCAGTCGGAACAGGCCCCGCCCGGACGGGTGGCCTTTGCCGAATTGATGCAGCAGCCCGAAGACACGATTGCGCTGTCCGAGGCCGCCCTGCTGATCGCCAAAGAGGAATATCCCGACCTCGATATGGAGGCGTACCGCGGTCGATTGGCGCGGATGGCGGACGATGTGCAGCGACTGGTTGGGACGTCCAGTGACCCCCATCGGCTGCTCGCGGCGCTCAACGACTACCTGTTCGTGCGGCAGGGGTTTCGGGGCAACGCGGAAGACTACTACGACCCGAAAAATAGCTTTCTCAACGACGTGCTGGATCGGCGTCTCGGCATTCCGATTACGCTCTCCGTACTGTACCTCGACATGGGCGGCCGCCTAGGGCTTCCGCTGTACGGCGTCGGCATGCCCGGCCATTTCCTGGTGAAGTACGCCGAAGGGGACGAGGAGCTGATCATTGATCCGCACGGGAAGGGTAGCTTCCTGTCCCCCGCGGATTGCCAGCGCATCCTGGACCAAGTGTTCGGTGGAACCGTCCGTTTCGACCCCGGCATGCTGAGGGTGGTTGGCACGCGCCAGATCCTCGGCCGGATGCTGACCAATTTGAAGGGGATTTACATCAAGATGGGCGCCGACTGCAAAGCGCTGGCGACCATCGAACGACTGCTGATCCTTGATCCGGCTGCCGTCGGCGAGATCCGCGACCGCGCGCTGGTTCTGTTCCAGTTGAAGCGACACGCCGAAGCCGGTGCGGAATTGGACCGCTATCTCCGCCTGCAACCAGCGGCGCCGGATACCGAGGTCCTGCGCGGTCACCTCCGCAGATTGCGGCAGCGCGCCGTCAGCCTGAACTGACACAGGTCACGATGCGGATCTATACCAGAACCGGCGATGCCGGCGAGACGAGTCTGCGGCTGGGCGAGCGCGTTCGGAAGGACGATCTCCGCATCGAGGTGTCCGGTTCGCTCGATGAATTGTGCGCTTGGTTGGGGTTTGCCGGCGCAGCCGCAGCCGATCCCGCGCTGACCGATCGGCTGACCCGGATTCAGCAGGACCTCTTTGCCTTGAGCGCGGCGGTCGCCGATCCGCAGGGCCATGATGCCTCGCTGAAGAAGGTGGCGTTTTCCTCCGGCAAGGTGGCCGAACTAGAGCGCGTGATCGATGAGACCGATGCCAGTCTGCCCCCGTTGAAGCATTTCATCCTGCCCGGGGGGACAGAGGCCGGCGCGCGGCTGCACGTGGCTCGCACGGTGTGCCGCCGAGCCGAGCGCCGCCTGACGGCGCTGGCCAAGGAACAGGCCGTCCCGGCGGTGTTTCCGGCCTACGTTAATCGGCTTTCGGACCTGCTGTTCGTCCTCGCCCGTGCGGCGAATCATCGGGCAGGTCCCCCCGAGATTCCCTGGTAATATCCAATATGGACGGTCGAAGACGGCCTGCGCGGAGGCGTTTCCGCGCCGCACTGCAGTGGAATCGGCTCGTGCTGATCGGCCTGGAGGAATTGGCCCGCGTGCAGGTGCAGGCGATTAGCGATCCCCACGCCGTTCAGGGACTCCGGAACCTGATCGACCCGACAGCCGAAAGCATTGCGGACGTGACCATATTGCTCCGACGCGAAGGCGGCCGACCTTGGCCGCTGGCGGGACCGACGCGCGGGGCTACCTGGGTGGCCGGCTGCCTGGTGGCCAGCTTCGGCGCTGGCATCTCGCTCGCGCTGGACCGCTGGGTCATCGAGCACTGGCTCCACGTGTGCGATCGGGCGGCGCGCCGGATTCCTGCTGACGACGGCATCACGGCCCGTGCGCTCGAGGCGGTGCGCGACCGCGAGGCGGGTTGCCTGCCTGCGTTGGTGGCGAGCCGCTCGGGTGGGGCGCAACGCCCTACGCCGCGTCGGCGAAGGCGCTAGGGCACCGCACAACGGCGCAATCGAGGTGTGTAGTTGGCACAATGAGGGCTCGGGCGTGGGAGCCCGAGGACAAGGAGGCGCGGTGGGCAGCCTACAGGATCGCGTGGCAGTGGTAACGGGCGGCAGTCGCGGCATCGGGAAAGCGATTGCGCAGGCGCTCGTCGGGGAAGGCGCAAAGGTCGCAATCTGTGCCCGGAACGCCGACGATATCCGGAAAGCGGCCGACGAGATTTCGCCGGGTGGCGGACGCGTGCTCGGTTTTGCGACGGATATCACGGATCAGAGCGCGGTGCGCGGCAGTGTCCAGAAGATCGTTGCCCGTTGGGGGCAGATCCATATCTTGGTCAATAATGCCGGGATCAATGCCCGCGTCCCGATCGATTCCGAAGACGATGCCGCTTGGCGCGCGGTGCTCGATTCCACGATCCTCGGGGCATATTACATGACCCGCGAGGTGCTCCGGCACATGCCCAAGCAAGTGGCTCCCGAAAGCCCGGGAGGGCGCATTGTCAATCTCTCCTCGGTCCTGGGCCGGTTCGGGGCGCCGGGATACACCGCCTACTGCACGGCCAAGCACGGCATGATCGGCTTTACTCGGGCGCTGGCGCTGGAAGTGGTGGACCGCGGCATCACGGTCAACGCGATCTGTCCCGGATGGGTGGAAACCGAGATGGCCCGAAGCGGCATGCGTGCCACCGGGGCATCCATGGGCATCAGCGAGAACGAGTTCCGGAAACAGGCGCTCGCGGCCGTCCCGATTCAACGCATTCTGCAGCCGAAGGAAATTGCCGATCTCGTCCTCTACCTGGTTTCCGATGCCGCATCGGGGATGACCGGCCAGGCCTTGAATTTGTGCGGTGGCCAGGTGATGTCGTAGCCACGAGCCGCGAGCAGGGAGAAGAGTCCGTGAGCGTGGAGAGTCCGTTTGCGAGCGTCGAGCGTGAGCGTGGGGCCGTCATGGCCGAACACTGCGGTGTGCTCATTCCCGAGCGATTTGGCGATTCCGAATCGGAGTATCGATCGGTTCACGCCGGGGTCGGGGTCGTGGACGGCTCATTCCAAGGGCTGCTGGAAATCCGGGGCGGGGAGCGTCTGCGCTGGTTGAACGGGCAGATCACGCAGGAGGTGAAGAGTCTCAAGGCGGGAGAGGGGATACCGGCTGCCGTGCTGAACGCGAAAGGACACCTACTGGCCGAAATCGCCGTGTATGTTTTCGACGACCGGGTGTGGGTTGCCTGCCAGCAGGACCGCCTCGAGGCGGTGCGGGCTGCGTTCGATGCGCACATCATTGCCGACGACGTGACGGTAACAAACGCGACAGCCGACCGGTGCCATCTGATTGTCGCCGGTCCCGATTCGGCTCCGCTCTTGAAGCGCGCGATGGGGTTCGATGTTTCTGGCCTGAACGCCTGGCAGCATTGCGAGGCGGTGCTAGCCGGGGCCTCCGTCCGCTTGGTCGCGACGCGCTGGCTGGCCGTGCCCATGGTCGACGTGTTCATGTCGTGTGATTCGGCGGCAGAGGTCTGGTCTGCGCTGACCAATGACAATGCAGTCCGGCCGGTTGGCATGGCCGCATTGCAGATCCTGCGGGTCGAAGCAGGCTGGCCCTGGTTCGGGCTCGATTACGACGAGCAACACCTGTTTCTCGAGGCGCTAGGCCGCGATCGCGCAAGCTTCACGAAGGGGTGTTACGTTGGGCAGGAAGTCGTCATCCGCATCGAGCATCAGGGCCATCTCAACAGACGTCTCTGCGGGCTGACCGTCGCGGGAAGCACCGTCCCGCCTCGCGGCGCATCGGTCTTTGCCGGTGAGCGTGCAGTGGGAACCGTGGCCAGTGCGGTGAGTTCGCCTGGGGCCGGTCAGGTTCTTGCCCTTGCCATGCTGCGCCGCGAATGCTGGGATGCAGGGACGGCAGTGACGATCGAGACCACTGCAGGTCACTTGTCTGGCCAGGTTGCGGCGCTGCCGTTTGCGAGCTGCGCGCGGAAAGAACCTGGGTCGTGATCGAATGCGGCAAAAAACGTTGCGCCCTTGAATATTCGCTTCTGCGCCTGTCACCGCGTCTCCCCGGCCGACATACCATAATCCGCTTGTCCTCGTCCGCCCATCGTGGTATCGGATTTTCCGATATGCGCTTCGCCGTGCAGTCTCTCGTCCTCGTCGGGTTCGTGCTTGCCCTGACCGGCTGCTCCGGTCTTGCCACGGGAACAGACCTGCAGTCCGAGATCCGCGAGCACGACATTTTTCTGACCACCAACGGGGTGGGGCCGTTTCCGGCGGCACTGATGCTGCACGACCGCCAGCTCGGTCCGGCGCGGAGCGGGTGATGGGGCGTCCGGACAGCACACAACCGGGGAAGCCGGGACTGCAACCTGCCGACGCGCTGCGGCAGGTCGTTGTCTGCCTGGCGGCCGCCCGCGACGAGATCCGGCAGGCCTGGCTCGAAACAATGGACCGTCGCGCACTCATGGGATCGCTCACCCCCGCAGAAGCGGAATCGGAGTGCACGCGCGCTACGGACGTCCTGCTCGCGTGTCTCGAGTCGGGGCGCTACCATACGGCCCAGGCGTACGCCGAAGGCATGGCCGAGCGGGACATGTTCCGCGGCATCGGCGCAAAGCAGGTGATCGGCCGTCTCCTCGTGCTCCGTGATGTGTGCGGTCACGTGCTCTTGCGCGTGGCCCACAGCCACGGCGTTCCCGCATCGCAGTTGCTGGACCGGTACGAACCCGTGGTGAATCGGATTCTCACGATCGTATCCATGGCTTTTCTGCAGGAGCGGGAACGCGCATTGAAGCAATCGCAAGATCTCCTCGTGCGCCAAGAGAAACTGGCGTCGCTTGGTCGCATGGCGGCCGGTGTCGCGCACGAGCTCAACAATCCGCTCTCGGCGGTCGGCGGCTTCGCCGAGGCGTTGCAGCGGCACGTGGTGCACGGGGAATGCATCGGCGAATCCCGGTTCGGCGACTGTTCGGAATACCTCGGCATGATCCAGTCGGAGGTGGCGCGGGCCGCCGGCATCGTGCGTCGGCTGCTCGATTTCGCGCGGCAGCGCGAGCCGACCATTGGTCCGGTGGACCTGGCAGAGGTGGTGCGCGACGCAGTTGGCCTGGTCGAGCGCCAGGCGCAGCTGGCCGGCCGCTCCATGCGGCTCGCACCGGCCGGTACATCGGTTGAGGTCCGCGGAGACGCGCAGATGCTGCAGCAGGTGTTCGTCAATCTGCTCACCAACGCCCTGGATGCCATCGAGGTCGGCGGAGAAGTCGCCGTGACCATGCGTGAGGTGGGCGACGGCTGGGTCGAGGCGACGGTCACGGACACTGGGGTGGGGATCCGGCCCGAACATCTTGCCAAGATATTCGACCCATTCTTCACGACCAAGGAAGTCGGCAAGGGCACCGGCTTGGGGCTGGCGATTTCGCAGAGCATCGTCGAGCAGCACGGGGGCACGCTCACGATCGAGAGTGCCGGACCCGGGCGTGGCACGCGTGCGACCGTGCGGCTGCCGATTGCCGGAGGCGCGAGGCCATGAGCACTGCGATGCCCATCCGGCTGTTGGTGGTGGACGACGAGCGGCCGCTCCGGTTCCTCATGGAAAAAGAGCTGCCGCGCGCGGGATGCGTCGTGACGACGACCGAGAGCGGCGAGGCGGCCCTGGAGCAACTCCGGCTCGAGGAATTCGACGTGGTCCTGCTGGACCTGAACATGCCCGGCATGGGCGGCATCGAGGCGCTCCGGCGCATTCGGGATTCGGGCGCGGCGGCGGAAGTCGTCGTGCTCACGGGCCATCCCGATGTGGCGACCGCGATCGAGGCCATGAAGCTTGGGGCCTACGATTATCTGACCAAGCCGTTCAAGCTGGCCGAGGTGGAGGTGGTCATTCGCCGCGCCGCCGAGCGGCGACGCATGGCCCAGGAGAACCTCGCCCTGCGCCGCATGGTCGCGCAAACCGGCGCGCCGCCTCTGGTGCTGGGCCGCAGCCCGGCCATGGAGGACATACTGCGCACCGTCGCGCGGATCGCACCCACCGATGCCAACGTACTGATCGAGGGCGAGAGCGGGACGGGGAAAGGACTGATCGCGCAAGCGCTGCACCAGCAGAGCGCCCGCGCCGACGGGCCGTTTCTGACGATCAACTGCAGTGGATTCCAGGACCAGCTGCTGGAGAGCGAGCTGTTCGGGCACGAAAGGGGAGCGTTCACCGGTGCCGGCATCTTGAAGCCCGGGCTGTTTGAGGTCGCCGAGCGCGGGACGCTCTTCTTGGACGAAGTCGCAGAGATGAGTCCCGCCATGCAGGCTAAGGTGCTCCAGGTGCTAGACTCGCGCGAGTTCCGGCGCGTCGGCGGCACGCGGCTGCAACGGGCCGACGTGCGCATCCTTGCCGCCACGAACAAACCCATGCTGGAAGAGATCCGGGTGGGTCGATTCCGCGAGGACCTGTTCTATCGCTTGAATGTGGTCAATCTGATCGTGCCGCCGCTGCGCGAGCGCCGCGAGGATATCCCGCTACTGATCGAGCACTTCCTCGGCCGTTTCCAGGCCGGCGGCAGAAAGACCATCGCGCCGGACGCCTTGGAGGCGCTCGTGAATTACGCCTGGCCGGGGAACGTTCGCGAGCTGTCGAACATCGTAGAGCGCCTGATCATTCTGACCCCCGGCCCTGTGATCGGCAGGGACGCGCTTCCGGTCGGCATCCGCACCGGACCCGAGGCAGCGCCCGTGCAGGCGGCGGTGACGCTGGCCGATATGGAACGGCAGCACATCGCCCGAGTTCTGGGAGAAAACGGCGGGAAGAAGATGCAGACCGCCCGGCTGCTCGGCATTGACCTCAAGACCCTCAACAAGAAGATCCGCGACTACGGCATCGCTGTCCCTCCCGCCAAGTAGAAGGCCGACAGCGACAGCAATGAGACATCCGTATTCGTGATCGTGTTTGTGTGAACTGCTTCAGAATCACGCTTCCCGCGTCTTGAACCTTTCTCCCGATCGCCCTCTCGCACTGGTCCCCTACGCCCCGCTACCAGGAGAAACTCCTGGCCGGGTCGGAGAATCTCCTGCTCCGAGATAGGAGGGCGTGTTGCATCATCCGAAACAACCTTGTTAACACGCATGGTTACGCCTGCCCGCAATGGGCTCCGGCTGGTACGAGGATTGCTATCTACATAGTCCCGTCATCACAGGACAACAAACCATGCATATCATTTTGTGTTCCGACAGCACGGAGATGCGGGGTCGCGTGGGCGGTCTGGTCGGCCCCGAGGACCGGCTGACGGTCTGTGAATCGGGGATGGAATTGCTGGCCGCCGTCCAGGCCGTTGCCTCCGATCTCGTCATTCTGGATCTGGAGACGCACGGGCTCGGCGGTATGCTGCTGATCTCGGCCATCCAGGAGCTGTCCCCCGGATCGCCGATCGTCGCTGTCTCGCAGGACGGCGCGGCCGACGCGCGCCAAATGTTGCAAAAGGGCATTCCGTTCTTCCGGCTTGCGGCGGGCGATGCCGAAGCGCCCCAATCATTGCGGGCGCACATGCTGGGTCGGCAAACCCGTTCTCATTTTGCGGGTGCCTCATCCGTTTCTGCTGCCTAACGATCGAGGAGAGCAATGAGCACTTCCACTGAGATGATCGCGACCCTAGCCAATCAGGAATACAAGTACGGCTTCGTCACCGACGTTGAGGCCGATGCGGTGCCCAAGGGATTGAGCGAGGATGTCATCCGGCTCATCTCGGCCAAAAAGAACGAGCCGGCCTTCATGCTGGAATGGCGCCTGAAAGCATACCGGCACTGGGCGAGCCTCGAACGGGCCGAGGGCGAGCCGACGTGGGCGAATGTGCACTACCCACCGATCGACTACCAGGACATTGTCTATTACTCGGCGCCCAAGCCGAAGAAGGCGCTGAAGAGGCTGGACGAGGTGGATCCAGAAATCCTCAGCACATTCAAAAAACTGGGCATTCCGCTTGAAGAACAGAAACTGCTGAGCGGCGTGGCCGTGGATGCGGTCTTCGACAGCGTCTCGGTCGCGACCACGTTCAAGGACAAGCTTGCGAAGCTCGGCATCATCTTCTGCTCGCTTTCCGAGGCGGTCCAGAACCATCCGGAGCTGGTGCGGCAGTATCTCGGCAGTGTGGTCCCGTACACGGACAACTTCTTCGCCGCGCTCAACGCCGCGGTGTTCAGCGACGGCTCGTTCTGCTACATCCCGAAGGGTGTCCGCTGTCCGATGGAGTTGTCCACCTACTTCCGCATTAACGCCGCCGACACGGGCCAATTCGAGCGAACCTTGATCGTGGCGGAGGAAGGCGCGTATGTGAGTTACCTCGAGGGCTGCACGGCGCCAATCCGCGACACCAATCAGCTACACGCCGCGGTAGTGGAGCTGGTGGCGCTCGACAATTCCCGGATCAAGTACTCGACCATCCAGAACTGGTACCCCGGTGACAAGGACGGCAAGGGCGGCATCTACAACTTCGTCACCAAGCGCGGCAAGTGCGTCGGCCGGAACTCGCATATCTCGTGGACCCAGGTCGAAACCGGATCGGCGATCACCTGGAAATATCCGAGCTGCATCTTGCAAGGGGACGGATCGATCGGCGAGTTCTATTCAGTGGCTCTAACCAACAACTTCCAGCAGGCCGACACCGGGACGAAGATGATTCACCTGGGCAAAAACACCAAGAGTACGATCGTATCCAAGGGCATCTCAGCCGGGCACGGCCAGAACACCTATCGCGGGATGGTGAAAATCATGAAGGCGGCTGCCAACGCCCGGAACTACACCCAGTGCGACTCGCTCTTGATCGGGGACCAGTGTGGCGCGCACACGTTCCCGTACATCGAGGTGAAGAACGCGTCCGCCCGCATGGAGCACGAGGCATCCACGTCGAAGATCGGCGAGGACCAGATCTTTTACTGCAATCAGCGCGGGCTGTCCAAGGAAGACGCCGT
>DATJQT010000314.1:0-11302 GCA_035505475.1 Vulcanimicrobiaceae bacterium
TTCCGGGATCTGGCCGGTAATCCAGGCCCAGTTCATGGGGTACACATCGGGGTTAAAGATGACGGTGTACCAATGCCAGACCAGGATGGCCAAACTGGCCAGCCACGCCTCGTAATAATGCACCATGGTTGCGAGATCGAGCGCCCACTTGGGCACAAAGCGCAGGGTCCAGTTTTCGAACCAGAGCAGGCAGCCGGTGGCGATCATGACCGCCGACCCCCAGATCAGGGCCCAGTATTCGGCCTTCTCGACATAGCTGAAGCGCCCGAAGCGCGGCGGGTCGGCCCGGAGCCCCGCCAGGAAGGCGACGTTCTGGACCAGTTCCTTGGCGTCCTCATAGCGCGGAATCATGTCCCAGATGAACCTGCGCCCCCGCCGCGTCGGCAGGTACACCAGGTGCCAGACACACGCAAGAACCATGACAACGGCGGCCCCGCGATGGATCCACCCGCGCAGGGCGTAGCCCTTTTCGAGGGCGACGATCCAGGCGAACGGCCAGCTTTCGGGGAACTTCAGCGCAAAGCCCGTGTACACGAGGATGATAAAGCTAACGGCCAGGAGCATGTGCTGGAGGCGTTCGGAGCGTGTCATCCGGAGGAAGAAGCGCGGCGCCTCACTGTCTGCCAACTCGAAGTCCTCGTGCCCGGCAGCCGCTTCTCCTCCCCCGCGCCGCTTGTACTCTCGCCGGGCTTTACGGAAGAAATCGAGCCCGTTGTGCAGGCCCATCCCGCCGATCGTCCCCACGATCATCAGCAGATAGAAATGGCGGATCCAGTAGAGCAGTGGCGATGCGGCTTCGGTCACCGAAACATGGACCGGCCCCGCCGCGAAGTTTGCCCCCGCCCCGGGATGGCATTGCCCGCACGTGGCCGGCAGATTGGCCTTGTTCACCATCGACTTGGAATCCGAAGATGGCCGGACATCATGGAAGCCATGGCAGCTCGCGCAGTTCGCCGCCACCATAGAACCGCCGCGCGCCGCGAGGCCGTGGAAGCTGTCCTGATACGATTCGACGCGGCCGCCGGGGATGCCGTACTTTTCGGTAATCCCTTCCACATCGTGACAGGTCGCGCAGGTCTTGCTGACCCGGCCGACGCTCACCGGGGAGTTCGGGTTGCGCACCGCCGAGATCGAATGCTCCCCATGGCAGTCGGTGCAGACCGGCGCCTCGGTGGCCCCCTGCTTCATAGCCTGCCCATGGATGCTGCCCAGATATGCCGTCGTCTCGGCACCATGGCACGCACCGCAAGTCGCAGGGATCTTTTCGCGATACACGGTCGAGCGGGGATCGTTGGCCCGCTGGATACTGTGGCTGCCGTGGCAGGTGTTGCACGTCGCACCCGGCCGGCCGGCAGCGACGGCCCGACCATGTACGCTCTTTTCGTACAACTGGTAGGCCGTCGGAATGGGGATCTTGCGGCGCTCGATCAGCGCCCGGTCGGCGTGGCAACGGGCGCAGGTCGCCGCCATGTTCATCCGATTCGTGCGCGCCTTCGGGTCATCCTGCGGCAGCATCTGATGGGCCGGACCGTGACAGTCCGCACAGCGAGCCGCCTCTTGGATCCCGTTGGCGGCGGCACGCCCGTGAACGCTGTCCTGGTACTGCCGAATCGTGTCGGCATGGCAGGCCGCGCAGGGCGCGGTCCCAAGTTGCGCTGCCGGCTTGACCGCGTGCGAGCCATGGCAGTTCCAGCACGCCAACTGCGGCCCATTTTCTCGGCCGTGAATGCTTTGTTGGAAAGCCGATGCGTCATGGCAGGCGTTGCACTGCACAGGGGGGAGTTTTGCGGCGTGGGGCACTTCCGTGATGCCTGCGTGGCAGGCGGTACATGTGAGACCACCGTGCACGGATTTCTTCAAGGCGACCTGATTGGCAAACAGCGAGACGGACTTTCCCCCGACCGTCTTACTGAGACTCTTGTCCCCATGGCAGCCGATGCAGAGGTCGTCAGGAACATCGGCAGGAGCCGGCGCAGTTCCCGCGTGGGCCGCGACAAGGAGCGCAGCGTAGAAGAACACCCCGAAGAGAACCATCCCCCCGATCCGTCGCATTCTGCACCATTCCCGTTTGGAAGAAACTATATAAACCAAAGCAAACCACGTGCCGGTGAACACCGGTCGGCCGGGATGACGCTGGCACATGATGTATGAGACCCGTAACTTGGCGTCCCTGCAAAGCACGGTGCCTACCTCGGCATGGATTGGCACCGCCTTCCGCATTGTCGGGCTGAGGGACCGGTTGCGGAGTATCCCACGGTCAGTGTGGGATTTCTCTCAAAAAAGAAGCCCACCCCAAAAGGCGAGGTGGGCTTCGGCGGAACAGATAACTGCTATTTCTTATGACACTTGACGCAATTGTCTTTGCTACTGGTGGCGAATGCTTTTTTCCCGTCATGGCAGGTGCCGCATTCCTTACCGGCGTTCAGGTCGGCCATCTTCAGGGGTCCAGCGGGTTTCGCCATCTTAAATATCTTCGTGTGGCAGTCGGTACACTTCAGATTCTTGGCCATGTGCGCCTGGTGGCTATACAGTACTTTGCCCTGGTCCCCGTCGTTAAAGGTGTAATCCGCCGGGGGCTTCATCTGCGCCACGGCCGTTGTGCCCGCCAGGGCAACTGCCAGGCAGAGCACCACCATCAGGATCCATCCCTGTTCTTTCTCCACGCTGCTCACCTCCTTTCGGATCGAATTCTGCACGAGCTAAAGATCACCGGGCCACTCGACCCGGACAGACCCCGCGGCGGCAATCCGTGTTCGTGATCGTGTTCGTCCTTGCTCTCTGTCCCTGTCCCTGTCGTTCTATGAATTACCGAGCCGCGCGAACGCGGTGTCGGCGGCTGCGATGGTGCGCTCCAGGTCCTCTGCCGTATGCGCGAGGGACACGAACGCCGCTTCGAATTGGGACGGCGCCAGGCTGACACCCTGTTCGAGCATGGTACGGAAAAACGTGGCGTAGCGTTTCGGGTCCGCCTTCTTCACGCTGGCGTAATCTACCACTGGGTCCGCGGTGAAGAACAGCGTCATCATCGAGGCCACCCGGTTTCCCTGCACGGGAATCCGGTGGCGCGCTGCCGTCTGCTTCAGGCCCTCGGCCAGCCGGCCGGCCTTGGCTTCGAGTTCCACATAGGTACTGGCATCGGTGAGCAGGTCGAGCGTGGCGATGCCCGCCGCAACCGCAATCGGATTCCCGGACAGCGTCCCGGCTTGGTACACGCCCCCGAGCGGCGCCACGTGGGCCATCACGTCGGCGCGCCCGCCATAGACGCCGAGCGGCAGGCCACCGCCGACAATCTTGCCCAAGCAGGTCAGGTCCGGATTGACGCCGTAGCGTTCCTGAGCGCCCCCGCGCGCCACCCGAAATCCGGTGATCACCTCATCGAAAATCAGCAACGCGCCGTGCCGGCGCGTGAGGTCGCGCAACCCGGCCAGGAACCCCGCCGCAGGCGGCACCACGCCCATATTGCCGGCAACCGGCTCGACGATGACCGCGGCAATCTCTCTCCCGCGCGCGCCGAACAGCCGCTCGGCCGCACCCAGATCGTTGTAGGGCAGGGTCAATGTGTCGCGGGCGGCGGACTCGCTCACCCCGAGGCTGTCTGGCACGCCGAACGTCAGTCCCCCGGAGCCACTTTTGACCAACAGGCTATCGGCGTGGCCGTGGTACGCTCCCTCGAACTTGACGATCGCGCTGCGCCCGGTCGCACCGCGCGCTACGCGGAGCGCGCTCATGCAGGCCTCGGTTCCCGAGCTGACCAACCGCATGCGCTCCAGACTCGGAAACGCCGCCTGGATGCGCTGCGCCAGCCGCGTCTCGGCCTCGGTCGGCGCGCCGTAGCTCGTCCCGCCGGACGCGGCCTGCTGGATGGCGGCGACGACCTTCGGGTGAGCGTGGCCGACGATCATCGGCCCCCAGGAGGCCACGTAATCGATGTAGGTGACCCCGTCCGCATCGGTGATGCGGCTGCCCGCCGCGCGCGCCACAAAGAACGGCTCGCCTCCCACCGCACGGAACGCCCGCACCGGGCTGTTCACGCCGCCCGGAAAATAGCCGGCAGCTTCGGCGAACAAGGCCCGCGATCGCTCTCCCATGCTGTCCCTCAGCGCCCGTGCTGGGCCATTGCCCGGGCCGCCTCGCGCGCGAAATAGGTAACGATCAGATCCGCCCCGGCACGCCTGATGGCGGTCAGCATCTCGTACATGGCGCACTCCTCGTTGAGCCAGCCGAGCTGCGCCGCAGCTTTGAGCATGGCGAATTCGCCGCTCACGTTATAGGCCGCCACCGGCACGCCGAATTCGGCCTTGACCCGCCAGACGATATCGAGGTACGGCAAGGCGGGCTTGACCATCACGAGGTCCGCCCCCTCATCTAGGTCTAGCGCGACCTCGCGGAGCGCCTCGTCCCCGTTGGCCGGATCCATCTGGTAGGTCAGCCGGTCGCCGAACTGCGGCGCAGATTCCGCCGCGTCGCGGAACGGCCCGTAGAAACTGCTGGCATATTTCGCCGCATAGGCCAGGATCGGCGTCTCTTCCCAGCCACCCTCGTCCAGCGCTTCGCGAATCGCGGCGACGCGCCCGTCCATCATGTCCGAGGGTGCCACCATGTCCGCGCCCGCTTCCGCATGCGACACGGCCGTGCGGGCAATCAGGTCGAGCGAGGCGTCGTTCTTGACGCGGCCCTTCTCCACCACGCCGCAGTGACCGTGGCTGGTGTACTCGCACAGGCACACATCGGTGATCACGACCAGATCCGAGACAGAATCCTTGATCGCCCGCACCGCCTGCTGCACGATGCCATCCCGGGCGTAGGCCTCCGAGCCGATCGCGTCTTTGTGCTGCGGCAGCCCGAAGAGCAGGACGGCGGGGATCCGCAGCGCCGCGGTGTCCTTTATTTCGCGAACCAGTTCGTCCACGGACAATTGATAGTTGCCGGGCATGGAGGCGATCTCGCGCCGGACGCCGCGGCCGTGCGTGACGAAGAATGGCATGATCAGGTGGTCCGCGCTGAGCCGCGTTTCCCGGACCATCCGGCGCAGCGTCGCGTTTTCCCGCAGCCGCCGCGGGCGGTAGAGCGGATAATGCATGGTGAACTCCTTACAACACGGGCGGCACGAGGTCGGGATGCGGCGCGCCATCGGCGCGGTGCTCGTGCGAGACGGTGTGTGTTACCAATGCCTCAACGTTCGTCAGCTCGCGATGGTGCTTGGGCGCCGGGGTATAGGTACAAAACGGCTCTTCGTCGAGGTAATTCCCCGTCGCGCCCAGCGCTCGCGCCCGGCAGCCGCCGCACAGCATGCGGTACTCGCATTGCCCGCAGCGCCCCTGCAACAGGTTCGGGTCGCGGAGGCTCTGAAAGAGCGGCGCGTCCCGATAGATCGTCGGCAGCGGCGTCTCGCGGACGTTCCCCGCCAAGAGCGGCAGGTACCCGCAGCCGCCCACCTCGCCGATGTGCGACACGAAACAAAACCCGAAGCCGGCCATGCATCCGCGACTGAAACCATGCGGATGACCGTGGCCGCCCCCCCGCGCGGTCGTAGGACGCTGCCGGCGGTCCTCGATCTGGATCCGCTTATAATGAGGCGCGCAGGTCGTCTTGACCTGGATCGGCGCGCGTCCAGCCGCGTCCAGAACGAAGTGCAGCGCCGCCTCGTACTCGGCGGGCGAGATTTCCATCTGCACCGTGCCGCGCCCGGTGGGCACGAGCATGAAGACGTCCCAGGTCACGGCGCCGAGGGCGATGGCCGTGTCGAGCATCGCCTCCAGATCGTGCTGGTTGTGCCGGGTGACCGTGGTGTTGATCTGGAACGGGAGGCCGCCCTCGCGGGCGTAGGCCAGGGACGCGGTGGCCGCCTCGAAGGCGCCCGGCACCCGCCGAAAGCCGTCGTGCAGCGCCGGCGTGCTGCCATCGAGGCTGACCGAGATCCGCTGCACCCCGACCCGCCTCAGCTCGGCCACCGTAGCCGGCGTGACCTGCGTTCCGCTCGGCGACATCACGACGCGCAGCCCCGCCTGCGTGGCCCGGGCCGCCAGATCGAAGATGTCCGGCCGCTTCAACGGGTCGCCGCCGGTCAGGATCAAGATCACCGGCTCGCCGAACGCGGCAATCTGGTCAATCAGCCGAGCGCCTTCCGTCGTGCTGAGCTGCCGCGGATCGGCGACCGCCTGTGCCACCGCCCGACAGTGCTGGCAGGCCAGGTCGCACGCGCGGGTTACCTCCCAGGCAACCAGGCGCGGCGCCTGCGCAGCCTTCGATCGCATGGAGTCCCCCTCCCAGAGGTCGGGTCGTATTCTAGAGAGCCTCGCCCGCTCCGGTCAACCTTTTCGTTTGCCCGCCCTTGAACCCTCGCGGCCCGTGCTAGAACAGACGCCCAGGCTGGCTCGTGCCTGGCGGCGCGCTCGTGCCCAGCGGCGTCGAGGCGGTCGGCATGCGGAGGGAAAAGTTGACCGTGGTGCTATTGCTCCGGGCTTGGCCCGGCCCCTGCGTCCGGTTGTCCCAGCGAAGGCGCATCTCCCAGCAGCAGGTGGAGTAATGGAAGATGAGCCCGTTCTCTTCAAAGACCGTGGTCTGGACGTTGTACCGGGAAATGAATTCCATCGCCACACTGGGTAGCGGTTTCCACGTGCCTTTGAGGAAGATTCCATCCGCCGCCGCCCCGCGGTCAAAGGTGTACGCCAGATCCGTGGTCAACTCGTTGGTCCAGTTGACCGAAAGCCCCGTGTTGATGGCCTGCGCATTGAATTTCCCGTTGCCCGTAGAGACGAGCTGCGTGCTGGAATTGTAGTTCAGCTGGAATGTCCCGGCGGCCACCGTATTGTAAAGCGTCATGTCGGGCACGGGGCTGACCGCGGTCGTGACGACGAAGTTGGACCAGGTCTGCTCACGTGCCTCGCGAAAATAGCCTTGCTGAACCTGGCTGACCTGTTTCACTGCCTGATCGATCCGCTCTGGCGTCAGCGCCTCGAGAAATACGTCCGAAAATTGCCGGGTCGAAGGGCTCAAATTCACGCTCTGCGCCAGTCCCAGGCGCGCAAACTCCCAACTCCGGGGCGTCCCGTCCTCTACCCGATAAGCCATCAGGCGGTTATCGAACTGCAAGAATATGCGGTTCTGTCCGCTCACGAAATCCACCCGGTCGAACTGGCTCAACGACTGCTGGTTGACGTAGGGAATATAGAGGTACTGTACGGTCGGCTCGACGACATGCGTGAGGCGCTGGAAGCCGAAGCCAGGGTTGTCGTAGCGTCGGAGGAAGCGGCTGCTCAGTGTTTCACCCGCCTCGACGAGAAACCGGTTGAGCTGCCCGCCGGGCTGGTCGGCGCTCGTGTAGGCCGTTTCGCGCAGCGCGAAGCTGCTCGTCGCCGTCAGCCAAGGAGAGATTTGCAGCGGAACGTGGGCCACCGGATAGATGTCCAGTCGGCCGGTCCCCTGCGCTCCGCTGCGCTGCAGGAGCACCGCAGAGCTTTCGCCTTCGGCGAGCAGCGGCCAGTTGAGTACCTGGGCCGGAAGCCACTGCAACCGGAATTCCGGCACCCGCCACGTTCGATTCACATTCGTCTGGTTCAAGTACTCGGTGGATTCGAGCAGACCAAGAAACACGTAGCGCTGCGTGGTCTGAGTCAGGAAGATATTGGAGTCGTTGAGGACCTGCGTGGAGAGCGCGGAAGGGGTATCGTTGAAGGCGCGGTTCACCGACGTGTCCGATTGGTATTGCGCATTGGCCTTGAAGCTCCACTCGGGCGAGAGGGCCTGGTCATGAATCCAGCGGACGATCCCGCGGTTGTTCGGCGCGTCCTGTGGCCTGGTGTCGTAATAATACTGCCCGCCGAGCGAGCCATTCGAGCGTTCGTCCAGCACGTAGCGGTACTCTCCATCCATCTCGAAGCCGCGTTTCGTCCGATAGATCGGCGTCAGCAAGAGGTCCTGCGAGCGCGAGATCGCCCAGAAGAACGGCTGCTTGTAGGTAAAGCCGTTGGAGCCAAATCCCACCACGGGAAACAGGAATCCGGTGCGGCGCTCGCCAATCGGCAGCCCGATAATCGGCGAATAGAGCGCGGGGATGTCCTTGAGATAGACGGTCGCGTCGTGCGCGACGATCTTATCGTCCTGGTAGATCGTCCCCCGCTCGGCCCGGAACTCCCACCAGGGGGCCGTCGGTTCGGGCTGGCACGCGCGGCACGAGGTGAAACGGCCGTTGATGAACGAAAACACGTGCTCGCCTTCCTGCCGAATTTCATCGCCGGCGATGCTGATGCCGGGTTCGATCAGACCTTGGCCGTTCGTGATGACACCCTGATTTGTTCGGTAATTGTATTCGATCCGATCGCCCGCCAGCCGGTTCGAGCCGACGGCGAACACGACATGACCAGTTGCCTCCACCGTCTGCGCGTTCAGATCCACCGTGACTTCGTCTGCTGCGAGGTGCCGCTCACCGACGTCGAGCCGCACCGCCCCAGACGCAACGATCCGTCCTTCTTTTTCCTGGTAATCGATCCGGTCCGCGTGGACATCCACCATTTCGCGGAGCCGCTCGAGCGGGCCGAAATCGCGAAACATATCGCTGCCGGCTGCCCAGACGACGCCGGGCAGCAGCAGAAATAGGCCAAGCCAATGGATCACCCGCACACGCATGCACGCCCCAAGCGAATTCAGATGCCCTCGCTTATATCATCGGGTCGTCGTTCTTGCCAACGGCTAATGGCGAATGGCCACAGATATAGTCTTGCGGTGCTTAAATCAGCGCGGATTCCAGAACGATACCGCGGTCGAGCATCCGGACGGCATCACGCAGGACGCGGGTGAGTTCGACCGGCAACTCGGGGCTTTCGGCCAGCTGGCGCGAGAGGTCGATCAGGCGACGAAAGGCGCGGATCAGATCGCCCTCGTGGCCGCCGAAGGTATTGCGGATCAGCCGCACCCAGTCCTCTTCGCCCGCGACCCATTCGTAGGCCGCGGCCAGGTAAGTGGTGTGCATCGAGACCGGCCGGTACACGCGCCGGCCCTGCTGGACCCGCTCCACCTCCGCGGCGAGCGCCTCCAGCGCCTGCACCCGGCGTCTGAGGTGCGGCACGCGTTTGAGCAGTTGGCGGGCAAACAAGGATTCGGTCTCGCGCGGCTCTTCGACAACGCAGGACAAGAGCCCCGCAGCTTCGGCCGGGGTCAGCCCGGTCAACAGATCGGAAAACGCCATCCGGGCCACCAGCAGTTCGTTGTCGTGCCGCAGCGAGGCGATCAGCCGCCCCATCGGCGTGAGCGTGGCCGCCTCTAGGCAGTCGAAATGCCGCAGCACCTCCACAACCCGGAGGCACTGCTCCCAGTACGAATCCTTGAGGTCGCGGAGAAGCCGCTCCTGCTCATCGAGCGTCCGCCGGACCCGGTCGGAGCGCTTCAGCGCCCGCTCCTGCGCCCCCCGGTGCGGGCAGCGATGGCAGGGAATCTGTGAGAGCGCAAGCGCCGCCGCTTCCAAGCGCTGCCGCGCCTCGTGCAGGTCCTCCGACCAGGGCGACGCCTCGCCCCGGCGGCTCTTGCCTTTCCCCCCCAAGCCGAGCCGGCGGACCCGCTCGCGCTCCGCTTCCAGGGCCGTGCGCTGTTCGCGATAGTGCAGCAGATCCATCACCGTGCAGCACGGGGAATCGAATCCTTCGGTCTTGGCCAGCCGCGTGATCAGCGCCGCTCGTTCCGCCTCGAGTGCGGCGATGCGGCGGCGATTCTGAAATTGCCCAAAACTCAATTCGATCACCCGGCGCACCGCCGCCGGCTCGCGGTACTGCGCGACCAAGAGCGCCGCCGAGCTGTACCCGACGCGAAACTGGCTTTGGATTGGCTCCGGCTGGGCCGCCAAGAGCTGTCGCACATCGTCTTCCGCTTCGGGGCCGTCCAGGGCTAGCACGCAGGTGCCCGATGGATCGATGCCGCGCCGACCCGCCCGGCCCGCCATTTGCGTCAGCTCGTTGTGGGTGAGACGCCGGAAGCCCGCCTCGCTCCGCTTGCGCACGCCCTGGATGACCACGCTCTTGGCCGGCATGTGGATGCCTAGGCTCATGGTCTCGGTCGCGAAGACGACCCGAACCAGCCCCCGCTCGAACAGAAGCTCAGTCAGGCGTTTCAATGCCGGTAGCACGCCCGCATGATGCAGCCCCGCCCCGCGCGTCAGGCCTGCGAATAAGAGCGCATTCACCTCGGTCTCCGGAACCACGCTCGGGTAATCGCGGAGCGTGTTCGCGATCGCCTCGTCCACTTCGGGTCGCCGCTCGGGCGGCAGCACGCTCTCCCCGTCGTCGAGGAAGCGGCGCAGCGCACGCTCGCAGCCCATGCGGCTGAAGATGAAATAGATCACCGGCAGCCAGCGGCGCTCTTGCAGGGCGGGGATGACACGGTTTGGGCTGGCGGGACGCCGCTTGAAGAACCCTTGCCGTAGCGCCTCGCGGTCGCGGCCGCGGGGCATGCGGCTGTGATAGTGCAAGCGCGGCCCGGCGGGGACGGCGCGGCGCGGCGCATCGAGCGCGGCAAAGGCGCCGTCGGGATGGCAGAGGAGGTAGCTCAACGGCACCGGCCGCACCGTGTGGATGATCGGTCGGATCGGCCGATGCACCTCGCTGATCCAGGCCGCGATCTCGTGGACGTTGCTGACGGTGGCGGAGAGCCCGACGAGTTGCATGCCCGGAGGGGCGTTGATGATGATCTCTTCCCACACGGTCCCGCGTCCTTCGTCGCCCAGGAAGTGGCACTCGTCGAGGACCGCCGTGGCGATGTCCTGAGGCCGTTCCGTGAAGAGCAGGTTGCGCAGGATCTCGGTCGTCATCACCAGCACCGGGGCCGCACTGTTCACCTTGACGTCGCCGGTGAGGATGCCGACCGACTCCTGTCCGAACTGCCGGACGAAATCGGCATATTTTTGGTTGCTCAAGGCCTTGAGCGGGGTGGTGTAGATGACCCGGCGCTGCGCCGCCAGGGCGCGGCTGATCGCGAACTCCGCGATCAAAGTCTTGCCCGCCCCGGTGGGGGCGGACACCAAAACCGAGTCGCCCTGCAGGACCCAGCGGATGGCTTCGTCTTGAAAGCGATCGAGGGCGAAGGGATAACGCTGGCGAAACGACTGCAGAAGGGCTTCGTCGTGCGGCGTGAGGGCGACGGGCAGCTCGTTCACGCCCGAGCCTTCAGCGAGCTCATTCGGCCGGGAGATGGTTGCGGCGCCGGAATTCCCAGGGCGGCTCCGGGTTGGGCAGGTCCCACACGCCGTAGCGGCCCACCTGGGCCTGGCGCTCCGCAATCTCGAGTGGGGCACGCACGGCCGCGTTCTGGACGGACG
>DATJQT010000315.1:0-12855 GCA_035505475.1 Vulcanimicrobiaceae bacterium
CGCGGTCCGAGCGGCCGATCCGGCCGCGCAACTGATGGAGCTGTGCCAGGCCCAGCCGGTCGGCATGCTCGATCACCATCAGGGTGGCCTCCGGGATGTCCACGCCCACCTCCACGACGGTGGTCGCGACCAGGAGACCGATCGTTCCTGCGCGGAACGCGGCGAGCGTCGCCAGCTTGTCCGCCGCGGGTAATCGGCCGTGCACCAGGCCGACGCCAAAGCGGGCCAGCGTCGATTTGCGATACCGCGCCGCCGTCTGCACTGCGGCACTGAGCTCGGCCGCCGATTCCTCGACCACCGGGCAGACCACGAAGACGCGCTCCGCGCGCGCGAGGCAGCGTGCTATGTCTGCCTCGACGCCTGCGCGGCCCGCCTCTTCGAGCCAGTTGGTCTCGATGGGACGGCGGCCCGGCGGCAGATCCGGAATCGTGCTGAGATCCAGGTCGCCGTACAGGACTAATGCGAGGCTGCGGGGAATCGGCGTCGCGCTCATCACCAGGACGTCCGGATGCGCCCCTTTGGCCTGGAGTGCGGCGCGCTGGAGGACGCCAAATCGGTGCTGCTCGTCCACGACCAGGAATCCGAGGCGGCCGAAGCGGACGTCCGCGGTCAAGAGGGCATGCGTGCCGACGGCCAGGCAAGGCGCCCCACCTGCCAGCAGTTCGAGGGCGGATGCGCGTGCCGCCGCGCCAGTGCCGCCGGCCAGGTGCACGACGGGAACCTGCAACGGGGCCAGGAGCGCGGCGGCCCGCTCCGCGTGCTGGGCGGCGAGGATTTCGGTGGGAGCCATCAGCGCCGCCTGGTATCCGCTCCCGATCGCCGTGAGCGCGGCGAGCATGGCGACGATCGTCTTGCCCGATCCCACGTCCCCCTGGAGCAGCCGCTGCATCGGTCGCGGCGCCGCCATGTCGTCCCGGATCGCCCGAAGCGCGGCGGTCTGCCCCGGCGTCAAGGCAAACGGCAATACGGCTTCGGCCCGGCGCGCCAACCCGCCCGGTACCGCAAAGGCAATGCCGGGTCGCACCCCCCGGCGCTGCCGTTCGCGCAGCATCCCCAGGCTGAACAGGAAGAATTCGTCGAAGGCCAGCCGCCGCCGTCCCGCTGCGGCGTCCGACAGCTCGGCGGGCACATGGACGGCTTTGAATGCAGCCGACCGTTCGGGTAGGTGGTGTGCGAGGCGTAGCGCCGTGGGCAGTGGGTCCGGCGCGGGCACGCCGGATTGGTTCAGTTCGTAGAGGAGTCGCCGCAGAAAGCGTTGCGAAAGTCCTTGGGCGAGCGGATAGACCGGGACGATGCGGCCGCTATGCACCTGCAGGTCGTCGGCCTCTTCGATCTCGTACTCGGGGTTGACCATCTGGCGCGGGGGATAGGGAGCGAGGCGTCCGGTCAGGATGACCGCCTGGTCGCGACGGAACAGCCGCGCCAGGTAGGCTTGGCGATACCAGCGGACCGGCAACGTCCCACTGCCGTCTTCCACCAGAATCTCGCAATACGGCAGCCCTCGGCGCGTCCGGGCCGTGCCGACTGCCTTCACGTGGCCGCGGATGCTGACCAGCTCCCCAGGCCGCAGGCGGCCCAGCGGCCGAAAGGTCCGGCGATCCTCGTACCGCCGCGGGACGAGCAGCAGCAAGTCTCCGATCGTGCGCACGCCGAGGCGCTCGAAGGAGGCCGCGCGGGTCGGCCCAATGCCTTTCAGAGCGCGGACCGGGGTCTCGAGGGACCAGTCGGTATTTGGGGGAGAAACCGCTTGCCTTCCGGGAGGCGATTCAGTATATTGACGCGCCGTCATTCCAGGGTTTCCGTGTCCTTACGCAGGCATTTTACCGGGAGGAGAACGACGCATGCCGGCCACACGCTGTGAGATCTGCGGGAAAGGGCCCCAGTACGGCTCGCAGATCAGCCACGCCCACAACGTTTCCACGAAGCGGCGCTATCCGAACGTCCAGCGGGTCCGGGCCAAGATCAACGGCGCCCCCCGCATCATCCATGTGTGCACGCGCTGTCTGCGCTCGGGGAAGGTCGAAAAAGCCGCCTAACGTTTTACGCAACGAACACGGCGGAAGGCGATCCCTTCCGCCGTGTTCGTTTTCAGAGCCCCTTCATCCGCTCGACGCCCACCACCCCATCCACCTTCTGAATCGCATCCATCACGGCCTGGAGCTGCTCAAGGCCGCTGACCTCGAGCATGAACGTATTCTGCCCGGTCCGCTCCTCGCTGACGCGCACCTCCGCGTGGGTGATGTTCGTATTCGTGCCGGAGATGGCAGTCGTGATCTCGGCCAGCACGCCGGGGCGATCCTTGCCGATGTCCACCCGGATGCGCACCTGGTGCGCCGCCTTGCGCTGGTCGTCCCACGAGACGGCGATTTGCCGCTCCGGGTCGGCCATCAGGCTGACAGCGTTCGGACAATCGGCCGTGTGGACCGAGACACCACGCCCGCGGGTGATAAACCCGATGATCTCGTCCCCGGGCACCGGATTGCAGCATTTCGAGAACCGGACCATGATGTCGTCGACCCCCCGAATGCGGACCCCATCCTCTGCCGGTTTCGGGCGGGACGGCTTGCGTTCGCGCTGCTTCTCGCGGCTCTCCTCCGCTTCCGTGAGCGCCTGGAACTCCTCCGGAGAGAGCAGCCGGCCGACCGCCTGGCGGGGCGACGCCTTCCCGTAGCCGATCGCCGCGAACAGCTCGTCCTCAGCGCCGAATCCGTACCGCTCTAACGCCAGCTGCACGGCCTCGGGCCTGAGCAACTGGCCGGGGCTCTTGCCCAGGCGGCGGATCTCCTTCTCGAGCAGGTCCTTGCCGAGCGCCACGCTGCGCGACCGCTCCTCGCTCTTGATCCACTGGCGGATCTTGCCTCGTGCGCGGGGGGTCTTGACGATCTTCAGCCAGTCTCTGCTGGGCACGTGGCCGGGCGCCGTCGTGATCTCGACGATGTCGCCATTCTGCAGCTCGGTCCGGAGCGGGACCAGACGGCCGTTGATCTTGGCGCCAACACAGCGCAGCCCGACATCGGTGTGAATGGCGAACGCGAAATCCACCGGCGTGGCGCCCTTCGGGAAGGGCCGCACCTCGCCTTTGGGCGTGAAGACGTAGACCTCGTCCGGGAACAGGTCCACACGCAAGGTGTCCAGGAACTCCTTCGAGTCCTTCAGCTCGCGCTGCCATTCCATCAATTGCCGCAGCCAGACGAAGCTCTGGTCCGTCGGATCGAGGCCGCTCTTGCCCTCTTTGTACTTCCAATGGGCGGCGATCCCCTCTTCGGCCACCTGGTGCATCTCGCGCGTGCGGATCTGAATCTCGATCGGATCGCCCTTCGGCCCGATCACGGTCGTGTGCAGCGATTGATAGCCGTTGCTCTTCGGCACGGCGATGAAATCCTTGAACCGATGCGAGATCGGCTTCCAGAGCGTGTGAATCACGCCCAGCGTCCCGTAGCAGTCCTTCAGCGACTCGGTGATCACTCGGACCGCAGTGAGGTCGTAAATCTCGTCGAACTCTTTCTTCTGGTCCCGCATCTTCTTGTAGATGCTGTAAAAGTGCTTCGGGCGCCCCGTGATCTGGGCGGCGATCTCCACTTCCGAGAGCTTGGCGGTGAGCAGGCGGATGGCCTCGGTCAGATCGCCCTCGCGTTCCCGGCGCTTCGTGGCGATGCGCTGCGACAGATCCTCGTATGCATCCGGGTCGAGGTGGCGCAGCCCGAGATCCTCCAACTCGGCCTTGATCCAATAGATCCCCAGCCGGTGCGCGAGGGGCGCGTAGATGTCCAGAGTCTCCTGCGCGATCTGCCGCCGCTTCGCATCGGGCAATGGGCCGAGCGTTCGCATGTTGTGCAGGCGGTCCGCCAGCTTGACCAGGATCACGCGGATGTCCTTCGACATCGCCAGGATCATCTTGCGGATGTTCTCGGCCTGGGCTTCAACCCGCGAGCTGAAAGGAATCCGGGAGAGCTTGGTCACCCCGTCCACGATCGCCGAGACCTCTTTGCCGAAGAGGTCGTGGATCTCGCCCAGCGAGGCGTGGGTGTCTTCGACGACGTCGTGCAGGAGGCCGGCCGCGATCGTGACCGTGTCGAGCCGCAAATCGGCCAGGATCCCGGCCACTTCCAGCGGATGAGTGAGGTAGGGCTCGCCGGAGATGCGCTCTTGCCCTTTGTGGGCCTTGGCGGCGAAGACGTACGCCCGCATGACGGGCGCTTCGTCGCCCTGTGGATGATACCCGTGAATCTTGTCGAGGATACCTTCGATACGCATAAACTCCGCCGGCGCCCCGCGGCGGGTGAATATTTTAGCATAGGGGTTTACGCATTACTACCGTCAGGGCTCGGACAATCGCGCCTCTACGAGAATGTTGGAGATTTCGATTTGCGAGAACCTTGTCCAGCAGGCTATGCTGCCCCGGTGGACAAGACGCGGAGCGAAACATGGACCAACGGAAGGACCCATCGCACGACCGCCCCACCGACCGGCGCCTCATGACACTCGCACCTGAGGACAACGTCTGTGTCAGCTGCACGCATCTTCCGGCGGACACAACGCTCGTCGTGGACGGCGCCCCGCTCATTGTGAGTCAGGCCGTCAATCTGGGACATAAGATCGCCCGACGGGCGATCGCCCCAGGAGAGACAATCGTCAAGTGTGGCGTCCCGATCGGCTCCGCAACCGCGCCGATCGCGGCGGGCGAGCATGTCCACCTGCACAACATGAAGAGCGATTATATTCCGACCTATACCCTCGACGATGAGCCCGGGTACGTGGGAGGTCGGGGCGTATGAGAGGCTTTCTGCGGGCCGATGGCCGCAAGGGAATCCGCAACGTCCTCGTCGTCGCCTACCTCGTCGAGTGCGCTCATCATGTCGCCCGCGAGATCGTCGCGCCATATCGGGAACAGGGAGTCCAGCTCATTGGATTCCCTGGCTGTTACCCGAATGCCTATGCCGTGCGTATGCTGAAGCGACTTTGCACGCATCCGAACGTCGGTGGCGCGCTCCTTGTCTCGCTCGGCTGTGAGGGATTCGACAAGCGGGGACTCCAGAAAACGATAGAGGAATCCACCCGCCCGGTCGCGAGTCTAACCATTCAGGAAACGGGTGGAACCCGTAAGACCGTTCAGGCCGGGCGAGCCTGGGTCGCAGAACAGTTGGCGAGCCTTGCCGCCCTGACGCCGGTCCCGATGGAGCCGAACGAACTCGTGGTGGGCACGATCTGCGGGGGGTCCGACGGGACGAGCGGACTCACCGCGAATCCGGCCATGGGCGGCGCCTTCGACCTGTTGATTGCAAAGCACGCCGCGTGCATTTTCGAAGAGACCGGGGAGCTGGTCGGCTGTGAAGCGCATATGGCGACACGCGCGATCACCCCGGCATTGGGTCGCGAGATCATCCACAGTGTCGTCAAGGCGGTGCGCTATTACCGGACCCTTGGGCACGGCAGCTTCGCCGTTGGAAACGCCGAGGGCGGGCTCACGACCTTGGAGGAGAAGTCGCTGGGCGCATACGCCAAGAGTGGGGCCTCCCCGATCAGCGGACTCTTGAAGCCCGGCGACGTGCCGCCTCGCGGGGGACTGTACCTGTTGGACATGATTCCGGACGGCGACGTGCGTTTCGGGTTCCCCAACATCAATGACAACGTCGAGATTGCGGACCTCATCTCCTGCGGCGCCCACGTCATTCTGTTCTCCACCGGCCGTGGATCAGTGGTGGGGTCCGCCATCGCGCCGGTCATCAAGGTCTGCGCCAACCCCGAGACCTATCGCCGGATGGAAGATGACATGGACGTGGATGCGGGGCGAATCCTCGAAGGACGCGCCACCGTCGATGAGGTGGGACGCGAGATTTACGAGCTGGTACTTGCGGTGGCGGGCGGCCAGCGGACCAAGTCAGAAGTTCTAGGCCACCAAGAATTCATTCTCACCTACAAGTCGTTCCAGCCGGTCGGCCCGGCGTGTTTGCCGGTGACCTAAGCTTCTCCGCTCGTTCAAAGCGCAACCACATATCCACTCAGCAGCGACTCACTCCATCGCGTGGACCGCGCACCAGGCTCGCCACGGCACCCGTCATTGCAACGCCGGCCATGATCCGGAGCGCGTGACCGTACGCTTGGACCACCGCAATGGCGTCCTGGCCGACCTGGGGCAGCAGGCGCTGGATGCCTGCGCCAAACAGCGCGGCGGCGCAGGTGACACCGAGAACGTTGCCCAGCGTCCTCGCCGTTGCAACCAATCCGCTGGCTAAGCCCTGCCGGTCCCGTGGAACCGAGCCCATGATCGCACTGTTGTTGGGTGACGTGAACAGCCCCACGCCCAATCCGATCACGGCCAGACAGAGGACGACCTGCCTTCCACTCGGCGCCCGCCCCAGACCGCCCAGCAGCCACATCCCTGCCGCCATCGTGCTCATTCCCGCCACGGTCGGAAGGCGCGAGCCGATCCGATCCGACACCCACCCCGACATCGGGGCAGTGAGCGCCATGACCAGTGGCATCCCCATCAGGAGCGCTCCGGCGCGATCCGGTGCAAGGTGGTTGCCCCGGATGAGGAAGAACGGGGTCAAAAAGGCGACCGTGCTGGACGACATGTAATTGCACACCGCGCTAATGGTCGCTGCGGAAAAGAGCCGATTGCGGAACAATCCTAACTCCAGAAACGGAGATGGCACCCGCGCTTCCCAGACGATGAACCCGGTGCCGATGAGCAAGGCGCAGAGCGTCGCGATGGGCACGAGCGGATGTTGCCATCCCGAAGCGGCGCCCTCGGTGATCGCCAGCACGCCGCTGAACAGCGCGAGCACGAAACCCGCCGCGCCTGCCACATCGAATCCGCGTTCCAGACCACGACCGTCAGGTGCGAGGACTACCAGTGCCGCCGCAATTGCGAGAACGCCGATGGGCAAGTTCAAAAAGAAGACCCAGCGCCAACCGAGATGGGTGGCGATGATCCCGCCAAGCCCGGGTCCCACCGCCAATCCGATATAGACAATGGACGCCTGAAATCCTAGCGCCTGTCCGCGCTGGGTGGGCGGAAACGCACGGATCAGGATCGCCGGGCCGATCGCGATCATCATGGCACCGCCCACCCCTTGCAGCACGCGCGCCGCGATCAGCATGCCGACCTGCCCCGCCTGCGCGCACAGCCAGGAACTCAGCGTGAAGAGGGCGAAACCGGCCACGTAGAGCCGACGGTGGCCGAAGCGGTCCCCCAGCCAGCCACCGACCAGCAAGAGACTGCTGAGGGTGAGCAGATACGCCAGGACCACCCATTCGATCACCAGCACTTCGGCCCGGAAATCCCGCGCCATCACGGGCAGCGTCGCATTGACGATGCTCATGTCCAGGGGGCCCATGAATGCCCCGAAGCCGACGCAGAAAAGCGTCCACCATTTCGAGGCAAAGGCAGACGAAGGCGAATTTGGCCGAAAGGCTAGTTCAGGCATACGAGGACAGGGATGGCGTGTCGGCTCGAATCATGCCAGAGGGATCAGGGCCGCCAAGCGCGCGCGGGGGACAGCCCCTTCCCGCAGGATGCGGGCCGGCTCGTGCGTGCAATCGAGCACTGTGGATGGCACGCCCAACACCACGCGGCCGCCGTCCAGGAGCAGATCGATGAGGCCACCGACCGCCCGCTGGACCGTTTTCGCGTCGGCGGGGTCGGCTGCGCCCGACTTGTTCGCACTGGTCCCGATGACCGGCCCGCCAAAGGCGGCGAGGACCGCCGCAGCAACCGGACCGCCCGGCAGGCGGAGCCCGACGGTGCCGGCGCCCGTCAGAACGGGCGGCAGCTTCGCAGAGGCCGGCACGACGATCGTGAGGGCCCCGGGCCAGCAGGCGGCGGCCATGCTCCACACCCGATCGGAGGTATCGCGGGCGAGCGACCGCGCGACTTCAACAGATGGCACGAGCACACTGAGGGGTTTCCCCCGCTGTCGGCCCTTGACGGAGAGCACACGCTCGATCGCCTCTGGAGACAGCGCATCGGCCCCTAGCGCATAGAGCGTATCGGTGGGAAACGCCACCAGCCCGCCACGCTTGAGAACGCCCACGGCTTGCTGGACCGCAGCAGGCTCGGGGGCCGTCGCATTCACCGGGACGACGAGGGTTTTCACGGTACGGTCCCTTTCACGGGCGTGCGGGTCGAATGGGTGGGAGGTGCGGCGGGCGGGAGTTCCTGGAACCAGCCCTGAAAATCACCGCCCTTCTTGGTCACGTACATGACGTACGGCGACGCTACGAGGTCGCCATTCTTATCCCAGCGGAGCGTCCCCAGCGCGCCGTGGTACGGGCGCGTGCGGATCGCCTGGATGATCCGCCGGAGTGCCTGAGGGCTGTTATCCGTGGCCTTGGCGGTTTGAATCGCCTGCAGGAGGACGCCCACCGCATCGTACGTGTACAGCACGTACGGGCCGATGGATCCGTAGCGGTTCTCGAATTCGCGGCGGAAGGATCCAGCCGAAGCGAGACGCTTCGGGTCGGGATAGAAGGTGAGATAACTGCCGACCGCCGCGTCCTCGCCCGCCAGCCGCACGAACTCGGTGTCCAGGACGGCATCCCCGCTCACGAAGACCGTCGTCAGGCCGGCCTGTCGCATCTGTCGGATCAGGGCGCCGGCCTCCCGAAAAATGCCGCCGAAATAGACGACCTCGGCGCGGGCCGCCTTCAGGGCGGAGACCTGGGCCGAAAAATCGCGATCGCCCTGGGCCAGCGTCTCGGTCAGGACCACTGCCTTGGGCGCCCGGCGCGCGATGCTCCGTTCGAACGTCTCGGCGAGACCGCTGCCGTACTCGGTTTGGTCGTGGACGATCGCGATCCGCCGCGCTTTCAACGTGTCCAACACGAAGGTGGCGGCCGTGATCGCCTGCTGATCGTCCCGGCCGGTCACCCGAAAGACGTTGTCAAACCCCTGTCCGGTCAGCCGCGGGTGAGTGGAGGTCGGCGTGATCAGCGGGATGCTGGCGGCCGCGTACACGGCCGAGGCGGGAATGGACGAGCTGGAATAGAAATGGCCCACCACGCCCCAGACCCCGTCCTGGACCAACTGCTCGGCTGTGACGGCCGCCTGCTTGGGGTCAAACTGGTCTTCCTTGATCCGAAGCTCAACCGGACGCCCGAGCTTCGGCGCCCACTCGGCGACGGCCATCTCGGCCGCGCGACGCATGCTCTGGGCGACTGGGCCGGCTTCGGCTGCGGTGGGGACCACCAAGCCGATCCGGATCGCCGGCAGGTCGGCGGCGGCCGCCGTGGATCCCCAGAGGAGCATCCAGAGCGTCAGCCATCGTGCGCTCATACCGACTCACCGAGATAGGCGCGCTGCACCTCGGGGTTCTGGACGAGGTCCGACGCGAGGCCCTCGAGGACAATCGCCCCTGTCTCCAAGACGTAGGCACGTTGCGCCACCGAGAGGGCGATGGAGGCGTTCTGCTCCACCAGCAGAATGGTGGTCCCCCGCCGGTTGATGTCGGCGACCGTGTCGAAGATCTGCTCGACCAAAAGCGGGGCCAGGCCCATCGAGGGTTCGTCGAGCAACAGCAGGCGGGGGCGCGCCATCAGCGCCCGTCCGATCGCCAGCATCTGCTGCTCGCCCCCGGACAGTGTCCCGGCCGTCTGCTGCCGCCGCTCCCGCAGCCGCGGGAAGAGGGCGAACATCTGCTCGAGATCCTCCCCGATGTCGCTTTCCTTCCGGAGATAGGCGCCCATCTCGAGATTCTCGAGGACCGTCAGCCGGTTGAACACCTTGCGGCCCTCGGGCGAGTGCGCGATGCCGCGCTGCACGACGGTGTGCGGCGGGAGCCCATGGATGGGCGTGCCGTCCAAGAGCACCTGGCCGGCGCGCGGCCGGAGCAGTCCGGAGAGCGTGCGCAGCGTGGTCGTCTTGCCGGCGCCGTTGTTGCCGAGCAACGCGACGATCTCGCCCTCCCCCACCTGGAGCGAAATCCCCTTGAGGGCGTGGATCTGGCCGTAGTAGACGTGCAGATCCTGGATCTCAAGCATGCGTGGGCTCGCCCTTGGCCCCCCAGCGCTTGCGGCCGAGGTAGGCCTCGATCACGCGGGTGTCCTTTTGCACGACGGCCGGGGCCCCTTCCGCAATCTTCTCGCCGTAGTCGAGCACCGTGACCTTGTCCGACACTTCCATGACCACCCGCATGTTGTGTTCGATGAGCAGGATCGTGAGCGTCTGCTCGGCGATCAGCTTCCGGAGCAGCGCCATGAGGCTACGGGCCTCGCCCTGCGTCATCCCGGCGGTTGGCTCGTCGAGGAGCAGGAGGGCCGGCCCCGACGCGAGCGCCCGCGCCAGCTCCAGCCGTCGCTGCTCACCGTATGGCAGATTCTTCGCGACCTCGTTGGCCTTGGTGCGCAGCCCGACGGTATCGAGGAGGGTGCCGGCTTTGCGCCAGAGCTGCCCCTCGTCTACCGCGAAGCGGGTCGTGCGGCCGAGGACGTCTAGGATGGACAACGCGACCCGGCAGTGCATCCCGACCAGGACGTTCTCGACCACGGTCATGTTCGCGAACAGCCGGATGTTCTGGAACGTTCGGCAGACCCCCAGCGCCGCGATCTGATCAGGCCGGCGCCCCACCAGGGAGGTCCCGCGGAACAGGACGCTGCCGGCGTCCGGCTGGTACACGCCGGTCAGCACGTTGAAGAGCGTCGTCTTCCCGGCGCCGTTCGGGCCGATGATCGATGCGATCGTCCCTTCCTCGAGGGCGAAGTTCACCCGCGTCAAGGCGGCCAGCCCGCCGAACCGCTTCGTGATGTCTTGCGTCTCGAGCAGCGGCATCAGGGCTCCCCCAGCTCCCGGCTCCGGCGGCGGGCCGGCAGGATGCCCTGTGGCCGGAAGATCATCATCAGGATCAGGATGATGCCGAAGATCATGCGTTCGTACTTGGCCGGCTCAAGCTGGGTCGGCAGGTAGGCGAGATTGTATCCCAGGATCGTCACGCCCGCGTTCCGGAGGCTGTTGAGCCAGAGGGACAGCCCTTTCAGGACCTGCAGGTTCAAGACCGTGACCACCGAGGCGCCCAGGATCGCGCCGGGAATCGAGCCCATGCCCCCCAAGATGACCATAGAAAGGACGCCGATCGATTCGAGGAACGTGAAGGACTCGGGATTGATGAAGACCTGCTTGGCGCTGAACACGACGCCCATCGCCCCCGCGAACGACGCACCACAGGCGAAAGCCAGCAGCTTCATCCGCACCAGTGGAACGCCCATGCTGATCGCTGCCAGCTCGTCCTCGCGGATCGCTTCCCAGGCCCGCCCAATGTGCGAGTCCTCCAGCCGCCGATTGACCACGATGATGACCATCACAATCGCCAGCACCAGGAAGTAAAAATAGAGCGGGTACAGCAAAGAGGGCGGCGCGTCGATCCCGACCGCCTGCAGCACCGGCTGGAAGAAGAGCGGGGGGCGGGTGATGGGCGTGATCCCCTGTGGGCCGTTCGTCAGATTGATGGGCTTGTCCAGGTTGTTCGCGAGGACCCGGATCACCTCGCCGAACCCCAGCGTCACGATCGCCAGGTAATCGCCGCGCAGTCGTAGGACCGGCAGGCCCAGCAGCATTCCCGTCAGCCCGGCCACACCGACCGCGAGGAGCAAGAATGGAAAGAACCAACCTCCCGCCAGCGGGAAATCGGCGGCCAGGCTGGGCAGGAACTTGCCCGCCTGGGGCGAGGCGAAGATCGCCCAGGTGTAGGCGCCGACCGCGTAGAACGCGACGTATCCCAGATCCAGCAGCCCGGCCAGGCCGACCACGATGTTCAGCCCAAGAGCCAGCGCGACGAAGATGCCCACCTGGGTGGCGACCTCCAGGTAGTAGCCGTTGATCGAGCCCAGGGCGGGCATCAAGATGCCGAGCGTGAGGATGCCCAATACGCGCTTCAGCCAGGCCGGCACGTGCGCGAAGTAGAGCACCAGGATCGATCCCTGGAAGCACAAGAACGCCATCACCGAGCGCGGCTGATACGCGACCAGGAACGCCGAGAGGCCGATGGCGAGCAGTGCGATGACGGTGGCCGGGCCTGGGCGCGCGAGGAGACGGCGTGCGGCGGCCATTATGCGCGCTCCCGGACGACTTCCCCGAGGAGGCCCTTGGGGCGGAAGATCAGGATCAGGATCAGAATCGAAAACGCGAAGATGTCCTTGTATTCGGCGCCGAAGGCCCCGCCGGTAAGGAGCGACAGGTAGGACGCGGCGAACGCTTCCAGCAGCCCGAGCACCAGTCCCCCCATCATGGCCCCGGGGATGTTGCCAATACCGCCCAGTACCGCCGCGGTGAACGCCTTCAGGCCGGGAATGAAGCCGGAGTATGGGTTAATCAGGCTGTACTGGACGCCGAACAGCACGCCCGCGGCACCGCCCATCGCGCCGCCGATCAAAAAGGTAATCGAGATCATGGCGTTGACGTTGATGCCCATCAGACTCGCCGTGCCCTGGTCTTCCGCCACCGCGCGGATGGCCTTGCCGATCTTGGTCCGGTTGACGAGCAGCCAGAGCGCCCAGAGCATGAACAAGGCGCCGAAGATCACCACGATCGACTTCACCTGGATATCAATGTTCTCCGTCAGATTGATCCGGACATTGAGCTGGTCCATGGTGGGATAGACCAGGTTGAACTGGTTGTTCCAGAGACTTTCGAACAAGCGAATGGCGTCCTGCAGGAAAAAGGAGACGCCGATAGCCGAGATCAGCGGCACCAGCCGCGGCGCGCCGCGGAGCGGCCGGTAGGCGACCCGCTCCACCGTGACCGCCAGGAGCCCGCTCGCCGCCATCCCCTCCAGGAGCAGCACCGCCAGGATCAGAAAGGGCGAGACCGCTCCGAGCAGCGCCCAGCGCTTCAGGGTGAGGAGGATCTCGACCCCGACGAAC
>DATJQT010000316.1:0-3208 GCA_035505475.1 Vulcanimicrobiaceae bacterium
TGGCGGTGTGCAGCGTCGCCTCTTTGCATGTGCGGAGCAGCGCCGCCGTGAACGCGGGCTGCAGGAGGGGCTCGCCTCCCGACACGGTCACACCCCCGCCGGAGTGCCGGTAAAACACGCGATCACGGCTGGCCTCGGCAATGACCTCAGCGACGGTCATCTCTGCCCCAGAGAGGATGCGGGCCTCCGCCGGACATACGGCCGCACAGGCCCCGCAGACCGCACACCGGGACCGGTCCAACGCAGCGCCCGGCCGATCGGGACCGATCGCTTCCGCCCGACAGACGTCAAGGCACTGCCCGCAGGCAAGGCAGCGTTCGGGATAGAGCAGCACTTCGGAGCGAAGCGCCTGGGTCTCGGGAGCGGCGCACCACCGGCACCGCAAGGGACAGCCCTGCAAGAAGACGATCGTCCGGATCCCCGGTCCGTCATGGACGGCATTCCGGCGGATGCGCGACACGAACCCGCGCACGTCCGCATCGCGCGAGAGGTCGTTCGGGGGGGTTGCGTCCGAATTCCCGCTCACGAGTGCTCGTTCCGGGCGATGATCTCGTTTTGCGCTTGCTCGCCCAGCTCCACGAAGAATGCGGCGTACCCGGCGACCTTGACCAGCAGGTCGCGGTAGCGTTCGGGATGGCGCTGCGCGTCGCGCAGCGTCTCCGTGCTCACCACGTTGATGGCCAGCTGGCTGCCGCCCAGATCGAAATAGGAGCGGATCAGATGCCCGATGCGCTCAATACCCTGGGGGCCGGTGAGCATCGTCGGAGAAAGGCGCAGATTCAGCACCGTCCCGTTGCTGGCGGCGCGCTGATCGATCTTGCCCGACGAACACAGCATGGCGGTCGTATCCTGGCGGTCGCAGCCGTTCGACGGTCCGATGGAATCCGAGAGCGCCTCCCGGGCCTTGCGGCCGTCGGGCGTCGCCCCCGTGAGTCGGCCGAGCCCCATGTTGGCCAACACGGTCCAAAAGCCTGGGCGAAACGTCCCGCCGCGCGGTGACCGATATTGCTTCAGCTCGGCGGCAAAGAATTGCTGCATCTCCACGACGAGCGCATCGACGGCATCGTTATCGTTGCCGAACTTCGGTGCGCGATTCACGAGCAGCTGCCGGAGCGCCTCCTGGCCGGCAAAGTCCGCCGCCAATGCGCGCCGCAGCTCCGCCATCGTGATCCGTTGTTGCTCGTACACGAGCGTCTTGACGGCGGCGAGCGAGTCGCCGAGGGTGGCTACGCCGATCGACATTGGGCTGGTGAAGTTATATCGGCCCCCGCCTGCGGCGGCCGACATGCCCTTGGGAATACAGTCGTGAATCAGCAGCGAGATGGTCAATTCGGGCACGAGCTCTGCGTGGATTCGATCGATGATGTTGTTTTCGATCACCATGTGCCGGATCTGATACGCGAGTTGCTGCTTCACCGCGCCTTCGAACTCGGGAAAGCTCCGGAATCGCTCCGGATCCCCGGTCTGGAGGCCGACCTGCCGGCCGGTCAGGGCACAGCGGCCGTCATTCAGGGCGAATTCCACCGCCTTGGCCAGGTTGATCCACCCGCCGTTGCCGCGAATCCACGCCTTCGGCGTCGCATGCTCGACACAGCCGGTGGCCGTGTAGTCGCGCGCCTCGTCGAGGGGCAAGCCACAGCCGGTGAGCGCATCGACAATCACCTCGTCGTTGAATACCTGGGGAACCCCGGTGCCGAGCGCGATGACCTCGTACGTGCGGCGCAACAGCGCGGGCGGCGAGCCGAACCACGTCCGGACGCCAAAATTTGGCTGAAACAGTTGCACATCGGCAAAGGCCTGCAGGCACATGAAGGACAGCGCGTTGGTCCCGTCCGTGCCGTCCGGCCGGATGCCCCCCACCACCAGGTTCCAGCCATTCGGATACCCGCCGCGGTACGTCGCATGCTCCCGGTCATCCAGCAGCAGCATCTCATTGGGCTTGATCCAGAAACATTCCAGGAGTTCTAGTGCCGCCGCCGCGCTGAGCCCGCCGGACCGCACGTCCCGCTCGTAGTACGGCCACATGTACTGATCGAACCGGCCATAGGACGTGGAGCGCGCGTCGCCTTCGATGACGGTGATGAGGTGCCCGAACCACAGCAGCTGCAGCGCCTCGTGGAATCCGGTGGCGGGGCCCTCGGCAATCATGTCGCAGACCTCTGCGATCCGTTCCAGTTCTGCGCGGCGGGGGTCGGGGGCCGTCGCGGCGCTCTGGCGCGCCAGGTCGGCGTACCGCCGGATGAACGCGCTGCACGCGCCGGTCACGATCACCAGCGATCGCAGGAAGTTCCACTGCGCCAAATCGGATGGCTCGGCCAGGTCCAGGCGCTGCAGCTTCGCCGCGACCTCCTGCCGTAGCCCGCCAAATCCGACGGCGAGGAGCTTCTCCCAGTCCGGAATGCAGTGGCCGAGCATGTTCTTCTCATGGGCGAGCGTCATCCCGCCAGTCTCGCGCATCGCTTTCACGGATTCCGGCAACGCCGCCCAGGATCGCCGGAACAAGCTCCGGTCCCGCCAGTACGGCGCGATCTCGCGGAGCGTCTGCTTCGCCGCTTCGGGGACGAGCAACCGGTTTTGCCGGCGGGTTTGGAACGACGCCAGTTCGTCTTCATTCACGATCCACTCGACGTTCACCTCCGGGTGCACCGGCGCGCAGCGGTGCTTCTCACCGAGGTGGCCCACGATCAGCTCGTCCTCGAGGATGAAGAGGGTCATCCGACGGAGAATCGTATCCAACGCCTTGGCCCGGCGGATCTCAATTGGCTCCGCCTCGGTCGCCCGGTACGATTCCGTGATCAGGACTGCGCGCTCGGTGGCGATTTCCGCCACGGCCGAAAGCAGCCGCTGCCGCAAGCGGCCGATGCGCGGCGTCGTTCCCTGCGGATGCACGGCCTCGGGTGTGGTCATGCCAGTACCCATCGCGATCTCCTCGGATGCGAGCGCGGACACGCATGATGATCTCATCCGCAACCAGCGCTGACAGAGACAGGAACGAGGGGGCTGTCGCGTGAATATGCCCCATCATGCCTATCGGGGACACTAATTGGTATTGATGCACTCACCTCACTTGCAGGCGATCGGGCGCCTTCCGTCGCTCCGTTTACCGTCCCATGAATAGGTTCGGCAGAAAGAGCACGAGCTGCGGGAAAAAGGTAATTAACGCCAGCACGACAACACTGGAGAGCAGATACGGCACTGTCGCGGCAAA
>DATJQT010000317.1:0-38885 GCA_035505475.1 Vulcanimicrobiaceae bacterium
ATGGTCATGCCGGGCGACAATGTCACGATGGAAGTCACCCTGATCCAGCCCATCGCGATGGAGAAGGAGCTCCGCTTCGCCATCCGCGAGGGCGGCCGGACGGTGGGCGCCGGGGTGGTGAGCGAGGTGGTGGAGTAGGAGCGGCGCAACTCGGTCAGGGCCCCAGCGGGCCTCAGGGCTGCACATGGATAACCAGAAGATCCGCATCAAGTTGAAAGCGTACGACCACCGGCTGCTCGACCAGGCGGTGAAGGATATCGTCGGGACGGTCGAGCGCTCGGGCGCCCTCATCTCGGGGCCGGTGCCGCTGCCGACGAAGATCAGCCGGTACACTGTGCTGCGTTCGCCGCACGTGGACAAGAAGTCGCGGGAGCAGTTCGAGATCCGCACGCACGTGCGGATGATGGACATCGTGCAGCCCACCCCCCAGACGGTGGACCAGCTCATGCGGCTGGACCTGCCGGCGGGCGTGGATGTGGAGATCAAACTCTAGACAGGACGTCGGCAGAAGCCGGACGGACCTGAGGTTCACGATGGCAATCGGACTGTTGGGCCGCAAGGTCGGGATGACGCAGGTGTTCGACGAGAAGGGGACGGCTGTCCCAGTGACGGTCATCCAGGCCGGTCCCTGTCCCGTCGTGCAGAAGAAGACGGCCGAGACGGACGGCTACGAGGCGCTGCAGCTCGGCTTCGAGGCGCAGCCCAAGCTGAACCGCCTGACCAAGCCGGTGCGGGGCCATTTCGACAAGGCGCAGGTGCCCTACCAGCGGCGACTGCAGGAGATCCGGCTGCGTGGCGGCGAGGGCGAGTTCGCGGTCGGCCAGGTGCTTACGGTGGCGCTGTTCGCGGCCGGCGATCGGGTGCGCGTGACCGGCGTGACGAAGGGGCGGGGCTTCCAAGGCGGCGTGAAGCGCTGGAACTACAAGGGCGGCCCGATGACGCACGGGGCGATGTTTCACCGGGCCCCGGGCTCGATCGGCGCCTCGTCCTATCCGTCGCGCGTGTTCCGCGGCCATCACCTGCCCGGCCACATGGGCGCGGTGCGGGCGACGGTGCAGGGCCTGCGCGTCGTGGCGGTGGATACCGAGAACAACCTGCTCCTGATCGAGGGTGCCGTTCCCGGTCCGAGCGGCGGCATGGTCACGGTCCAGAAGGGCAAGTGAGGCCGGCAACCGCCGGGTGACGCTATGGCGACAGTGGATGTCCGCAACGCAAAGAATGAAACCGTCGATACCTGCGAGCTGCCGGATGCCGTGTTCGGCGCCCCGGTGAAGCCGCACGTCCTGCACGCGGTCGTCCGTATGCAGCTCAACGGCCGACGCCAAGGGACAGCCGATACGAAAGGCCGCTCAGACGTGAGCGGCGGCGGCAAGAAGCCCTGGAAGCAGAAGGGCACTGGCCGGGCACGGGCAGGCAGCACGCGGTCGCCGCTCTGGCGGCACGGCGGCACCGTGTTCGGGCCGCATCCGCGCTCTTACGAGTCTGGGCTCCCAAAGGCCGTCCGCCGGCAGGCGCTGCTTGGGGCGCTGACCACCAAGGCGACCGACGGGGCGATTCGCGTCCTCGAAGCCGTGGCCCTCGAACGGCCGAACACCAAGGCGATGCAGCAGCTGCTCAGCGCCGCCGGGATCACCGGCAAAGTGCTCCTGGTCTTGCCCGCCCGGGACGAGATCATCGAAAAATCCGCACGCAACCTGCCCACCGTCCAGGTGCTGACGGTGCAGGGGCTGAACGTCTTCGACGTGCTCCGGGCCGATACGCTGGTGCTCACGCCAGATGGCGTCCAGGCGATCCGGGAGGTGCTGGCGTCATGAGGACCCCGACCCAGGTGATCCAGAAGCCGCTCTTGACCGAAAAGGGGACGCGGCTCAAGGAAGAGGCGAACCAGTACCTCTTCCGGGTGAACAAGCGGGCCAACAAGGTCGAGATCAAGAAGGCGATCGAAGAGTTGTTCAAGGTGACGGTAGTGGACGTGCGCACGCTGCCGGTGCAAGGCAAAGCCAAGCGGCTGGGACGCTTCCAGGGCAAGATGCCCGACTGGAAGAAGGCGATTGCCACGCTCAAAGAGGGCGATTCGATCGAGCTGTACGAGGGCGTGTAGAACCGCGTCGAGCGCCGAGAAGGATACGAACATGCCAGTACGCAAGTATCGACCGACTTCGCCGGGGCGCCGCTTCCAGAGCGTCTCCACGTTCGAAGAGGTGACCAAGGCGACGCCCGAAAAAGCGCTGTTGGTGCCGCTGAAGAAGACCGGCGGACGCAACGCGCTCGGCCGCGTGACCTGTCGCCATCACGGCGGCGGCCATAAACGCATGTACCGGCTGGTCGATTTTCGGCGGGAGAAGGTCGGCGTTCCTGCGAAGGTGGTGGCCATCGAGTACGATCCCAACCGGTCGGCGCGGATCGCGCTCCTGCACTACGCGGACGGCGAGAAGCGCTACATTCTGGCTCCGCTCGGCGTGGCGATCGGCGATCAGCTGATGTCCGGCCCCGAGGCCGAGGTACGGATCGGCAACGCCTTGCCGCTCCAGAACATCCCGGTCGGCGTCACGGTCCATAACGTCGAGTTGCAGCCCGGCCAGGGCGCGCGGCTGGTCCGGACCGCAGGGTCCATGGCCCAGTTCGTGGCCAAGGAAGGCGACCACGGCCTGCTGCGGCTGCCGTCGGGCGAGATGCGCAAGGTCCGCCTCACCTGCATGGCGACGATCGGGCAGGTCGGGAACCTCGAGCACGAGAACGTCTCGATCGGCAAGGCGGGGCGCTCGCGCTGGCTGGGGATCCGCCCCTCCGTGCGCGGCGTGGCGATGAACCCGCACGACCACCCGATGGGCGGCGGCGAAGGCAAGAGCTCGGGCGGCCGGCATCCCTGCAGCCCGTGGGGGAAGCGCGAGGTCAAGACGCGCAAGCGGGGGAAGCTCTCCGACCGGGACATCGTGAAGCGACGGAAGTAGGCGCGGGCGCATTCGGAACGCCTGCTCGGAGGACATGTGGCGCGGTCAATCAGAAAGGGCCCCTTCGTCGAAGCCCGGCTGGTCAAGCGGATCGAGGAAATGAACCGGGCGCGGGAAAAGAAGGTCCTCAAGACCTGGTCCCGCCGCTCGACGATCCTCCCGGAATTCGTGGGGCATACGCTCGCGGTGCACAACGGGAAAAAATTCATTCCCGTGTACGTGCAGGAAAATATGGTAGGCCACAAGCTGGGCGAGTTCGCGCCGACCCGGACGTTCCGCGGCCATTCCGCCCACACCGCGAAAGCGACGGCGCCCAAGTAGGCGGGCCCGCCGGCCGGCGGGACGGAGAACGCAATGGCAGACGCCAAGGCAGTGGCACGATTCGTTCGGGTGGCGCCCCAGAAGGCGCGCCTGGTCGCCGATCTGATCCGGGGCAAGGATGTGAACAGCGCCCTGGTGCAGGTCCAGATCTCCCGCCGGCACGCGGCGCGGGTGATGGAGAAGGTCCTGCGTTCGGCCATGGCCAACGCCACCCAGAACCACGGCGTGCGCGACGTGGACCGACTGGTCGTGCGCGAAGCCTTCGTGAACGAAGGGCCGACGATGAAGCGGATTCAGCCGCGGGCGATGGGCCGGGCGTTCCGCATCCGCAAGCGGTCGAGCCATATCACGGTCGTGCTCACAGAGCGCGCGTAGCGGCAGGACGAGGAGGACGGCGTGGGACAGAAGACGCACCCGTTGGGATTTCGCCTCGGCGTGATCAAGACCTGGCGGTCGCGGTGGTACGCCGGGAAGGGCTATGCCGACACGCTGCACGAGGACCTGCGGCTGCGCCGCTACATCAAGGAGCGGCTCTACCATTCGGGCGTCTCGCGCATCGACATCGAGCGCAAGGCCGACCAGATCCGCATCATCATCCACACGGCCCGGCCCGGGATCATCATCGGCAAGAAGGGGTCCGAGGTCGAGAAGCTGCGCGCCGATCTGGGCAAGATGACCAAGAAGGAAGTCCGGCTGGACATTGAAGAGGTGCGCAAGGCCGAAACCGACGCGCAGTTGGTGGCCGAGCAGATTGCTCAGCAGCTCGAGCGCCGGGTGGCCTTTCGGCGGGCGATGAAGAAGGCGGTCCAGTCCGCCATGCGGCTCGGAGCGCAAGGGGTCAAGGTCGCCTGCGCGGGCCGGCTGGCGGGCGCGGAAATCGCCCGCTCCGAATGGTACCGCGAAGGCCGGGTGCCGCTGCACACGCTGCGCGCCGACATCGATTTCGGGGTAGCCAACGCGAAAACGACCTACGGTATCATCGGGGTGAAAGCCTGGGTGTTTCACGGCGAGGTGTTGCCAGAAACGCTGGGGGTCGAGACCAAGCCGCCCGAGCGGCTGCGCGATCTCCACGGTCCGGCCGACCGGCGCCGTCGCCGGCCGGCACCTGCCCCGCAAGGTCGAGAGTAGGAGCGCTCTATGCTCGTGCCGAAGCGGGTGAAGTTTCGTAAACAGCAACGGGGGCGGCGCAGCGGCCTGGCCACGCGCGGGAGCGCGCTGGCGTTCGGCCAGTACGGCCTGAAGGCGCTGGAAGCCGCCTGGATCACCAACCGGCAGATCGAGGCCGCCCGGCGGGCGATGACCCGCTACGTCAAGCGCGGCGGCAAGGTCTGGATCCGCATCTTCCCCGACAAGCCGATCACCGCCAAGCCGGCGGAGACCCGGATGGGTAAGGGCAAGGGTGCGCCGGAGGGTTGGGTCGCCGTGGTCAAGCCCGGCCGCATCCTGTACGAGATGGAAGGCATCTCCGAAACCGAGGCCAAGGAAGCCATGCGGCTCGCCGCCATGAAGCTGCCTATCGCCACGCGCTTCGTGAGCCGCACGACGACGGGAGCCGTGTAATGAAGTACGCCGAGTTGACGGACCTGACGGCGGACGAGCTGCGCCAGAAAGAGGCAGGCCTGCAAGAGGAGTTGTTCAAATTGCGCCTCCGGCAAGCGACGTCGCAGGTCGAAAATCCGATGCGCATCCGGCAGCTCCGGCGGGACATCGCCCGGGTCCGGACCGCCGTGCGGGCGTTGTCCCGCCCCAAGGGAGGACCCGCCAATGGCTGAGGAGCGGGGCCGCCGGCAGACCGTCGTCGGCACAGTCGTCAGCGACAAGATGCAGAAGACCGTCGTGGTGGAAATCGCCCGGTTGACGCGGCACCCGCAGTTCGACCGGAGGGTGCGGCGCAAGACGACGGTGAAGGCCCACGACGAGCAGAGCGAGTGCCGGATCGGTGACACGGTCCGGGTGATGGAGACCCGCCCGCTGTCGAAGGATAAACGGTGGCGCGTGGTCCAGGTGCTTGAGAAGGCGGTCTAAGCGGGCGCGCCGCCGGGGGGTGCTCCGCGGCGGGCACAGGGACACACCATGATCGGCCTCCGAACAATTCTCGACGTGGCGGACAACTCCGGGGCCAAGCGGATCTCGTTGATCAAGGTCCTCGGCGGGTCGGCCAAGCGCTACGCCCGGATTGGCGACGTGATCGTCGCCAACGTCAAGGAAGCGGTCCCCGACGGCACGGTCCGCAAGGGAGCCGTGGTGAAAGCGGTCGTGGTCCGGACCGTCAAAGAAAAGCGCCGTGCGGACGGCAGCTACATCAAGTTCGACCGAAACGCGGCCGTCCTGATCGACGACCACAACGATCCGGTCGGGACCCGTATCTTCGGGCCGGTGGCGCGCGAACTGCGCGAGGCCCGCTTTATGAAAATCATCTCCCTCGCCCCGGAAGTGATCTGACGGCGGGTCGGAGGCGCGCATGGGTGTCGGACATCGGTTGGCGGTGCACAAGAACGATATGATCGAGGTGATCGCCGGCAAAGACAAAGGGAAGCGCGGCAAGGTGCTGCGCGTGCTCCCCAAGATCGACAAGGTCCTGGTGGAAAAGATCAACTTCGTCAAGCGGCACACGAAGCCGGGGCGGCTGGGGCAGCAGGGCGGGATCCTCGAGCGCGAGAACCCGCTGCACGTCAGCAACGTCCAGATCGTGTGCGGCAAGTGCGACCGCCCGGTGCGGGTCGGGCGCACGGAGTTGGCGGACGGGCGGACCGTCCGGGTGTGCCGCGGCTGCGGCGAGACAATGGACTAAGCTATGGCCGACAAGGCAGAACGGAAGAAGGGCGGGGCGGCCAAGGCGGCCCCGGGTGGCAAAGCGGACAAGGCTGAGAGGGTGGAGAAAGCAGGCAAGGCCAAGGCCGAGCCGGCGCCGAGTCTACCGCGGGTCCCTGCGCGGCTGCGCGAGCGCTACCGGACCGAGATCGTCCCGGCGCTCATGCGCCAGTTCAGCTACACCAATACCATGCAGGTGCCGCAGGTCAAGAAGGTGGTCCTCAACATGGGGTTGGGCGAGGCGGTCGCCAACGTCAAGGTGATCGACAGCGCGGTCATCGAGTTATCGCAGATCACCGGCCAGAAGCCGGTCGTCACCCGCGCCAAGAAGTCGGAGGCTTCCTTCAAGCTGCGGGCGGGCATGCCGATCGGCTGCAAGGTGACCCTGCGCGGCGAGCGGATGTACGAGTTCCTGGATCGGCTGCTGTCGGCTGCCTTGCCCCGCATCCGCGACTTCCGCGGCGTGCCGACCAAGTCCTTCGACGGGCGGGGGAACTATTCGCTGGGCATCAAGGAGCAGCTCATCTTCCCCGAGATCCGCTACGACAAGGTCGAGGCGACGCGGGGGATGGACATCTGCATCGAGACCTCTGCACGATCGGACGAAGAAGCCCGCGCGCTCTTGGAGCAGGTCGGGTTTCCGTTCCGCAAATAGAGAGGCGCTATGGCCAAGACCAGCCTGAAGATCAAGCAGCAGCGGCCGTCGAAGTTCTCGGTGCGCCGCTACCATCGGTGCCGCATCTGCGGCCGGCCGCGGGGCTATATCGGCAAGTTCGAGATGTGCCGGGTCTGCTTCCGCGCGCTGGCGCTGAAGGGAGAAATCCCCGGCATCATCAAGGCCTCCTGGTAAGCGAGGGCATCGCGCATGGCAATGACGGACCCGATCGCCGACATGTTGACCCGCATCCGCAACGCCAATCAGGCGCTGCTGGAGCGCGTGGATATCCCCGCCTCGCGCCTGAAGATCGAGCTGGCCAAGGTGCTCAAGGCCGAAGGCTTCATCCGGGCCTATCGCGTCCTCGAGGACGGCAAGCCGGGCGTCCTGCGGGTCTACCTGAAATTCGGGCCGGGCAACGACCGGGTCCTGCAGGGCATCCGGCGTGTCAGTCGGCCGGGCCTGCGGGTCTACCGGAAAGCCCAAGAGATCCGGGCGGTGGTGGGCGCCCTCGGCATCGCGATCGTGTCCACCTCGCAGGGGCTGATGACCGGCAAGGCGGCCCGCGAGCGGGGATTGGGCGGCGAGGTGCTCTGTCACGTGTGGTAATGCATTCGACCCGTCCCCTCGGCTGAGGGCGACGCGGTCACCCGGGAGCGGTTACGTATGTCGCGCATCGGTAGGCTTCCCATTGCCGTCCCCAACGCGGTGACGGTGACAGTCGAGGGGCAGAGCGTCACGGTCAAGGGGCCCAAGGGCTCGCTGGCCCTTCAGGCGCACCCGGCCATCCAGGTCGCCATGGACGGGCAGCAGCTCGTCTGCCGGCGGTCCACGGACGAGAAGGCGCACAAGGCGCTGCACGGGATGACGCGGGCCCTGCTCCGCAACATGGTGGACGGGGTGGTCAAGGGCTTCGAGCGGCGGCTGGAACTGGTCGGCGTCGGCTACCGGGCCGCACTGCTCGGGCCGAACCTCAATCTGGCGTTGGGCTACTCCCACCCGATCCTCTACCCGGTCCCGAAAGGGGTCAAGATCGAGGTCCCCGAGCAGACCCAGATCGTGGTGAGCGGCATCGACAAGCAGCAGGTCGGCGCGGTGGCGGCCAAGATCCGGAGCTTCCGCCCGCCCGAGCCATACAAGGGGAAGGGCGTCAAATACGCCGAGGAGCGGATCCGGCGCAAGGCCGGCAAGGCAGGGGCGAAATAGCCGGCCGGGCAACATCCCGGCGGGCGAGCGAGGGCGGCGGTGGGACAGGCTGAGGAAAAACGGGCGGCGCGGATCCGGCGGCACGCGCGAGTCCGCAAGCTGGTGCGCGGGACGACGGCGCGGCCGCGGCTGGCGGTATTCAAGAGTCTGCGGCACATCTATGCCCAGATCATCGACGACGAGCGGGGGCGCACGCTGGTGGCGGCCTCCACCGCCGCGAAAGATTTCCCGGCAACGGACGGCCACCGCAAGAAGACCGAGGCGGCGACCCTGGTCGGCCGGCTGGTCGCCGAGAAGGCGCTGGCGGCGCAGATCGAGGCGGTGGTCTTCGACCGGGGCGGGTTTCCCTACCACGGCCGGATTAAGGCCCTGGCGACGGCGGCGCGCGAGAGGGGGTTGAAATTCTGATGAGTGCCCCACGAGTGGTGCAGCGTATCAACGCGGACGGCCTCAGATTGATGGAGCGCGTGGTGCATATCAACCGCGTGGCCAAGGTCGTCAAGGGTGGGCGGCGCTTCAGCTTCAGTGCGCTGGTGGTGGTCGGCGATCAGGCCGGACACGTCGGGATGGGGTTGGGCAAGGCCAACGAGGTGCCCGAGGCGATTCGTAAAGCGATCGAAGAAGGGAAGAAGGGCCTGATCAAAGTCTCGCTCCGCGATGCCACGATCCCCCACGAAATCCTCGGCCAGTACGGCGCCGGGCGCGTGCTGCTCAAGCCGGCGGCCGCCGGGACGGGCGTGGTCGCGGGCGGTGCGGCGCGGGCGGTGCTTGAAGTGGTCGGCGTCCGAGATGTGCTCTCCAAGTCCCTCGGCTCGGACAATGCGCACAACGTCGTGAAGGCCACCATCAACGGTCTGCGTCGCCTGCGCACCCGCGCAGAGGTGGATCGCGTCCGCGGACGCGAGGCGGCGGTCCCCGCCGAAGGGGGCCAGGCGTGAAGACGCTGCGCATCACCTTGCGGAAGAGCCGGATCGGCTCGATCCCGCTGCACCGGAAAGTGCTGCGGGGATTGGGGTTGGGCAAGATCGATTCCAGCGTCGTCCGGCCCGATGATCCAGCGATCCGGGGCATGATCCGGAAGGTCATCCACCTGGTGGAAGTGGAAGCCGTATCGAGCGACGAGGCAGGGGGCACACAGCCATGAAGCTGCACGAACTGACGCCGCCCGCCGGGTCTCGGCACCGCCGCAAGATCGTCGGGCGCGGCACGGGATCGGGCCACGGGAAGACCTCGGGGCGAGGGGAAAAAGGTCAGAAGGCGCGCGCCGGTGGGAGTAGCCGCCCCTGGTTCGAGGGCGGGCAGCTGCCCCTGCATCGCCGGGTGCCGAAGCGGGGCTTCGTCAACCTGTTCCGCACCGAGTACGCGGTCCTCAACATCAGAGATCTGGAGCGGTTCGAGGCCGGGGCGGCGGTCACGCCGGCCACGTTGGCTGAAGCCGGACTGATCCGGGCGTCCGCCACCGCCGTCAAGGTGCTGGGTGACGGCACGCTGCGCAAGGCGCTCACCGTCTCGGCGCATCGGTTCTCCAAGGTTGCCGAAGAAAAGATCCGTGCCGCGGGCGGCACGGTCGAGGTCATTCGCCCGTGATCGAGCAAGTCCGGAACATCTTCCGCGTTCCCGAACTGAAGCGGCGTCTGCTCTTTACCGTCGCGCTTCTGATCGTGTACCGAATCGGGGCCCACGTCCCGACGCCGGGCATCGACGCGCATGCCCTCGCGCTTTTCTTCCAACAGCAGGGGGGGAACCTGCTCGGGTTCTTCGACCTGTTCGCGGGCGGGGCGCTGCGCAGATTGTCGGTCTTCGCCCTCGGGATCATGCCGTACATCTCGGCCTCGATCATCCTGCAGCTCTTGGCGGTCGTCGTGCCGGCGCTCGAGAAGCTGCAGAAGGAAGGCGAGCAGGGGCGCAAGAAGATTACCCAGTACACCCGGTTCGGGACGGTCGGGCTGGCCGGCATCCAGGGGCTGGGGATCGCGGTCGGGCTGGAAAGTATGCAGATCCAGGGGGCGATGGTGGTGCCGCACCCGGGCTGGAGCTTCCGGCTGATGACCACGATCACGCTGACCGCCGGTACGATCTTCTTGATGTGGCTGGGCGAGCAGATCAGTGAGCGGGGCATCGGCAACGGCATCTCGCTCTTGATCTTCGCCGGCATCATCGTCCGCATGCCCGAGGCGATCGCCTCGTCGTGGACCTTGATCACGCAAGGGGAGATGAACCCCCTGGTGTTCCTGCTGCTGATGGTGATTATGGTCCTGGTGGTGGCCGGCGTCATCCTGATGACCCTGGGGCAGCGCCGCATCCCGGTGCAGTACGCCAAGCGTGTGGTGGGCCGCCGCGTGTACGGCGGGCAGAGCACGCATATCCCGCTCCGCGTGAACACCGCCGGCGTCATCCCGGTCATCTTCGCCAGCTCGATCATCGCCTTCCCGGCGACGATCGCGCAGTTCGTACGGACTCCCTGGGCGCAGAAGGTACAGTCTTTCCTGGCCTTCGGGGGGGTGCCGTACACCTTGATCTACGCCGGCGGGATCATCTTCTTCACCTACTTCTACACGGCCATTATCTTCAACCCGGCCGACGTGGCCGACAACATGAAGAAGTACGGCGGCTACATCCCGGGCATCCGGCCGGGGAGCAAAACGGCGGAATTCATCGAGCGGGTGCTCGACCGCGTCACCTTGATCGGGGCGCTCTACCTGGCGGCCATCTCGGTCTTGCCCGAGTTGATGATCACAGGGCTGAACGTGCCGTTCTATTTCGGCGGCACATCGCTTCTGATCGTGGTCGGCGTGGCGCTGGACACAGTGCAGCAGATCGAATCGCACCTCTTGATGCGCCACTACGAAGGCTTTTTGAAGAAGGCAAAGGTCCGCGGCCGGATCAGCTGATCGGGTCGCTGGAAACATGCACATGCGGATCGTCCTGTTGGGCCCGCCCGGTGCGGGCAAGGGCACCCAGGCCAAGCTCCTGATCGAGCGGTTGCAGGTGCCCCAGATCTCGACCGGGGATATGCTGCGGGCAGCGGTCAAAGCCGGTACGCCTCTCGGCCTCGAAGCCAAGGGCATCATGGCGCGCGGCGGCCTGGTCCCCGATGCCGTGATCATCGGCTTGGTGCGGGAGCGGCTGCAGGCCTCCGATTGCGCGCGCGGCTTCATCCTGGACGGATTTCCACGCACGCCGGCGCAGGCCGAGGCGCTGGAGGCGCTGCTCGGCGATCTCGGGGTGAAGCTGGATCACGTGCTCTGCCTCGAAGTGCCGAACGAGGAATTGGTGGCGCGCATCGCCGGCCGTCGGACGTGCAAGTGCGGGGCGATGTACCACATCCGTTTCTCGCCGTCGAAGGTGGGGGGGCGCTGCGACGCCTGTGGGGCCGAGACCTTCCAGCGGGACGACGATCGCGAAGAGACGGTGCGCCGCCGGCTCGAGGTGTACGACGCCCAGACGGCGCCCCTGATCCGGTTTTACCAGCAGCGGGGCCTCTTGCGGCGGATCCCGGGCACTGGGGAGATCGCGGAGATCTTCGGCCGCATGGTGAACGTGCTGGGCGTGTAGGGCATGCGGGACCGGATCATCCTCAAGGCGGCCTGGGAGCTGGAGATTCTCCGGCGGAGCAACCGGCTGGTGGCGCGCACGCTGCAGGAGATGGCGGGGCGGGTCGCCCCCGGCGTGACCACGCTGGAGCTGGACCGGTTCGCGGAAGGGTATCTGCGGGATCACGGCGCGCGGCCGGCCTTCAAGGGTTACCGCGACTATCCGTTCACGCTCTGCGCCTCGGTCAACGAGGCGGTGGTTCACGGGTTCCCCTCCGGGAAGCCTCTCGCCGAGGGGGACATCCTGAGCTTGGACATGGGCGCGGTGGTGGACGGGTACTACGGTGATGCCGCCGTCACGCTGCCGGTCGGCCAGATCGCTCCGGAAGCCGAACGGCTGCTCCGCGTCACCCGGGAATGCCTGGACCGGGCGGTCCGTGCCGCCCAACCCGGCGGACGGCTGGCGGACATCTCCGAAGCCGTTCAGGCGCATGCTGAGGCGAACGGCTTCTCGGTGGTGCGGGTGTTCGTCGGCCACGGAATCGGCAAGGCCCTGCACGAGGCGCCACAGATCCCGAACTTCGTGGAGCCGGGTCAGGGCCGGGGGCCGGTGCTGAAGCCCGGCATGGTGCTGGCGATCGAGCCGATGGTCAACGCCGGCACCCCCGAGGTCAAGGTGCTGGAGGACCGCTGGACGGCCGTCACGGCCGACGGCGCACTCTCGGCCCATTTCGAGCATACGGTGGCCATCCTCGAGGGGGACACCGAAATCCTCACGGTCGTGGAGAACGGCGCCGGCTAGGCCGGGCCGGAAGGGGAGCATGGCCAAAGAAGAGGCCATCGAGGTCGAGGGCACCGTGATCGAGCCGCTCCCGAACGCGATGTTCCGGGTGGAGCTCGAGACGGGGCACAAGGTGCTGGCCCATATCTCCGGCAAGATGCGCATGCACTTCATCCGCATCCTGCCCGGTGACAAGGTGACGGTGGAGCTGTCCCCCTACGATCTGACGCGGGGACGCATCATTTACCGCTACAAGTAACCCGGCGCGGCCGGGACGGGTGCCAGGATGAAGGTACGGGCGTCGGTCAAGCCGATCTGCGAAAAATGCAAAGTGATCAAGCGGAAGGGCGTCATCCGCATCGTGTGCGATAACCCCAAGCACAAGCAGCGCCAAGGGTAGGCGCCGGGGGAGGCAGCAGTGGCAAGAATTGCCGGGGTGGATTTGCCGCGAGAAAAGCGGCTGGAAGTTGCCCTCACCTACATTTTCGGGATCGGCCGGTCGCTGGCCAAGAAAATCCTGAGCGAAGCCGAGGTCACGCCCGACGTGCGGGTGAAGGACCTGACCGAGGACCAGACCAACCGCTTGCGGCGCGTGATTGAGGGCGGCTACCGGGTCGAAGGCGACCTCAAGCGGCAGGTCGCCATGGACGTGAAACGACTGATGGACATCGGCTGCTACCGCGGCCTGCGCCACCGGCGCGGGCTGCCGGTCCGCGGGCAGCGCACCAGCACCAACGCCCGGACGCGCAAGGGGCCACGGCGCACGGTCGGCGTGAAAAGGTCGGCCAAGACGAGCCCGACCGGCAAGGGCGCCTGACAGGCTGTTGGAAAAGGCCCATCTGCGGCGTTGCGGCCACCCATCGGAATGGGTACCCAGCGCGGCGCTGCGACGTACGCGCAGAATGCGCCTCGCACCTCGGATCGCGCCGCGCCTGGCATCTGGGCCATTGTGAGCAGCCTGGGCGAAAAGCAGTTTTCAGTAGCCTGTTAGTGTTGTTTGGAGGAGTGAATGGCGACACCAGCGAAGCGCAGCGGCCCGGCCCGCCCCAGCAAGAAGGAGGGGAAGGGCGTCACCCACGGCCTCGCCTGCATCCAGGCCACGTTCAACAACACCATCGTCACGATCACCGACGGGACCGGGAATGTGATCACCTGGGCGAGCGCCGGCAGCGTGGGATTCAAGGGCTCGCGCAAGAGCACCCCCTTCGCCGCGCAGATGGCCGCCGAGAACGCCGCCCAAAAGGCCATCGGGCAGGGTATGAAGGAGGTCAAGGTTTTCGTGAAGGGGCCCGGCGCAGGGCGGGAAGCGGCGATCCGCTCCCTGCAGGCGGCGGGACTGGAGATCACGGCCATCAAGGACGTGACCCCGATCCCGCACAATGGATGCCGGCCGCGCAAACGGCGGCGCGTGTAAAGGAGTCAGGGCGTGGCCCGACAAACCGATCCAGTCTGCAAACTGTGCCGGCGGGAAGGCATGAAGCTCTTCCTCAAAGGCGACCGTTGCTTTTCCCCAAAGTGCGCCGTGGACAAGCGGGCCTACCCGCCGGGCGAACACGGCCAGCGGCGGTCGAAGCCGTCGGAGTACGGCTTGCAGCTGCGCGAAAAGCAGAAGATGAAGCGGATCTACGGCGTGTTCGAGACGCAGTTCCGCGGCTATTTCCAGATGGCCGCCCGCCAGAAGGGCGTCACCGGTGAGAACCTGGTGCGCCTGCTCGAGCAGCGGCTGGACAACGTCGTCCACCGCCTGGGCTTCGCCGCCTCGCGGGCGCAGGGTCGGGTGCTGATCCGGCACGGCCACTTCCGCGTCAACGGCCGCCGGGTGACGGTGGCCTCCGTGCTGCTCCGGGCGGGTGATGTGGTCGAGGTCGCGCCGCCGAGCCGCGAACTCGTCGAGATCGCCAACGCCTTGGAAGGCGCCAAGAAACGGCGCGTGCCGTCCTGGCTCGAGCTCGACGCGGGGAACTTCAAGGGAACCGTCCGCACCCTCCCAAGCAAAGAGGAGATGGCGATTCCGGTGTCGGAGCAGCTGGTGGTCGCCTTGTATTCGAAGTAGCGGCGCGGGAGAGGGAGAGCATGCAGAAGTTCAAAGGATTTCAGAAGCCTAAGCGGCTAGAGTGCGAGCTGGAGACCCTCACTAGCACGTACGGCAAGTTCTTCGCGGAGCCGCTCGAGCGCGGCTTTGGATTGACGCTGGGGAACGCGCTGCGGCGTGTGCTCCTCTCGTCGATCGAGGGCGCCGCGGTCACCTCGGTCCGGGTCGCCGGGGTGCTGCACGAGTTTTCGGCCGTCCCGGGGGTCAAGGAAGATGTCACCGACATCATCCTCAACCTCAAGCAGTTGCGGCTCAAGCTGAACACGGAACATCCCAAGACGCTGGTGCTGAAGGCGGCCGGCGAGGGCGAGATCCGGGCGGCCCAAATCACCCTCGACCCGGATGTCGAGATCCTCTCACCCGATCTGTACCTGTGCACGCTGGACAAGGACGGCCGGCTCGATATGGAGCTGGAGGTCCGCCACGGCCGGGGCTACGTGCCGGCCGAGCGCAACAAGCGCGAGGGTATGCCGGTTGACACGATCCCGATCGACGCGATCTTCTCCCCGATCCGGAAGGTCAACTTCCAGGTCGAGGACACGCGCGTCGGGCAGGCGACCGACTACAACAAGCTGATCCTCGATGTCTGGACCGACGGCTCGGTCCTGCCGCAGGATGCGGTGGCGTACGCCGCCAAGATCCTCAAGGACCACCTCAGCATCTTCATCAACTTCGAAGAAGAGCCGGAGCACGAAGAAGAGGTGGTGGATGAGGCTCACGAGCGCATGGTGGATAACCTCAAGCGCCCGGTGGACGAACTCGAGCTGTCGGTGCGCTCCGCCAACTGTTTGAAGAATTCGAATATCCGCTACATCGTCGAGCTGGTGGAAAAGACCGAGGCCGAGATGCTCAAGACGAAGAATTTCGGCCGCAAGTCGCTGAACGAGATCAAGGAAATCCTGGCGGGTATGGGTCTGAGCCTAGGGATGAAGCCGGATGGGCCGCAGCTCGAGGCGGCTCGCAAGGCGGCGAAGAGTTAGGCGCGGGCCCCGGCCCGAGGGAGAGCAGGCAATGCGGCACAGGCAAGCGGGACGCAAGCTCGGTCGGACGATGGCGCATCGCGAGATGATGATGCGCAACCTGGTGACCTCGCTGATCCTTTACGAGAAGATCATCACCACGGCCACCAAGGCCAAGGAGCTGCGCAGCGTGGCGGAAAAGATGGTCACGCTCGCCAAGCGGGAAGATCTGCACGCCCGGCGGCAGGCCTCCGAGGTGCTGACTGACGAGAAGGCGCTCGCAAAACTGTTCGAGAGCATCGGGGCGCGCTACCGCGACCGGAACGGCGGGTACACCCGGATCACCAAGCTGGACTACCGGATGGGCGACGGCGCCCCGCTGGCCGCGATCGAGTTTTTGGGTGCCGAAGCCACGCCGGAGACGAAGGGGAAGAGCAAGCGAGCCGCGGAAGAGCCGTCGGAGGGCGAGGCCCGGCCGGCGCGCCGGCGCCGCCGCCGGCGCAGCAAGCGCGGCGCGGCAGCGGCCTCCCCGGCCGGTTCGGAAGGTTAGACCTCCGTTCATCGGGAAGATCCGTGCGCCCTTCCGCGCGTGTAGCGGGAGGGCGCCGTTTTTTTGGGGGCTGGATGGAGATCACGTTGAAATACGGCCATGGCCGGCGGACGTTGCGGCTGCCCGACGGAGGTGGGGCGGTCACGGTGCTCGAGCCGGGCCGGACCGCAGCGCACCCGGAAGCGGCGTTGCTCGAGGCCGCGCTGGCCAACCCCATCGGCTCGCCCCGCCTGCGCGCTCTCGTTTCGCCCGGCCGCCGTGTGGCGGTCGTGACCTCCGACGTCACCCGACCCTGCCCCTCGGCTCGGCTGCTCCCGCTGATTCTCGACGAACTGGCGGCAGGCGGAGTCAGGCTCTCGGATGTCACCGTCGTGTTCGGGCTCGGTACCCATCGACCGCATAGCCAGGCGGAACAGCAAGCGCTTGCCGGGCCTACCTTCCACCGGGTTCGCTGCCTCGATTCCGACCCGGCCAATGTCGTTCGGGTCGGTACGACGAGCCGCGGGACCCCCGTCGAGGTGTTCCGGCCGGTGCGGGAGGCCGATCTCCGCGTCCTGCTCGGCGTGATCGAGTATCATTATTTCGCCGGGTACAGCGGTGGGTTGAAGGCCTTGGTCCCCGGCGTGTGTACCGAGGCGACGATCCAGGCCAACCATCGCCGGATGACCGAGCCCGGCGCCCGCACCGGGAACCTGGACGGCAATCCGGTCCGGGCCGACATCGACGAAGCCGGCCGGCTGATCGGTGCGGACTTCCTGCTCAACGTGGTCCTAGACGACGCGAAAAGAATTGTGGCGGTCGTGGCCGGCGATCCGGTTCGCGCCCACCGCGTCGGCTGCGAGGCCCTCGATGCGTTTGGACGCGCGGCGGTGGGCCGGCCGGCCGATCTGATTGTGGTTTCCGCGGGTGGCTATCCGAAGGACCTGAACCTGTACCAGGCCCAGAAGGCGCTCGACAACGCCCGGCACGTGGTGCGTAAAGACGGTATCCTGCTCCTCGTCGCCGAGTGCGCTGAAGGCTTGGGCCATCACACGTTCGAGGAATGGATGCAGGACCCCGGCGGTCCGGAGGCGATTCTCAGCCGCATCCGCCGGGAGTTCGTGATCGGCGGGCACAAGGCCGCGGCGATCGCCCAGACCATGCAGCAGGCGGCGATCTACCTCGTCTCGGCGCTGCCCGCTGCCCGTGCGGCGGCAATGGGGTTCCGGCCGTTCGCGACGCTCGACGCGGCTATGGCGGCCGCGCGCGACGTCCTGGGCCCCGCGCCATCGATCGTGGTGATGCCCGAAGGCGGCTCAATCCTACCCCACCTGGCCGCCCAGGCGGGGTGAGCAGCGTCATAGACTGCGCGGCCGGCAGCCTCCTGGGGAGGCAGGGCGGGCCGCACGCATCAACACACGAGGGACACTATGAAGCAACCGGAAACCGGGAAGATTCGCAACGTCGCATTGGTGGCGCATGGCAGCGCGGGCAAGACCACATTGACCGAAGCCCTGCTCTTCTCTGCGGGGGCGTCGAACCGCTTGGGCCGGGTCGAAGACGGGACCACCATCACCGACTTCGACGAGGACGAGATCCGGCGCAAGATGAGCATCAGCGCCGCGATGGCCTGGGCCGAGTGGAAAGGGCACAAGCTGACGCTGGTGGACACCCCCGGTTTTGCCGCCTTCCTGACCGACGCCCGCAACGCCTTGCGCGTGGTGGATGCGGCCGTCGTGGTGGTCGGCGCGACGGACGGGGTCAAGGTCCAGACCGAGAAGGTCTGGGCGACCGCCGGTGAGCTGGCGCTCCCCCGGGCCATTTACCTGTCCAAGATGGATCGCGAGCGGGCCGATTTCGGGCGGGCCGTCGAAGACGTGAAGAAGAGCCTGTCCAGTGCCGCCGTGCCGGTCCAGGTGCCGATCGGTCAGGAGGCGGGCTTCGAAGGCGTGGTGGACCTGGTCCGCATGCGCGCGCTGCGCTTCACGCCCGATGGAAACGGGAAGGCGACAGAGGGAGAGATTCCCGCCACGGTGCGCGACGACGCCGATCTGGCGCGTGCGGCCCTGGTCGAGGCGGTCGCCGAAGCTGACGACCGCCTGCTGGAAAAGTACCTGGAAAGCGGCGAGCTTGACGAGAACGAGGTCCGCGAGGGGTTGATCCGCGGCATCCGCGACCAAAAGGTCTTTCCCATCCTCTGCGGCGCGCCGGCGCACAACATCGCGGTTACACCCTTGCTCGATCTCATCATCGAGGCGTTCCCCTCGCCGCTCGATCGCCCTCCGGCCGTGGCCGCGGACGCGAAGGGCGAGCAGACAATCCGCTGCGAAGCGAAGGACACGGGTCCGTTGGCCGCTTTGGTGTGTAAGACCGTCGCGGATCCGTTTGCCGGCAAGGTGACCATGTTCCGCGTCTACTCGGGGCGGATGACGTCCGACTCGTCCGTTCTCAACGCCACGAAAGGTGTCAAGGAGCGGATCGGGCAGCTCTTGCTCCTGCGCGGCAAGACCCAGACGCCGGTCGAGGCTTTGGGCGCGGGCGACATGGGGGCGATCGTCAAATTGAAAGAGACGGGAACCGGCGACACGTTGTGCGACGAAAAGACGCCGCTGAAGCTGCCGGAGATCCAGTTCCCGGCGCCGGTCATCTCGTTCGCCGTCGAGCCGAAAGCCAAGGGCGACGAGGACAAGATGAGCACCGCGTTCACGCGGCTGCGCGAAGAGGATCCGACGATCCAGATCCGCTACGATCCCCAAACCCGGGAAACCGTCGTCTCCGGGATGGGTCGTGCGCACGTCGAAATCCTCGCCGAGCGGCTGAAGCGGAAATTCGGCGTGGACGTCACGCTCAAGACGCCACGCGTCCCGTACAAAGAGACGATCAAGGCGCGGGTCCGCGAGGTGCAGGGGCGCCACAAGAAGCAGACCGGCGGCCGCGGCCAGTTCGGCGACTGCTGGATCCACATGGAGCCGATGGCCCGGGGCGGTGGCTTCGAGTTCTCCAACCAGGTCGTGGGAGGCGCGATCCCGCGCAACTTCATCCCGGCCGTCGAGAAGGGCGTCGTGGAAGGCATGGACCGCGGCTCGGTGGCCGGCTACCCGGTCGTGGACCTCAAGGTCATCCTCTACGACGGATCCACCCACCCGGTGGATTCCTCGGAAATGGCGTTCAAGCTGGCTGGACGGCTCGCCTTCCGCAAGGCCATGTCCCAGGCCAAGCCGACCCTCCTCGAGCCGATCATGACGGTCGAGGTCGTGGCGCCGGGCGACTGCATGGGCGATATCGTAGGCGACCTGAACAGCAAGCGCGGGCGGGTACTGGGCATCGACGCCAAGGGCCGCAACCAGGCAGTCAAGGCGAGTGTGCCGCTTTCCGAGATGCTCGAGTACGACTCACGCCTGCGCTCGATCACCGGCGACCGGGGCGATTACAGCATGGAGTTCTCGCATTACGAGGAGGTCCCGGCGCACATCCAAGAGAAGATCGTTGCCGAGTCGAAGCCGGTCGAAGAGGAAGAGGAGTAGGTATTTTTCCCTTGCCTCGCGCGCCGCTTCCGGTTATCCTTTTGCGAAGAGTGGGCGCTCTGCCCACTCTTCGCATTTCGAGGGGTTCAATCGGCATGGGACGTTCCAAGCCGGCGGCAGCCGGGCAGCCCGAGATTCCGGTGCGGGTCCGCCGTCTGGCGGAACCGCTTCTGGCGGAGCGCGGGCTCGATCTGGTCGAGGTCGAGTTTCGCCGCGAATCGCACGGCTGGATCCTACGCCTTTACATGGACAAGCCGGGGGGCATCACCCTCGAGGATTGTCAGCGGGTCAGCGAGGAACTGAGCGATCATCTGGACGTCGAGGATTTCATCGATCATCCCTACCACTTGGAAGTTTCCTCGCCCGGCCTGGACCGGCCGCTGACCCGTCCGGCGGATTACCTCCGCTTCACGGGGCAGGCGGCCCGGATCGCCACCCGCGAGCGGGTGGAGGGGCGGCATAATTTTCAGGGCCGCCTGGCCGGCCTGCAGGATGAGGCCGTGCTGCTGGACCTGCCGGAGGGCGGGCGGGCGTCCATCCCCCTTGAACTGATTCTTCGCGCCCGGCTCGAACCGGAACTGTAAGCCGGTCGCCGCGGCCGTGACGCGCGCCGGCGCGGGCGGCTTCGTCTGGCCGGGCGGCGGTTTGGACATCGGAGGCACCGCATGGACCTGATGCAGGTCATTGATCAGATCGGTCGCGAAAAGGGCATCGAAAAGACGATTCTCATTGAGGCGGTTGGCGCCGCGATCCTGTCCGCCTCGCGCAAGAGCCTGCCGATGGCGCAGGCCGCGCTCGATCTCCGGGTCGATTTCGACAGCAAGTCCGGCCAGTTCATGTTGTATGCGGTCCGCAAAGTGGTCGAAGCGCCCACCAACCCCAAGGTCGAGATCAGCTTGGACGAGGCCCAGCAGATCAACCCCGGAGCGGTGATCGGTGACGACGTGAGGACGCCGGTCCCGGTCCCCGCGGCCAGCTTCGGCCGGATCGCCGCTCAGACCGCCAAGCAGGTGATCATTCAGCGGGTGCGCGAGGCTGAGCGCGACTCGGTGTTCCAGACCTTCAAGGAAAAAGAGGGGGAGCTTGTCCACGGGGTCGTGCAACGCGTGATCAAGGGGAATGCGATCCTCAATATCGGCAAGGCCGAGGCGATCCTGCCCGTCCGCGAGCAGTTGCCACGCGAAGAGTTCCGGGTCGGCGACCGGGTGCGGGCCTATATCCTGGACGTGCGCAAGACCTCCAAGGGCTCCCAGATCGTCGTCTCGCGCACCCACCCCGGCTTCCTCAAACGGCTCTTCGATCTCGAGGTGCCCGAGATCTACGAGGGGATCGTCGAGGTCAAGGCGGCCGCCCGCGAAGCCGGGGAACGGGCGAAGATCGCGGTGGTCTCGAAAGACAGCAACGTGGACCCGGTGGGCGCCTGCGTCGGCTACCGCGGGGCACGGGTCCAGGCGATCGTGCGGGAGTTGATGGGCGAGAAGATCGACATCGTCCCCTGGCGCGACGATCCGGCGGCCTTCGTGAAATCGGCCCTGCAGCCGGCCGAGGTGCAGCACGTCTCGTCTGATTCCGAATCCCGCACCCTGCGCGTGGTAGTGGCCGACGACCAGTTGTCGCTGGCGATCGGCAAGCGCGGGCAGAACGCCCGGCTGGCCGCCAAGCTGGTCGGCTGGAAAGTGGACATCAAGAGCATGTCCGAGCTGCAGCGCGAAGCGCAGGCGACCTTGACCGGCCTGATGGGTGGCGGCGAATCCCGGGCGGACGTAGCCCCCACCGAGGTGCCCGCTGACGGCGGCGAGCTGTTGGTCTTACCGGGCGTCGGGGAGAAGCTCGCGGCCCGGCTGGCCGCCGCCGGGTACGCCCGGGTGGCCGACCTCGCGCAGGCGAGCGTCGAGGCGCTCCAGGAAGTCGAGGGGATCGGCCCCAAGAGCGCCGAGCGGATTCTGAACGACGCCCGGGCCGCCCTCGCCTCGCCCGCGACAGAGCCGGCGGGTGACGGGGCCGAGGTTGCCGCGCAGGCCGATGCGCAGCCCGAATAGGCAGGCACCGACACGCAGCTGCGTCGCCTGCCGGACGGTGCGCGCCCAATCGGCGCTGCTGCGGGTGTCGGCCGATGCGGCCGGCCAACTCACGGTCGATGCGCGCCCGCCGACCGGCCGCAGCGTATACTGCTGCCGGGCTGCCACCTGCGTCGAGCGGGCATTCACGCCGCGGACGCTGATCCGTGCGCTCCGCCGGGAGGACCTGGATGTGACCCCGGCCGCGATCGGGCGCCTCGTCGCCCTGGCCGGGAGAGTCTCTCAATAACACCGTCCGAATCAGCGGACCGGAGGATGTCGGCGTGGGAACCGTGCGGGTATATGATTTGGCGACCCAGTTTCGCCTCACCACCAAGGAAGTGCTGGACCGGCTGCATGCGGCAGGCGTGGACGCCCTGACCTTCAGCAGCGCGGTGGAGGAGGAGGCGGCCAAGGAGATCCTCTCCCGCCCGGTTGCCAGGATCCCGGTCCACACGATCCGCCCAGGCACGGGCGCGCCGCCGAAACCGCCGAGCCGCCGCCCGGCGCGGACCAAGGCCGCCGCCCCCGCCATGGCTGAGGGTGCGACCGAGGCCCCGGCGGCCCCGAAGCGCAAGGCGAAGCCGGCCGGCGAACCCAAAGAGGAGCCGAAGCCGCGGACACGCAAGAAGGCCGTGGCTCCGGCAATAGCCAAGCCGCTGGTCGTCACGCTGGAATCCGCAACGGTCGAGCATACGGTGGCGCCCGTCGAGGAGGAGCCCGCGGTGCCGGTCGAGGCCGCGCCGGTCGCAGTCCCGCCCGCGCCCCCGGTCGAAGAACCCGCTCCGCTCGCGCCAGCCGCCGAGGCCCCGACGCCGGTTCTCGAGCCCCCCAAGTCGGGCGAGCCGCCGAAACCGACGCTGCCCGGCAAGAGCGAGCCGCCGGTCGAGGTGCGGGTGCCCGACGTCCGTCCCGAGCCGCGGCCGGAACCCCCGCCGCCGCGCCCCCGGCCGGCCGCCGTCGAACCGCCGCCCCGTCCCGAGCCGCCCAGGATCGAGCCCCATCGGGTAGAGCCACGCCGCCCGGGCGAGCGTTCTGGCCCCCGCCCGCCTCATCGGGCGCCGGAGCGCCCGCGTCCGCGGCCCTCGGTCGAGGCCCCGCGCCCCGCGCCCTCGGCTGCCCACGGCCGCGACCTGAGCGGGATGCAACGGGCCGCCCGCGATGTCGGCGCGACGATCGAGCGTCCGGTCGAGGCCCCTCCCACGCCGCCGCCGGCCCCGCCCGCGCCGAAAATCCTCAAGGTCGGCGAGGGGATGACCCCCAAGGAGCTGGCGGAGCGCATGTCGGCCACGACCAGTGACGTGATCAAGCGCTTGATCAAGCTGGGCATGCTGGTCACGATCAACACCCCGATCGACCCAGAAACGATCGGCAAGGTGGCGCAGCAGTTCGGCTATACGGTCGAGCGGGCGAGCGAAGAGGAGATGCTGGAAGAGGCTTTGGCGGCCGAGGCCGTGGCGCCCGAGCTGCTCATACCGCGCGCGCCGGTGGTCACCGTCATGGGCCACGTCGACCATGGCAAGACGTCGCTCCTCGACGCGATCCGGCACACCAACGTGATCGCGACCGAGGCCGGCGGCATCACCCAGCACATCGGCGCCTACGAGGTGGAAGTGCCCGGGCACACCGTCAACCGTGTGGTGTTCCTGGACACGCCCGGCCACGAGGCGTTCACGGCCATGCGGGCCCGCGGCGCGCAGGCGACCGACATTGTGGTGCTGGTGGTCGCGGCCGACGACGGCGTCATGCCGCAGACGATCGAGGCGATCAACCACGCCAAGGACGCCAAGGTGCCGATCCTGGTGGCGATCAACAAGATCGACAAGCCCGGCGCCGATCCCAACCGCATCAAGCAGCAACTGACCGAATACGGGCTGGTGGCCGAAGAGTGGGGCGGCGAGACGATCTTCGTGGCTGTCTCGGCCAAGCGCCGCGACGGCATCGAGAACCTGCTCGAGAACCTGATCGTCCTGGCGGAAGTGCAGGAGCTCAAGGGCAACCCGGCCAAGCCGGGCCGCGGCGTCGTGGTCGAAGCCGAGCTGGACAAGGGCCGCGGGCCGGTCGCTACCATCCTGGTCCAGACCGGGACGCTCCGTGTGGGGGACGTCATCGTCGCGGGCCTCCACCATGGCCGCGTGCGGGCCATGCTGAACGACAAGGGGCGCAAGATCGCCGAGGCCGGTCCGGCCACGCCGGTCGAGATCCTAGGGCTCTCGGGCGTTCCGCTGGCGGGCGATTCCTTTGCGGTGGCCGGCGACGAGCGCAAGGCGCGGCAGATCGCGACGGCACGCCAGGAGCGCCACCGCCAGGAAGCGATGGTCAGCAGCCAGCCGCGCGTCACGCTCGACCAGCTGCACCAACAGATCGAGCAGGGCGCGGTCAAAGAATTGCGCCTGATCCTGAAAGGCGATGTGCAGGGCTCTGTCGAGCCGCTGCGCGAGTCGCTCGAGCGGCTCGGCACCGAGCGCGTCAAAGTCAATGTGATCCACAGTTCGGTCGGGGCGATCACCGAGAGCGATATCATGCTCGCCTCGGCCTCGAACGCGATCATCGTCGGCTTCAACGTGCGCCCCGACCCCAAGGCGCAGAAGCTGGCCGAGCAGGAACGGGTGGACCTCCGGCTCTACGACGTCATCTACGAGGCTATCAACCAGGTGCGTTCCGCCATGGAAGGTCTGCTCGAGCCGACCTTCGAAGAGCACCCGCTGGCGCGGGTCGAGGTCCGGCAGATCTTCAACGTGTCCAAGGTGGGGACGATCGCCGGCTCTTTCGTGGTGGAGGGTAAAGTGCCGCGCGACGCCGCGGTGCGGCTGGTGCGCGACGGACGCGTAGTCCACACCGGCAAGATCGGCTCGCTCAAGCGCTACAAAGACGACGTGCGCGAAGTGGTGAGCGGGCAGGAGTGCGGTATCGGCCTGCTGAACTATAACGACGTGCACCAGGGGGATATCCTCGAGGTCTTCGAGCTGACCCAGGTCGCCCCGACGCTCTAGCAGGCTGCCGAAAAAGACCCATCTGCGGCGCTGGCGCGCTCGCGTGGCGTTACGAACGTACCAAGTATGCCTCGCGCCCCGCGTTACTTGCCGCCTTGCACCTGGGCCTTTTTGAGCCGCCCGCACGAAGGGGATTGCGCCATGACTGTGGGCTCCTGCAAGATCGAGCTGGAGATCCCCGCCAGCGGTTCGCTCAAGGAGAAGCGCCGCATCGTGAAAGGGCTGAAGGAGCGCGTCCAGGCCCGCTTCCACGTGGCCGTCGCCGAGGTGGACCGCTTGGACGCCTGGCAGCGGGCGACGCTCGGGGTGGCCTGCGTGAGCAACGACTCCCGCCTGGTGGACGCCACGCTCTCCAAGGTCGTGCATTGGATCGAGACCAACGGCGAGGTCGTGCTGCTGGATTATGAAATCGATCTGGTGACCCACTGAGACGGTCCGGGCCGTTCCGGCCCGACCCGCGGATTCCAATGCCAGCCTCGTATCCACGCGCCCTCCGGGTCGCCGATCTGATCCGGCGCGAACTGTCGCATCTGTTGCTGCGCGAGGTGAAAGACCCTCGCCTGCAGGCGGTCGTCGTCACCGGGGTCGCGGTGTCCCCCGATCTGCGGCATGCCACGGTCCGCTTCAGCTGCCCGGCGCCCGAGGCGCGCGCCGTAGCCGGGGAGGGGCTCGCGTCCGCCGCCGGCTTCTTGCGGCACAGCCTCGGCCGCACGCTTCACCTCCGGTACGCGCCGGAGCTGACGTTCGAGGCGGACGATTCGGTGGACAAGAGCCTGCACATCGAGGCGCTGATTAAGCGGCTGCACGAGGACAGCGGTGAATGAATTGGCGGCGGTTGTCACCGCCCTGCAGGCGGCGCCTTCGATCGCGGTGCTGGCTCACGTGAACCCGGAAGGGGACGCGATCGGGAGCACGCTGGGCGCCACGCTGGCGCTGCGGGCGGCCGGCAAGCGGACGGCCCCGTTCAACGCCGACCCGCTGCCGCCCGAGCTCGCGCACCTGCCGGGTGTCCACGAGGTATGCTGCGAGAGGCCAGTCGGTTTCGATTGCTACTTGGTGCTGGACACCAGCAATGTCGAGCGGACCGGCGGACTGTTGGCCGGTCGGCCACCGAACGCCGTGGTCGTCAACGTGGACCATCACGCCGGGAATACGCGATTCGGGGACGTGAATTGGGTGGATCCGGCGGCGTCCTCGGCCGGCGAGATGGTGCATCGGCTGTTGCGTCAGGCCGGTGTGCCAATCCCGCCGCCAGCTGCCGCAAATCTGTTCGCCGCGATCCTCACGGACACCGGCAATTTTCAATTCGCCAATACGCACGCTGCGGCGCTCCGGGCGGCGGCCGCTCTGGTCGAGGCGGGCGCCGACCCCGAGGCGATCGGGCGGGGGCTGCGCGCCAATCGTCCGCTCGGCCAGCTTCGGCTGTTGGGCGATGTGCTGCGCAGCTTGCAGGTGACCGCCGCCGGCCGGGTCGCCTGGATCGAGATCACGGTCGCCATGCGCCAGGCGGTCGGCGTGGGATTGGAAGTGACCGAGGAATTTATCGAGTACCCGCGGAGCGTCGCCGGGGTCGAGATCGCGATCGCCTTCAAAGAGATCGGCCCGGACGAGGTGCGGGTCAGTCTCCGCTCGTTCGGAGCGCCCGACGTCGCAGGCGTGGCGAAAACCTTCGGCGGCGGCGGGCACCACAATGCGGCCGGCTGCACGGTCAAGGCCGGCCTAGCCGAGGCAAAGGCGCAGATCCTGCCGCTGGCGGAGGCCGCGCTCGCATGACAGAGCTGATCGTGCCCGATCGCCCCCCCGCGATCCGGTCCGGGATCCGTGTCCAGCCCGAGGTGCATGGCGTCCTCAATATCAACAAGCCTGCCGGCATGACCTCGCACGACGTGGTCGATGCCGTGCGGCGCATCCTGGGGTTTCGGCGGGTCGGCCACACCGGCACGCTGGATCCGCAGGCGACGGGCGTCTTGCCGGTCTGTGTGGGGCGGGCCACCCGGATCGCGCAGTTTCTCACCCAGGCCGACAAAGAATACGACATGACGCTCCGCCTCGGGATCACCACCGACACGCTCGATGCGGCAGGCAAGGTCCTCTCCGAGACGACGGATGTGCCGGTCGCACAATCGGACATTGAAGCCGTTCTGCCTCGCTTTCGCGGTACGATCCAGCAGGTTCCCCCGCTCTATTCCGCGAAGAAGTACAAAGGGGAACGCCTCTATCGCTTGGCGCGGCGCGGCGAGACGGTCGAACGGCCGCCGGTCGCGGTCACGATCTTCGCGCTGACGTTGCTCGAATGCGCTGTGCCGTTCGTGCGCCTCACGGTGACCTGCTCGAAAGGGACGTATGCCCGGAGCCTCTGCGACGACATCGGGCGCGCGCTGGGCTGCGGCGGGCACCTGCACGCGCTCTGCCGCGTCCGCTCCGGCGATTTTCGCTTGGCAGGGACGGTGACGCTCGACGAGCTGGAGGCGCGCTGCCGCAGCGGGCGCCTCGGCGACGCGCTGCTTTCGCTCGGCGACGCGCTGGCGCACCTCCCTGGCGTGCGGGTCGCGCCGGAGGCCGCGCCCTTGGTCCTCCACGGGAACGCGATCACGGCTGCCATGGTGGCCCAGTTCCCCTCCAATCTGGCCGCGGGCGCGCTGGTCCGCGTGCTGGGATTTCGGAAGCAGCTGCTCGCCCTGGCCGAAACCGCGGTGGCTTCGGAGGGGTGCGGCAGCGGGGAGCCCACTCAAGTCGTCCTCAAGCCAATCCGGGTCTTCGGAGGAGCATAAGGACCGATGCAGGTCGTTCATGCGGGGTCGGTCGGCGAGATTGCCTGGCAAGCGCGGAATGCGGTCCTCGCCCTGGGCACGCTCGACGGGGTCCACCGCGGGCACCAGGCGATTCTCGACCGGGCGTGCCGCACGGCGGTAGAGCACGACGGGGTGCCGGCGGCCCTGACGTTCGCGCAGCACCCGCTGGAGGTGGTCCGCCCGCAGGAGGCGCCGCCGCTCTTGACCCCGCTGCCGCTGAAGCTGGCGCTCCTCGAGCAGGCGGGGATGGCGGCCGCCGTGGTCCTGCACTTCTCGCCAGAGTTGGCCGCGCTGGACGCCTGGGAGTTCGTGGACGCGGTGCTGGTGCGTCGCTTGCGCGTGGCTGGGGTCAGCGTCGGCATGGATTTCGGCTTCGGCCGAGGGCGCAAGGGCAATGTGGAATTGCTGCGGAGCGCCGCCGACCGGTACGGTTTTCGCTTGGAGGTTGTTGCGCAGGTGCGGGTCGGCGACCAGGTCGTGAGCAGCCGGGCGATCCGGACCCTGCTGGCCGACGGCAAACTGCGGGAGGCGCAGGACCTGCTCGGGCGGCCGTATTGCCTGGCGGGCGTCGTCCAGCGCGGGGCCGGGCGGGGCCGGCAGCTCGGATTCGCGACCGCGAATCTGGCCGTGCCGACCCGCGGGCCACTCCCGGACGGGGTGTACGCGGGACGGGTCCTGGTCCGGCAGACGTTCCGGGACGCGATGATGAACCTCGGCCGGGCGCCCACCTTTCCCGACGGCGAGCGACGCTTGGAAATTCATCTCCCGGGCTGGGAGGATCCGCTGTACGGCGAACAATTGCTGGTCTTCTTTCTGACGCGACTCCGGGACGAGCAGCGGTTTTCCGACGCCGACGCGCTGACCCGACAACTCAAGAACGATCAGGCCGCGGCGGAATCGGCGTGGCGCGCGAGCGCGGGTTTTCCCTGGCCAGAATGGGCTTTACACCTCTAGGACCCTATGATACTTTGCTTCTTTAACTACCGGATTTTCCGGGCAGGAAAGGGGGAAGTGCGGTCATGCCCAAGGAAGGACTGAACAAGACGGACCTCATCGGCTCGTATCGTATTCATGACAAGGACACCGGGTCGCCGGAGGTGCAGATCGCCCTCCTCAGCGGCCGCATCGGGTACCTGACGGAGCACCTCAGCGTGCACAAGAGTGATCACCATTCACGCCGAGGATTGCTGATGATGGTCGGCCGGCGGCGCAAGCTGCTCGACTACCTGAAGAGCAAGGACGTCGGGCGCTACAAGCAGGTGATCGAAAGGCTGGGCATTAGGAAATGACGTATCGGAGCGAGATCTCGCTGGAGGGCAAGACGCTCTCCATCGAAACGGGCCGCGTGGCCCGGGCGGCGGACGGCGCAGCGTGGGTGCGCTACGGCGATACCGTGGTCCTGGTCACCGCGGTGGCGTCCAAAGAGACGCGGGAGGGGATCGATTTCTTCCCCCTCACCGTGGATTACCAGGAGCGCGCCTACGCGGCGGGCAAGATTCCCGGCGGGTTCTTCAAGCGCGAGGGCCGTCCCCACGAGAAAGAGACGCTGACGTCGCGCCTCATCGATCGGCCGATCCGCCCCTTGTTCCCCACGGGCTATCATCAGGACGTGCAGATTATCGCTACGGTCCTTTCGGCCGACATGGAAAACGACCCGGACGTGCTGGCCGTGATCGGCGCCTCGGCGGCGCTCACCGTCTCGCAGATCCCGTTCCAAGGGCCGATCGGCTGCGTGCGGATCGGCCGCGTGGGGGGACGGCTGATCGTCAACCCCACCTACGCGCAGCTCACCGAGAGCGACCTGGATGTGGTCGTGGCGGGGAGCCAGTCGGCGATCGTCATGGTCGAGGGCGGGGCGAACGAGGTACCCGAAGAGACCATGCTCGCGGCGCTCTTGCACGGGCACCAAACCATGCAGGCGATCATCGCCCTGCAGCACGATCTCATCCGGCAGATGGGCGTCAGCAAGCCCCCCTTTGCCGCGCCGGTCGTGGATCAGGCGCTCCACGAGCGGATCGAGAGCGCCTGCCGCGCCCGCATCCGCGAACTGGCCTTCGTCCCCGAAAAAGAAGAGCAGAAGGCCCGACGGCGGCAGCTCCTAGACGAGGCGCTGACCCTGGTCGGCGACGAGCCGGACGCGGTCAAGCTTCAGGTCCGCGAGCTATTCGAAGAGCTGGAAAAACAGGAAATGCGCCGGCTGATCATCGAAGAGGGGCGACGCGCCGACGGACGGGCCGTCACCCAAGTTCGGCCGATCACCTGCGAGACCGGCGTCCTCCCGCGGACGCACGGCTCTGCCCTGTTCACGCGCGGCCAGACCCAGGCCTTGGCGACCACGACGCTGGGCACCTCCGAGGACGAGCAGCGGATGGACGACCTCGAGGGCGAGACGTTCAAGCGCTTCATGCTCCACTACAATTTTCCGCCCTTTTCGGTCGGCGAGGTGAAATTCATGCGCGGGGCGAGCCGCCGCGACATCGGGCACGGAGCCTTGGCGGAGCGCGCCATCCAGCCCGTCCTGCCCGGCAAGGAAGAGTTCCCGTACACGATCCGGATCGTCTCCGACATCCTGGAATCGAACGGCTCGTCCTCGATGGCCACGGTCTGCGGGGCAAGCCTGTCCTTGATGGACGCGGGCGTGCCCGTCAAGGGCGCGGTGGCCGGCGTGGCCATGGGCCTGGTGAAAGAGGGCGATCGGACCGTCGTCCTCACCGACATCCAGGGACTCGAGGACCATCTGGGCGACATGGATTTCAAGGTCGCCGGCACCCGCAGCGGGGTGACCTCGATCCAGATGGACATCAAGATCCAGGGGATCACCGAGGCCGTGCTGCGGCAGGCGCTCACGCAGGCGCGCCAGGCCCGGATGGAGGTCCTCGAGATCATGGGCCGCGCCATCGCCGCGCCCCGCCAGGCGCTGAGCCCGTTCGCCCCTCGGATCATCACATTCAAGATTCCGACCGACAAGATCCGCGAAGTGATCGGCCCAGGCGGCAAGGTGATCCGCAGCATCGTGGAGCAGACCGGGGTCAAGATCGACATCGAGGACGACGGGACGGTGGCGATCGCGTCGGTGGACGAGGCGGCAGCCCAGAAGGCGATGGACATCATCGGGAAGATCGTCGAGGTCCCCGAGGTCGGCAAAGTCTACCTGGGCAAGGTCGTCAAGATCATGGATTTCGGCGCGTTCGTCGAGATTCTACCCGGCACCGACGGTCTGTTGCACATCTCGCAGATTTCCACCGAGCGGATCAAGCGGGTCGAGGACGTGCTGAAGGAAGGCGACGAGGTCCAGGTCAAGGTCCTCGAGGTGGACAAGTCGGGCAAGATCCGCCTGAGCCGGAGAGAGCTGCTGAAGAGCGCCGAGGCAAAGGCTGGGCCCGCCCCGGCCGACACGGGCGGGGAGAGCGGATCCGGCGAGCAGCGCGAGCGGCGCCGCGGAGGGAAGGAACCATCCAGCACGTAGGCGCGCTCTTCGCCAAGGAGGTCCTGCCGAACGGCATCGTGGTGCTCACCGAACGCATGGCGCAGGTTCGCTCGGTGGCGATCGGCCTGTGGGTGCGGGTGGGCTCGCGCTATGAAGCGGCGCACACGGCCGGCGTCTCGCATTTCATCGAGCACCTCCTCTTCAAAGGCACCGAAACCCGGAGCGCCGAGGACATCGCCCGCGCGATCGACAGCGTCGGCGGGACGCTCGACGCGTTCACCTCGCGCGAAAACACCTGTTTCTACGCCAAGGTCCTGGGCGAGCATTTGCCGCTCGCGGTGGACCTGTTGAGCGACCTCCTCCTGCATCCCCGCCTGGATCCCGAAGACATCGACAAAGAGCGCCGAGTCGTTTTGGAAGAGATCAAGATGGTCGAGGACGATCCCGACGATCTGATCCACGACCTCTTCGCGCAGCAGGTCTGGCGCGACCACCCGCTCGGCCGGCCCGTCCTGGGAACGCGCACTTCCGTCCAAAGCCTGACCCGTGCGGAGGTGCTCGCGCAATTAGAGGGCTTCTACCAGCCGGATCGCGTCGTGATCGCGGCGGCCGGGGATCTCACGCATGAACGGGTCGTTGCCTTGGTGCAGGAGGCGTTTGGGAAATGGCAGGGGCGGTCGCAGCCGACCAATGGGCCGCTGCCCGTCTGCTATCACACCGCCCATCACGAGGACCGCGACAGCGCCCAGCTCCACCTCGTGCTCGGCGTCGAAGGGTTGCCCTACAGCCACCCCCACCGCTACGCGTTTTACCTGCAGAACGCGATTCTGGGCAGTTCGATGAGCTCGCGCCTGTTCCAAGAGATTCGCGAGAAGCGCGGCCTGGCCTACTCGATCTACTCCTACCAGGCCTCCTATCTGGATTCCGGCCTGATGGCGGTGTATGCGGGGACGAGCGCCGAGTCCTATCCGCAAGTCTTGGATCTGATCCGGGGCGAGTTCCGGCGCCTGCGCGAGGAACCGGTGGATCTCGACGAGTTCCGGCGTGCCAAGGAGCAGGTCAAGGGCAATCTGCTGCTCGGGCTGGAGGGCACCAGCAGCCGAATGACCCGCCTCGCCAAGGCGGAGATCTATTTCCAGCGATATTTCGACCTGGACGAGATCATTCAGGGCATCGAGCAGGTCTCGCCGGATACGTTCGCCGAATTGAACCGGGCGCTCCTGGTGCCCGATCGGTGCGCGCTGACCACCATCGGCCGCCTGGCATAACCGCCCGGCAACGATAACATCCGCCCTGCCTGTCCCGCTTTTCACGGGTCTACCCAAGGAGAGCGATATGATTCCACGCTATTCCCGGCCGGCGATGACCGCGATCTGGGAGCCCACCAACCGCTTTCGCATCTGGCTGAAAATCGAGGTCCTCGCCTGTGAGGCCTGGGCCGAATTGGGTGTCGTCCCCCGCGCGGCGGTAGCCGAGATCCACGCCAACTCCGGGTTCGACATGGCGGCCCTGGTGCCCCGCATCGACGAGATCGAGCGGCGCACCAAACACGACGTGGTGGCGTTCACCGAGGCGATTGCCGAGCAGATTGGGCCGGCGTCGCGCTATATCCACCTCGGGCTGACCTCGTCGGACATCCTGGACACCTGCCTAGCCGTCCAGATGCAGCAGGCGGCGGATATCCTCCTCGCCGATGTCGCGGCGCTCCAGGCGGTGCTTGCCACGCTCGCGCTGCAGTACCAGCGCACGCCCACGATCGGCCGGACCCACGGTATTCATGCCGAACCGACCACCTTCGGCCTCAAGCTTGCTATGTGGCTGATGGAAGTCCGCCGGGCCGAGGAGCGGCTGCGGCGCGCGCACGAGGTGATCGGGTACGGCAAGCTCTCCGGCGCGGTGGGCACGTTCGCCAACGTGCCGCCCGCGGTCGAGGAGTATGTCTGCGCGAAGCTGGGCCTGAAGCCGGAGCCAGTGTCCACCCAGATCATCCAGCGCGACCGGCACGCGGAATACCTGGCGGCGATCGGCGTGGTGGGCTCGTCACTCGATAAGTTTGCGACGGAGATCCGCCACTTGCAGCGGACCGAGGTCCGCGAGGCGGAGGAGCCGTTCTCGGCCGGCCAGAAGGGATCGTCGGCCATGCCGCACAAGCGAAATCCGGTCTCGTGCGAACAGATCTCTGGATTGGCGCGGCTGCTCCGTTCCAACGTACAGGCTGGGCTGGAGAACGTAGCGCTCTGGCACGAGCGGGACATCAGCCATTCGTCGGTCGAGCGCGTCATCCTGCCCGACGGCACGATTCTGCTCGACTACCTCCTGCACCGCTTTACCGAGATCGTGCGCGGCATGCGCGTGTATCCGGAGCGCATGCAGCAGAACCTGCAGGCGACGCACGGCGTGATCTTCTCGCAGCAGGTGCTGCTGGCCCTGGCCAAGGCGGGTGCGTCGCGGGAAGCGGCGTACGAGATGGTGCAGCGCAACGCCATGCAGGCGTGGGAATCCGGCGTGGCATTTCAAAAACTGCTGCTGGACGATGCCGAGGTGCGCCGCCTGCTCACGCCCGCCGAAATTGAAAGCTGCTTCGATCTGGGGTATCATCTGCGCCACGTCGATGCCATCTTTCGCCGGGTGGGACTCGGCTGAGAGGGATGCGTGGGGCTCACGCCGGGTCGTAAGCTGTACGAAGGGAAATGGAAGATTCTCTTCGAGACCGGCGATCCCGCCCGGTTGCTCCAGCGCTTCAAGGATGTTCCCGCCTTCGACCACGGCGTCCGCCGCGTGCCAGGACGCGGGGCCATGAAGAACCGTATCGCTGCGCGGCTATTCGAGGTGCTCCACGCCAGTGGGGTTCCCACGCATTACCTGGAGATGACCGGCGAGCGGGACATGGTCGTCCGCCGGCTGGAGATGATCCGGCTGGAGGTGGTCCTGCGCAACGTCGTGGCGGGGAGCCTGACCAAGCGCCTCGGCATGGAAGAGGGCACGCCCCTCCCGCTGCCGGTCCTGGAGCTGTACTACAAGAGCGACGCGCTGGGCGATCCACTTGTCAACGAGACGCACGTGGCCGCGCTCGGCCTGGCCTCGTCGGAAGAACTGAAGACGATCCGGGACATGACGTTCCGGGCCAACGCGATCCTGCTGCCGTTCTTCACCGAGCGCGAGATCCAACTCGTGGATCTGAAACTAGAGTTCGGACGGATCGCCGGCCAGGTCCTCATCGGGGACGACATCACGCCGGACGGCTGTCGCTTCTGGGACCAGGCCACGCGGGCGCGCCTGGGCAAGGACCGCCGGTACCGCAGCGCCGCGCGGGAAGCCGCCGCGTATGCGGAGACCTGTCGGCGGGTGTGCGCGTAGCGGGGCGACAGGGGTAGAGACAGCGGCAGGGGCGCGCCTAGCGCCGAGCGCCGAGACACGAACACGGAATTCGGAGTGTGACGCATGGTGGAAGCGCGGATTCATGTGACGCTGAAGAAGAGCGTGCTCGACCCGCAAGGGGACACGGTCAAGAGCGGACTGGCGAGCCTCGGCTTTTCCGGGGTCGAGGATTGCCGGATCGGCAAGTTCATGGTCCTCAAGCTCCAGGAAAGCGATCCACAGAAGGCGCGGGCCCAAGTGGATGAGATGTGCCGTAAACTCCTGGCGAATCCGGTGATCGAAGAGTACGTGTTCGAGATCAGCGAGGTCGCGGGATGAAGATCGGTATTCTGGTCTTCCCCGGCACCTGGAGTCACCAGGATTTCGAGCACGTCTGTCGCGACGTCGTCGGTATCGACTGCGGATTGATCTGGCACAAGGACACCTCGGTGGCCGGCTACGACTGTCTGATTCTGCCGGGCGGGTTTGCCCACGGGGATTACCTACGCTGTGGCGGGATCGCCCGCTTTTCGCCGGTGATGGAGGCGGTCGTCGCCTTCGCCCGTTCTGGGGGGCCGGTGCTGGGAAGCTGCAACGGCTTCCAAATCCTCTGCGAAGCCGGCCTCTTACCGGGCGCACTGCTGCGGAATACCTCGCTCCAGTATCGCTGCCGCTGGGTGCACATCCGGACCGAGAGCGTGAGCACCCCATTCACTCGCGCCATGCGGCCCGGCCAGGTCCTCAAGGTCCCCATCTCGCATGGCGAGGGTCGGTATTACGTGCCTCCGCAAGAGCTGGCAGCGCTCGAGGCACAGCAGCAGATCATCTTCCGCTATGCCACGCCCGACGGACAGGTCACGCCCGAGGCGAACCCGAACGGAGCATTGGACAACATTGCCGGCGTCTGTAATGCCGGACGGAACGTCGTCGGCCTCATGCCGCACCCCGAGCGGGCCAGCGAGGCCCTGCTTGGCTCCACGGACGGCCGCCTGTTCTTCACCAGCGTCTTGGAATCGCTCGCCGCCGCAACCCGGTGAGGTCCGTTCCCTGACACGGTCTCCGACTGTAAGGATGTGCGATGCGCGAACCCCAGCGGATCACGCCTGACCTGATTGCCCAACACGGCATCACCCCAGATGAGTATCAGCGGATCATCGCCATCTTGGGACGGGAGCCCAACTTTACGGAGCTGGGTATCTTTTCCGTGATGTGGTCGGAGCACTGCAGCTACAAGAGCTCCCGCGTGCATCTGAAGACGCTGCCCACCACCGGCCGCTGCATTCTGCAGGGCCCCGGCGAGAACGCGGGGGTGGTGGACATCGGCGACGGGCTGGCCATCGTCTTCAAGATGGAAAGCCACAACCACCCCTCATTCATCGAGCCCCGGCAAGGCGCCGCCACGGGAGTCGGCGGCATCATCCGAGATATCTTCACGATGGGCGCCCGCCCGATCGCCCTGCTCGACCCGTTGCGCTTCGGGCCGCTTACGGACGTGAAGAGTCGTTTCATCGCCGGGGGCGTGGTTGCCGGGATCGCCGGGTACGGCAACGCCGTCGGGGTGCCGACCGTCGGGGGCGAGCTGTGCGTCTCCGAGACGTACGCGGGCAACCCGCTGGTCAACGTGTTCTGTCTCGGGCTGGCGCCCAAGGATCGCATCTTCCTGGCGAGGGCCGGCGGCGCCGGGAATCCCGTGATCTACGTGGGGGCGAAGACCGGGCGCGACGGCATCCACGGCGCGACGATGGCCTCGGAAACGTTCGATGAGGGCTCGGAAGAGCGGCGCCCAACCGTCCAGGTCGGCGATCCGTTCCGCGAGAAGCTCCTGATCGAGGCCTGCTTGGAGCTCATGGCCGGCGACGCCATTGTGGGGATTCAGGACATGGGCGCGGCGGGGCTCACCTGCTCGACCTGCGAGATGGCAAGCCGCGGGGGCACGGGCATCGAGATCGACCTCGCCCTCGTGCCGCTGCGCGAGACCGGCATGATCCCGTACGAGGTGATGCTCTCGGAATCGCAGGAGCGCATGCTGCTGGTGGCACACGCCGGGCGCGAGCACGAGGTCATGCGGATCTTCGAAAAATGGGACCTCGATGCCGTGATCGTGGGACGGGTGACGGATGATGGCCTGATGCGGGTCCTGAACCACGGCAAGGTCGTGGCCGAGATTCCCGCCCGCGCGCTGGCCGAGGAGGGACCCGTCTACCGTCGCCCGATGGAGCGGCCGGCCTACCTCGACGAAGTGCAGGCGGCCGACCTGTCCCGGATTCCGGTGTTCGACCGTCCCGCCGATGTCCTGCTGGCGCTCTTGGCGTCGCCCAACATTGCGTGCAAGCGCCCGGTGTGGCAGCAGTACGATCACATGCTGTTCTGCAACACGATCGTCGAACCCGGCTCGGATGCCGCCGTCCTGCGCGTGCAGGGCACGGGCAAGGGTCTGGCGCTGGCCGCCGACGGAAACGGCCGGCACACGTACTTGGATCCCTACGAGGGCGGAAAGCTCGCCGTGGCCGAAGCGGCCCGCAACGTGGTCTGTTCGGGAGCGCGACCGCTGGCGATCACGAACTGTCTCAATTTCGGCAATCCGGAGCGGCCGGAGATCATGTGGCAGTTTGGCGAAGCGGTGCGCGGTATCGCCGACGCCTGCCGCACGTTTGATACGCCCGTCACTGGCGGCAACGTGAGCCTGTACAACGAGACGCTGGGGACCGCCATTTTCCCAACGCCGATCATCGGTATGGTCGGGCTGCTGGATGACGTCCGCCAAGCGACCACCCAGTGGTTCAAGGCGGCGGGGGATGCGGTGCTCCTGTTGGGGGAGAGCCGGGACGAGTTGGGCGGGAGCGAGTACCTGAAGGTGATCCATAACGCGGAAACGGGCCGGCCGCCCCGGCTGGACCTCGACCGGGAGCGCGCCGTCCAGGCGGTCTGCCTCGAGGCGATCCAGGCGGACGTGATCCGCTCGGCGCACGATTGTGCGGACGGCGGACTGGCCGTGGCGCTCGCGGAGTGCGCGGTAACCGGGCCGGAGCGGTTTGGCGGACGCTTCGATCTGCCGGGCGAATTCCGCGCAGATAGTATCCTCTTCGGCGAATCCGCCTCGCGTATCGTGGTGAGCGTGCGGCCCTCAGACGTCGAAGCCGTCGCAGCCCTCGCAAAGCGCCACGGGGTGGCGTGCACGCGCCTGGGCACCGTTGGCGGTGACGATCTGAGCTTCCGGGGGAAAGGCTTTGCCTTTTCGGTGCCGACTGCACAAGCGTACGAGGCCTGGGACACGGGCCTGAGCAAGTTACTCTGATCCAATGCATCCAGAGGGGAAACGCATCGTGAAGACGATCAACGTGGGCCTGCTCGGTCTCGGCACCGTCGGATCGGGCGTGTTCAAGCTGTTTCAGGAGCATGCGGATCTGCTGGACCGGCGGGTGGGCGCCAAGCTGCGGATCAAGAAGGTCGCCGTGCGCAGCGCACCGCGGATTCCGGTAGACCCCAAGTTGGTGACCACCGACGCCACGACGGTCATTTCCGATCCGACGATCGATATCGTCGTCGAGTTGATCGGCGGTACGGATGTCGCAAAGAAGCTCTGCTTGGGCGCGGTCGAGAATGGAAAGCATCTCGTCACGGCAAACAAGGCGCTGCTCGCCGAACACGGCCTCGAGATCTATCGTGCCGCGGCCGAAAGACTCGTGGACCTGGGATTCGAGGCCAGCGTCTGCGGCGCCATCCCGATCATTCGGTCCGTCAAGGAGGGGTTGGTCGCCAATCGCATCCTGTCCATCATGGGGATCGTCAACGGTACGACGAATTACATCCTGACCAAGATGACCGAAACTGGTCAGGCGTTCGCCTCCACCTTGGCCGAGGCGCAGGCCAAGGGGTATGCCGAGGCCGATCCCACGCTGGATGTGGGGGGTATTGATGCCGCCCACAAGCTGCAGATCCTCGCCTCGTTGGCGTATGGCGGGTACATTCGGTTCTCCGACATTTACATCGAGGGGATTCAGATGGTCGAGGCGGTGGACATCGCCTTCGCGCGAGAATTGGGCTACCGCATCAAGCTGTTGGCCATCGCGAAAGAGGATGGGGACGGGCTGGAAGTGCGCGTGCACCCGACCATGATCCCCGAAGCACACCTGCTTGCATCTGTCGGCGGTGTGTACAACGCCGTCAATATTCGCGGGGATTCCTGCGGGTCGTTGATGTTCTCTGGGCGGGGTGCAGGCCAGATGCCCACGGCGTCCTCTGTGGTGGCCGATATCGTCGAGATTGCCCACAACATCGTGTATCATCGGCCGGCCCGCGCGGCCTTGCTGCCGACCAGCGTGGTCGGCGCCGAGGTCCGGCTCAAGCCGATAGACCAGATCAGCAGCCGCTATTATCTCCGCGTCATGGCGGTGGATAAACCCGGCGTGCTGTCCCGCGTCAGCGGCGTCCTCGCCGACCACGATATCAGCATCGCCTCTATGCTGCAGAAGGGGCGCGACGAAGCGGCCGCTGTGCCGATCGTCATGCTCACCCACGAGGCGATCGAAGGCAATATGCGGAGGGCGCGGGCAAGACTCGGCGAGTTGGACGTGGTGGCCCAGGAGCCGTTCTGTATCCGGGTCGAAGGCGTAGAGGATTAACGTATGAGCTGGCAAGGATTGATTCACCGGTACCGCGAATTTCTCCCGGTCACGGATGCCACCCCCGTCGTCACCCTGCTCGAGGGCAACACGCCATTGATCCGCGCCGACCGGCTGCGCAAACACCTCGGCCTCGCGTGCGAGGTCTTTCTGAAATACGAGGGCGTGAACCCGACCGGCTCGTTCAAGGACCGCGGGATGACGGTGGCGATGAGCAAAGCGCTTGAGCGCGGGGCCAAGGCCGTCATCTGTGCGTCAACGGGCAATACCTCTGC